>CAYJTJ010000001.1:0-15692 GCA_964372835.1 uncultured Nitrospirota bacterium
CATTCGGAGGTCGTCCAATGGTAGGACAGCAGCCTTTGGAGCTGCGAATTGGGGTTCGAATCCCTACCTCCGAACCATTCGACTCGCTTCGCTTGCTCATGGCTGGCCACGGTGGGCGAGGCGAGTGCCCTGAGCGGGGTTAAGTTCGTTGAGGCCGAGTCGAAGGGCTATCCCATCGTGGCGGGACCGGGGGAAGCCCCTCGAATCTTGGGGGGGGGTGCATCTTATGTTGAATGAGCTGAAAGTCATTTCGGGCAGTTCGAATCTCCCCATGGCGAAAGAGATCTGCGACCATCTGGGGATCCCCCTCGGGGCGATGACCGTTTCGACCTTTAGCGACGGCGAGATCATGGTCCGGATCGAGGAAAACGTCCGCGGGATGGATATCTTCGTCGTCCAGTCCTGCTCGGATCCCGTGAACACAAACGTGATGGAGCTGCTGATTATCCTGGACGCGCTGAAGCGCTCGTCCGCCCGGAGGATCACGGCCGTGATCCCTTACTACGGATACGCCCGTCAGGACCGCAAGGATCAGCCCCGCGTCCCGGTTACGGCGAAGTTGATCGCCGATCTGATTACGACGGCGGGGGCCCAGAAGGTCCTGACGATGGACCTCCACGCGGGTCAGATCCAGGGCTTTTTCAATATCCCGGTCGATCATCTGTATGCGACGCCCGTTCTGCTGAACCATCTGAAGTCCATGGATCTGAAGGACCTGGTGATCGTTTCCCCGGACGCGGGCGGCGTGGAACGGGCCCGGGCCTTCGCCAAGCGGCTTAAGGCCGGACTGGCGATTATCGATAAGCGTCGGGAGGGGCCCAATCAGGCGAAGATCATGAATATCATCGGAGACGTCGAGAATCGGGACGTGGTGCTCCTGGATGATATGATCGACACGGGCGGCACGATTACGCAGGGGGCCCAGGCCTGCGCCGAGAAGGGAGCCCGGCGGGTCTTGGCCGGATGCACGCATGCCGTCCTGTCCGGTCCGGCGCTCCAACGGCTCAATGACTCTCCGCTCGATCGGGTGATTGTGACGAACACGATCCCGCCGGCCGGCCGGAGTCAGACCTGCAAAAAGATCGAGGTGCTGTCCGTTGCGCCTCTCTTGGGCGAGGCGATCCGCCGAATCCATAATGAAGAATCGGTCAGTTCACTGTTTGTTTAACGTGTAACCCCAAGGAGTGAGCGATGCAACGCGTCGAATTGGAAGTGGAGCCGCGTGAGGAGAGCGGCAAGGGTGTCGCGAGAAGTCTTCGCCGAGCGGGAAGGATACCGGCCGTGTTGTACGCCGAGGGAAAGTCGCGCCTTCTTTCGATTCGGCCGGCCGAACTGATCAAGATCTTAAAATCCGCATCGGGAGAAAACGCCCTCATCAACCTGAAAATTAAAGGGGGGGACCTCACCCAGGAACGAACGGCCATCCTGCGCGATTTTCAGAAGGATCCGATCACCGGGGCCCTCCTCCATGCCGATCTGTTCGAGATCAACATGAAGAAGGCGATCCGCGTGAGGGTTCCCATCGTGATGAAGGGCGAGACGCCGGCCGGGGTGAAAGAAGGCGGCGTGCTTTCCCACAACCTCCGTGAGGTCGAGATCGAGTGTCTTCCGTCCGTGATCCCGGACCATATCGAGCTCGACGCGGGTCCCCTTATGATCGGGGAGACGATCCATGTCCGCGACCTCGGCGTGGCGGAAGGGATCAAGATTCTGGAAGATATGGATCTGGCCGTGGTCTCCGTGGCGGCCCCGATGTCCGAGGCGAAGCTCGAGGAGATCCTGGCCGGGACGCCGGCGGGCGAGGCCAAGGAACCCGAGGTGATCGGGAAGGCGGCCGAGGGCGAGGCCGAGGAGGGTGCTGCCCCCGGCGAGGCGCCGGGCGCGAAACCGGGTGAGAAGGCCGAGGCGAAGGGAGAGGGGAAGACTCCGAAGTCGGGTGCCCCCGGCGGAAAGACCGGCGAGAAGGATTAGGCCCCATCTTTTTTTGGAAACGGCGGTCATCCGAAGGAGTCTCTGAAGCGAAAGGTCGGTCAGGTTCCGATTGAAGATCCTTTTGGGCCTTGGAAACCCCGGGAAAGAGTACCGGAATAGTCGTCACAATGCAGGTTTTATGGTCATGGATGCTTATGCGAAGTCCCTGGCCATCCCCTTTCGGAAGTCGCCTCTAGGACTCCTTGTCGCCCGTGGCACCCTCCAAGGATCCGACCTGGAAGACGCATCCCTCATCCTGGCCAAACCGCAGACCTACATGAATCGAAGCGGACCGGCCGTTGTCGACCTCTTCCGGGAGACCGGAACCGGCGCCTCGGACCTGCTCGTGGTGCACGATGATCTGGATCTGGGTCTTGGACGGCTTCAATTCAAGACCCGGGGCGGAGACGGGGGGCATCGGGGGATCCGGTCCATCATCGCCTCACTTAAGACCCCTCAATTTTTCCGGCTCCGTATCGGAATCGGACGCCCGCCGGCCGGGCTTCCCGCGGCGGAATGCGTTCTGTCGGATTTCCTTCCCGAGGAAAAGCCTGTTTTCCGTGAGGCGATAGTCCGCGCGGTGGCTGCTCTGGACTGTTTTCTGACGGATGGACCCGAGAGGGCCATGAACCGCTATAACCCATCGTAGGGTCGAGATCGAATTAATAGCAGGTCGGGAGAGGAGCCGAGTATGGATCTGGTGAATGGGTCGATCGGATTTGCCTTAATTTGCGGAGCGGCGGCCGTAATTTACGGCGCCGTGACGGCGCGGTGGGTTCTCGCGCAGCCGAGCGGCACGGACCGAATGCAGGAAATCGCCCGGGCGATCCAGGAGGGGGCGAAGGCCTTCTTAAACCGCCAGTACGCGACGATCGCGGGCGTGGGAATCCTTCTGTTCGTTCTGTTGTGGGTGATGCTGGGCTGGGCCACGGCGATCGGGTTTCTGATCGGGGCGGTCGCTTCCGCGGCGGCCGGCTATATCGGGATGAATATTTCGGTTCGGGCGAACGTCCGGACGGCCGAGGCCGCCAAACGAGGGCTCTCGGCCGCCTTCAATGTGGCGTTCCGAGGCGGCTCGGTGACGGGCCTTCTCGTCGTCGGGCTGGGACTGCTCTCGGTGGCCGGGTATTACGCCGTCCTGCTGGCCCTGACGCCGGCCGGTGAGGCGGTGGAACTGACGCCGCTCGTGGGGCTCGGATTCGGCGGCAGCCTGATCAGCCTCTTCGCCCGGCTCGGCGGCGGGATCTTCACGAAGGCCGCGGATGTCGGCGCGGATTTGGTCGGAAAGCTCGAGGCCGGGATTCCCGAGGACGATCCGCGGAATCCGGCCGTCATCGCGGACAACGTCGGGGATAACGTCGGGGACTGCGCCGGGATGGCTGCGGATCTCTTCGAGACCTACGCCGTCACGATCATCTCGACCATGCTCCTGGGCGTCCTGATCTTCAAGGGGGGCCAGGCCGCGATCGTCTATCCCCTGATTGTGGGAGGCGTCGCGATCCTCGGCTCGATCATCGGAACCTTCTTCGCCCGGCTCGGCGCGAAAGACTACATCATGGGGGCCCTCTACAAGGGTCTTGCGGTCTCGGCCATGCTTTCGGCGATTGTTCTCTATCCCATCACGAACTGGATTATCCAGGGATTTGACGGCGTCGAGGGGAGCGCGCTCTATGGGACGGTGCTCGTCGGACTGGTGGTTACGGCCGCGATGGTGATGATCACGGAATATTACACCTCGACGCGATTCGGGCCGGTCCGGGGGATCGCGAGGGCCTCGACCACCGGCCATGCGACAAACATCATCGCCGGGCTGGCGGTCAGCATGAAATCGACGGCGCTGCCGGTGCTCGTCATCGGCGCCGCCGTGCTGGTCTCCTTCCACCTGGCCGGGCTATACGGCGTGGCCGTGGCGGCCGTGGCGATGCTTTCCATGACGGGCATGGTGGTCGCCATGGATGCCTACGGGCCGATCACGGATAACGCCGGCGGGATCGCCGAAATGGCCGGGCTGGATAAATCGGTTCGGGCCGTGACGGATCCGCTGGATGCGGTCGGCAACACGACAAAAGCCGTCACCAAAGGTTACGCGATCGGCTCGGCCGGCCTGGCCGCCATCGTTCTGTTTTCCTCCTACACTCAGGATCTGAACAATCAACTGGCCCGGCAGATGGCCCGGGTCATGGTCTTTACCTTAAGCGATCCCTATGTCCTGGTTGGGCTGTTCATCGGGGGGCTGCTTCCTTACCTTTTCTCGGCGTTTAGCATGGAGGCGGTTGGAAAGGCGGCCGGCCTCATCGTCGAGGAGGTCCGCCGGCAGTTCCGGGAAATACCGGGGATCATGCAGGGCACGGGCCGGCCGGATTACGGACGGGCGGTGGACATCGTGACCCGGGCGGCCATCCGCGAGATGATCATCCCGGGATTGATCCCCGTGCTCACCCCCATCGCGGTCGGGCTGCTTCTCGGCCCCAAGGCCCTCGGGGGGGTTCTCGTCGGAAGCATCGTCACCGGCCTGTTCGTGGCGATCTCGATGACCAGCGGCGGTGGGGCCTGGGACAATGCCAAGAAATATATTGAAGAGGGGAACTTCGGCGGTAAAGGCGGCGACCCCCACAAGGCGGCCGTCACGGGAGATACCGTGGGCGATCCCTACAAGGATACCGCCGGTCCGGCCATCAATCCCATGATTAAGATCATCAATATCGTGGCCCTCCTCATGATTCCCTTCCTGGTATAAGAGGCGGCCGGGGGTTATGGGATTTAACTGCGGTATTGTCGGTCTCCCCAACGTGGGTAAATCGACGCTGTTTAATGCACTGACGGCGGCCGGGGCGCCCGTCGCCAACTATCCCTTTTGTACGATCGATCCCAACGTCGGGGTGGTCGAGGTCCCGGATCCGCGGCTAACCCGCATGGCCGAGATCTTTCGGTCGAAGAGGGTCATTCCGACGACGGTGGAGTTCGTCGATATCGCCGGCCTGGTTAAAGGGGCCAGCCAAGGCGAGGGGCTGGGCAACCGGTTCTTAAGTCATATCCGAGACGTCGATGCCGTGGTCCATATCGTCCGATGCTTTGTGGATCCCGACATCGCTCACGTCTCGGGCTCGGTGGACCCCGGGAGGGATATCGAGATCATCCAGACCGAATTGATACTGGCCGATCTTGAATCGGTCCAACGGCGGCTTGGGGCCGTGGAAAAGAAGGGGAAATCCGGGGATCCCAAATCGGCGGCCGAACAGAAATTCATGGAGGATCTCCAGGCCCGTCTGTCCGACGGGCGGAGGATTCACGGAATGAGCCTTAACGCCGACGAGGCGCGGTGGTTGGGTGAACTTAAGCTCCTCACGGATAAGCCGGTTGTCTATGTGGCCAACGTGGCCGAATCGGAGCTGGGGAAGGAGACGGCGCACCTTCGCCGCGTGAAGGAGGCGGCGGCCGGCGAGGGAGCTGTCGTGATCGAGATCAGCGGAAAGGTGGAGGAGGAACTGACGGCGCTTCCCGCGGAGGATCGCGCCGCCTTTCTGAAGGCGCTTGGGCTTAGCGAGTCCGGACTGAACCGACTGATCGAGGCCGGGTATCGCCTCCTGGACTTGATCACGTTTTTTACCGCGGGAGAACGGGAGGCCCGGGCCTGGACCGTTCCGAAGAATACACGGGCTCCGCAGGCGGCGGGAAAGATCCACAGCGACATGGAACGGGGATTCATCCGGGCGGAGGTCTTTTCTTATGCCGATCTGATCGCCTGCGGAAGCGCGACGGTGGTTCGGGAACGGGGGCTGCTGCGTGTGGAGGGGCGGGACTATCTCATCCGGGATGGGGATGTTCTCTTTTTTAGATTTCAGGTCTGAGATCGCTCCGGGGGCGGGGATAAAAGCGCGGCATTTGATTTGGACGGCACCGATATGATACAAAGAGGGTTCGATTAATAAACGAAGCCTCGCTCCGGGCGGCGAAATCCGGCTCCGGGGCGGTCGAGGGGGGAGAGAAAAAATATGGCGGCATATGAGTCGATTATAATTCTCCGGTCTAATCTGGCCGATGACGAAGTGGGTAGGGTCATCGAAAAGATGAAAGGGATCGTAGAGAAAAACGGCGGCCAGGTGAGTCAGGCCGAAAATTGGGGAAAACGCAAACTGGCCTACGAGGTCAAGAAGGAACGGAAGGGGACCTACGTCATTTTTCGGTTTACCGGAAGCGGGAAGGTGGTCAGCGAGCTGGAACAGGGTTATCGGGTTGAGGATTCGATCCTGAAGTTCCTGACGGTTCGGGCGGCGGAGGCCCAGGCGGGGGGGATCCCCTCAAGCTCGGTGGAGGAGGGGAAGCCCACCCGTTCCAGGCCCGGCTCCACACGGGACGAGGGCCGGGCCGCCTAGGCGGGGGCCGGAGGGGAGGCAGACACAGTGGTCAGTTACAACAAGATCATTCTGATCGGAAACCTTACAAAGGACCCCGAGATTCGTTACACCCCCAGCGGCACCGCGGTGGCCAACTTCCGCTTGGCCGTTAATCACCGGTACAAGCAGGGCGAAGAACTCAAGGAAGAGGTCTGCTTCATCGACGTCGTCGTGTTCGGGAAGCAGGCTGAAAACTGCGGCCAGTATCTCAATAAGGGCCAGAGTGTGGTCGTGGATGGACGGCTTCAGGAGCGGCGATGGGAATCCGAGGACGGGCAGAAGCGGAGCAAGCATGAGGTGGTCGCCCAGGCCGTTCGGTTCATGCCCCGCCGCTCCGCCGCAGGCCCCGAGGCCGGCGCCAAAGGAGAAACCATGCCGGAAGAAGGGGAGGGGGCCACGGGAGGGGCGGAGGGCGATGTCCCGTTTTAAGGATCGGCTCGGGAGGGCGATGATTTCGCCCAATACCGCGGAGTCGGATGACGTGAAGGAGGATTAGAGCATTATGGAAAGGACCCGATCTTATCAGCGGAGGAAAAACTGCCGCTTTTGCGTCGACAAGATAGAGGGGATCGATTACAAGGATACCGCCACGTTGCGAAATTTCGTGACCGAGCGGGGAAAGATCGTTCCGAGGCGAATTTCGGGGAACTGCGCCTCCCACCAGAGGGTCGTCGGGCTGGCGATTAAACGGGCCCGAAGCATCGCCCTGCTGGCTTTTACGGAGGATCATTAGAGTCCGGTTGAACGGGACTCCGGCTTTTCGTCGAGGGGGTCTGGCCTAAAATCCGGTGGATGATTTCGGAAATCAGCCGTACGGGATCGATCACGAGGGCGATGACATCGGGGGGAAGCGGCCCGGGACGAAAGCGGTAAGCCGCGATCTCCCATAGGAACACGCTCATGATAATCTCTTTGACATGCCGTTTTAATTCCTCAAAAAGTTCCTTGGGATCCATAAAACCCAACTCAACCACAATGGCCCCGAATTTTTTATGGGCCGCGCTCTGCAGCTTCAACACAGCCTCAACCTGCGGGGGCGTCAGCTTACCCGCACGGATCAGCCTGTTTCCCAGATGATCCGCCTCCTGATTGGAGCCGGCGAAGATGATCTGGCCCTCCTTGACATAGATCCATTTCACCTGTTTCTCCCGTTGGAGCGTGAGCATTCCGGTGGCTCGGGAGGCATGAAGTTTAAGAAACAGTTCGGGAAGCGTCTCGTTCTTTAGATTGCCTGAAAGGTGTTCGATGACGGTCATCTCCGTGGCATCCTCTTTCAATAATAATCCTGCGGAATGGTTTGTCAAGGACCGGCGAGTGGGGCGACCCCAAAACTCCTTGACGGGGAGATTCGAAATTGTTATAGTGGGGACCCAATAGGGCCAAACCGCAAGGGACCGAATTGAAGACCAAGTCGGCCTCGCCTTCCAGATCATCGGCCTTAAGTCAGGATGGAGTCAAGGGATTTATCGAGAAGCGTCGCTCCCTCCGCTCCCCCCTCATGGTCCTGGAAGTGCGATGGAAAAAGTATAATAAAGTATTCATTGCCCGTGGCGCCAACCTCGGACCGGGCGGCATTTTCATGTCCACGGATCGTGCCCTCCAGGTGGGGGAGCAGTTTCCGGTGGAATTCGTCCTTCCGGATAATAAAACGAAGATCAGCTGCACGGGCGAGGTGACCTGGACCCGACCCTTGGCCGGGGAAGAGGGCGGCTCGGAGGGTGTGGGTGTGCGATTCTTGAACCTGAAGGACCGGACCATGGATGATATCGGCCAATGGATCAAGAAACAAGAGGTCCAATCGAAAAAACGCAGCTGACAGCATCAAATCCCCGTCCCAAACGATCCGTCCCGACCTTTCTCAGCGTGGCCCTGATCCTTTCCGTCCTGCTGAGCCCGCCTCCGGATCCGACACGCGCCGATTCAGAGTTCACCCAACGGCCTCGCCAGGCCGCGGTGGGCCGCGTGATCGACGGAGATACGATCGAGCTGGTGAACGGGGAAAGGGTACGGTACATCGGGATCGACGCGCCGGAAATCCGCAGGAAGGTGAAGGGGCGTTGGATCGAATCTCCGGAGCCGTTTGCCATCCAGGCCTTCGAGAAGAACCGCCGGCTCGTCGGGGACCGGACGGTCCGGTTGGAACTGGATCGCCAGACGCGGGATCGTCACAACCGCCTCCTGGCCTACGTCTATGCGGGAGATCGGTTCGTGAACGCTGAACTGGTATCGGCGGGATACGCGGTCGTGCGCATTTATCCTCCGAACGACCGTTTCTCGGAACGGCTCCGGAATCTCGAAACGGAGGCGCGTGCGAAACGGCGCGGTTTGTGGGGCACAGGGCCCATCGAGTGACCGGAGCCGGGGAAACCTAGGAGAATCGGTTTGAGCCGGATAAAGAAGACCCCGGGTGCCGGGAACGAGAAGCGATCTTCCAACGACCGGCGGGATCTCTTATACGACCGGCGCCAGGCGGATCGACGGAACAACAGCCGCCGGCGGGGTGCGGAAAGGCGGTCGGCCTCCCGACGAAAGGATGCCTGTCCGACTTGCGATGGAGATCTAAGCCCCAACGGGTATTGTCCGCGCTGTAAGGTTCGGGTCGTCAAAATCCGCCTTCCCGGCGGGTCGTGATGGCTTGGGGAAGGAGGCATCATCAGAGAGGGGGGAGGGATTTTTCGGGTTTTGCGTTTTACGGGGTTCGGTCTTCTCGGTCTAATCGTTGCTTCCTGCGCCTCCCTTCCGAGAACCCCGGAGGACTACCCGGTCGGTTACCGGGAGCGTGGCTTTGCCTCCTGGTACGGAGAGCCGTTCCACGGGCGAAAAACCGCCAGCGGGGAGGTGTTTGACATGAACGGGCTGACGGCGGCACACCGCCTCCTTCCCCTGGGAACCGTGGTCAAAGTCACGAATCGTGAAAACGGAAGATCGGTCGCGGTCAAAGTGAACGATCGGGGGCCCTTCGTCCGTGGGCGTCACCTGGACCTCTCATACGAGGCCGCCCGCCGGCTCGACATGGTTGGGTCGGGCGTGGCTCCGGTAACGATCGAGGTGGTGTCTCGGTTCGATAGGGGAGCAGGCGGCCCGGACCCGTCTTCCTTCACAGTTCAGGTGGGCGCCTTCGAGAATAAGGAGAATGCAAGACGCCTGGTGGCGGCTCTGAGTCGGAAATATCCGGACGTTTATTTGGCCTCCGTGGCGATGAGAGAGGGGACGATCTATCGGGTCCGTGTCGGGGCGCTTCGCCGAGAAGGCCAGGCCGCTCGCCTGGCCGACCGACTGGCTCGCGAGGATAATCTGGAAACATTTGTCACCCGAAAAGATCCGTAAGATGAACGGGGTCCCGGCCCGGGATGAACGGTTCGGTGGCTGGGTTCATAGGGCGGGACGGAATTCGGGCGTTTAACTCGGAGGAGGATGGATGCGAGTGGATATTCCGACACTGGAAGAAAAAATAAAACGCGTAAAAAAGTCAATTTCGGATAAGCCGACCCGGACCGGGGAAGGCCCGGGACCTGCGGATTTTCGGTACGATCGGAAGCGGCTCAAGCGGCTTCAACGCCGTCGGCGAGTCCTCATCGCCATGACCCAACGCGGAAAGCTGGCCAAGGATGAAGCCGAGGTCAAGGGAGCCGCCCAACCCGCGGAGGCGGTGAAGGCAGAAAAGAAAGAATTAGGGAAAGAAGAAAAGAAACGGGCGAAGAAAGAGGAAAAAAAGGCCGAGGCCAAGAAGACGGAGAGCCCGGCTTCCTAATTTCGCGGGTCGCGCCAAGCTTGTCCCCGAGCTCGGGCCGAATGGTGAAATCTGGGTCTGAAAGAGGAGGCCGTGCCCTTTGGGGCCTGTTGTCGTTGGGAATCCTCCTGATGGGGGTGGGCGCGTGCACGAGCGCCATTTCGAAAGAGGTCCGCACGCGACTGGATCCCTCGGCCACGTTCGATTCGGTTTTTGCGGATGCAGAGGCCTACAAGGGGGCGATCGTGCTGTGGGGGGGCGAGATCATCCAGACCCGAAATACGAAGGAAGGGACCTGGATTGAACTGCTCCAACGTCCTTTGGGACGGGACGATCGGCCCGACTTGGCGGGGGCATCCCAAGGACGTTTCCTGGTGCGACATGAAGGGTTTCTCGATCCGGCCGTCTACGGGCCGGGACGGGAGCTGACGGTGGTGGGGGAGGTCGGCGGGAACCGGATAGAGCCGCTGGGTGAAATCGAATACACCTACCCCGTTATTACCGATGAGCAACTCGTCCTTTGGGGGCCGCGCCGGGATTCCGCGATTCAGTATGGCGTCGGATTCGGAGTCCGCTTTTAGACGCAGCCCCATCGGGTTGCGTCCGCCCCGGTGAGTCGATGCAGCGGAGAAGAACCGAGACCCTCGGCGGCCCACTCATCGGGGATCGGTTTGGCGTTTTTATTCGGAAGTATTATACCGGCGTCGTCCTGATCGTTCTCTTCGGCCTCTCCGGAAGCGGGATGTTTGAGGCCGGGCTCCCGGGGTATGGATGGCTTGGACCGTGGGCCCTCGGATTCCTCTGGGTTCTGGCCTCGTTGGGAATCCGTTATATTTCCCGCGCGGCGACGGACCGTCGGTCCAAGATCGAAAGCCTTTCGATACTCATTCTGGGGACGAACGCCTTCATCCAGATGACCGGGGGCCTGAACTCTCCTCTGACCCTGATCTACATTTTCATCGTTCTCCTCACCTCCCTCCTCGCTGATGTTTCCTTAAACGGCTTCGCGTTGGCCGCCATTTTGTTGCTGGAAGGGATGAATCTGCTGGCCGGTCCGATTCCCCCGGTCGAGTTGCAGGGTCGGGCCTTGATCTGGGCGGCCGGCCTGTCGCTCATTCCATTGGTGGTATGGGCCTACCTCCGGGCCGAGCATCAGGAAAAAGATGAGCTCAAGGCGACCGTACAGCGATTCCGGGCCAGCGCCCGGGTCTTTCAACCCCTGCCGGGCCTGGGTCAGCCGAATCAGATCTGGGCCCTCACCCCCGATGAGCGCGATCGGAATGTGGCCCCTCTCCACGAGCGATTCGATCGAACCGTGGATAAACTGTTCTGGATGCTTAAGGCCGCACTACCGGTGTCCCATCACTTAATGCTTTTCCTTCCGGAAGAGGGCGGAGAACGATTCCGGATTCATAAGTTCGCCGGAGGTGATCCGAGAGAAATCCGTTCGCATTTTACGCTGGGTGTGGGGGAAGGGGTGATCGGTTTTTCCGCCAAGGAGCGACGTCTCTACCGAATCGGGCGCTATAATCCCGATCAAGAGGCCTTGGGATACTGCGGCCATTGGGTCCGCGTCGGGTCGATGGTCGTAAGCCCGCTGGTCCGGGGGGAGATCCTGGAGGGGATTTTGCTCGTGGACAGCCTCCAGTCGGAGGCCTTCGGCGAGGAGGACGAGCAGGTCGTCCTGAATGTCTCGGAACAATTGTTGGAAGCGATGGAGAACCGCCGGCAGCATCAGGCCGCCCAAATCCGGGCCCAGGAACTCTCGACGCTGATGGCGATAAGCGAGGCCTTGGGTTCGAAGCTGGAGTTGGACCACCGCCTCGAAACCATGGCGGACAAAGTGAAGGAGATCATTCCCTACGATCACTGTTTCATCCTTCTGGTCGAGCCGGGAGAACGCCGGGCCGAGCTGAAAGTCGCACGGGGATATTCCGATTCCCGGCTGCCGGGCGCCAATGTTCCGTTGCATGACGGTCTCCTCTCGATCGTCGTCAAGCGTCGGGTTCCCCTGATCCGGCTCGATATGAACGAGCGGGAACGGGGCCGAGGGATTTTCCCGACCGGGTGCGGAATTCACATGAAACCCTCGTCGTTCCTGGGGCTGCCCCTGATTTCCCAGGACCGGGTCATCGGCATCTTTGCGATGACGTCCCAACGTCCGAAGGCCTTTGACGAGCAGCACAAGGAATTCTTAAAGACCCTCTGTAGCCAGGCGGCCATCTCGATCGCCGACGCCAAATTGCACGAAGAGGTGAACCGGTTGGCCACGATGGACGGCCTGACCGCCGTCGCCAACCACCGGCGGTTTCAGGAGCGGCTTAACGAGGAGTTTGAACGCCAGGCTCGCGAGGCAGGAACATTCAGTCTGCTGATGATCGACGTGGATCACTTTAAGAATATCAACGACCAATTCGGGCACCCCTCGGGGGATCAGGTCTTAAAACAGGTTTCAGACGTTTTGGTGCAGGCCGTCCGAAAGATCGACATCGTGGCCCGTTATGGGGGGGAGGAGTTTGCGATCATCCTGCTCAATACCGGGGCCAGAGAGGCCCACGCGCTGGCGGAGCGAATCCGCAAATCGGTCGAAGGCCTCTGTCCCATCGTCCAGGGCACGCCTCAAAAAGTCACGATCAGTTTGGGAATAGCGGTCTATCCGGAGGACGCCCGGGATCGGCAAATGTTGATCCGACGCGCGGATGAGGCACTCTACGCCGCCAAGCAGGGAGGTCGAAACCGGACCTGCGCGTATTCGCGCCTAAAGTCCTGAAGGAGCCATGACGGAACCAATCGGCGGTTACGACCGCTCGATCAGCCGGTCGAGATCGGTTTTTACCCCATCCAGTCTCGCACCGGCCCGGGAGTCGGATCGGCGGACGATCTCGATGACCCCCTCCACGGATTGTTCGATTCCGGCGAGGCGCGGGGCGGTTTCCGGCAGCGTCCATTTCATCGCCGCCCGGAGATCCGCCTGGGCCGAATTCAGGTCCTTTTCCGCCGTTCCGAAATTGCGCGCGTCCAGATTGGATCGAGCGGCCAAGAGGCGGTCTCGGGCCGTAATGAGATGCATCCGAAACCGAAGCGACCGGACCTCGCCCTCCAGGGCGGCCACCTTCGCCTTGGTTTCTAACTTTACGGTATCCAGGAGGCGGGTCAGCTTAACCCGCTCCGTGCCCCCGGAGAAGTATCCGGCCCCGTAGACCGCTCCCAGAATCAGCAGGACCAAGATCGCTTTTAGCACGAATTTCATGATCGGAAGTCTCCTTTCGCGGTTCCGGGGTTCTCATCGACGCCCGCGGAGGAACGACCATCCCAACACCGCCGCAAGAATGATCGCGGCCGTCACGGCCGCGCGGCCCTCCACCACGTGCCCCTGGTCATAAAAATAGCGGCCGATCACCAGCAGCGCGAGAAGAAAGGCCCCGAGGATGGCCCGAGAGACGAGGGAATGAAGCCGCATCAAAGCACCCGCGACATCTTCGGAAGACATCCGGGTCTTGAATTCGCCGCGGTTGGCCGCCTCGAGAAAGGTTTCGAGCGCCTTGGGGAGGGCCATGGCCGATCGGCCGACCTCCTGTGTGATCCTCAGGACACGATCGATCAGGCCCTCATCCGATTGAATAAAGGGAACGGCGTACGGTTTGGCCAACTCGATGATATTCAGGTTGGGATCCAATCGTGAACAGATCCCGTTGAGCATTCCGAGGGTCCGCCAGATCAAGATGAAGTTATTGGGAATCTGAATGGCGGAGGACAGGGTGAAGATCTGCTCGAGGTCATGGGCGATGTCGGCGAGCCCGATGTCTCGGAAGGCCTTGGGCGAGATGTCCCGGTACCGCTCGATAAAGGAGGCCGCGATCGCTTCGATCGGTCCGATGTCCCGCCCCCGGGCGATGAATCCCAGGTCGACCAGCCCGCGAACGATCCGGGGAATGTCCCGATCGATGATCCCGCCGACCGTGGTCTTGATTCCGTCCCGCATGGAGAGAGTGAGCGGTTGCATCAGACCGAAATCCACGAAGACCAGCGAGGGACCCCCTCCCCCGTCTCTCGACGGCCGGACGAAGAGGTTCCCGGGATGCGGGTCGCCGTGGAGAAACCGATGGGAAAAAAGCTGCATCATGTAGGATTCCATCAGGAGGCTCGCCAAGGCGGGAAGCTCGACCCCCGCGGCCCGAATCGCATCGAAATCGGTGATCTTGATACCCTCCACAAATTCGAGCGTCAGAACGCGGGTCGTCGTATGCTCCCAGATGACCCGCGGGACCACGATCCGATCGTCGTCCTTAAATAGGCCATAAAATCTCTCGGCGTTCCGCCCCTCCTGGATGTAGTCCAGCTCCTGAAGGAGGATTCGGGAAAATTCTTGGTAGAGGACGTTGAAACGGACCTGGGGGAAAAATCGCTGGAGAAAGGCGAGGGCGTACCGGGCGGCCCGGAGATCCGTATGGACGATTCGTTCGATGCCGGGATATTGGACCTTCACGGCGACGCGAAGCCCGCTGGCGAGCCGCGCTTCGTGGACCTGGCCGAGAGAGGCCGCCGCGATGGGGTTTTCATTGAACGAATGGAATACTTCCTCAGGATTATTTCCGAGCTCGGCCCGGAGCCGTCGCCGGATGGAGGCGATCTCGGCCGGAGGGACCGAATCTTGAAGACGGGACAGCACATCCGTGTATTCACGGGGCAGGAGATCCACCCGGGCGCTCATGAACTGTCCGAGCTTGATCAGGACTCCTTTGAGTTCGACCGCCAAATCATAGAGCCGCGTGGCCTTCCGTTGATGGAGGCGGGAACGGCGCCGTTCGAGAAAAGCGTCGCCGTAAAAGGAGGAACACCCGTAGTGCACGCGGTAGGCCAGCGCGATCTCGAAAACCAGGAGGAGGATTCGGGCGACGCGGATGCCTAGCCAGGAGCGGAGAAACACCGAGGATCCCCTTAGGAGGCGGTTTGGGCCAAGACAGAGCCAATGGGTTATATCACATGGAGGGGGTCGAGTCAACGCCGCCGGATCGAAGTTGTCCTCGAAAACAGGTCGGTCCGACACATCAAAAGCGGGCCGTTTCTGACGATAAAACGGTTGACATACCTATTGAATTGTGACAGATTAATCCTGCTTCGGCCATCGGATGGAACGGGGAGAGGTTCTCATGAAAATCGGATCCGCTCGGAGGTTCTCGCGACTGGCCGCCTTGGGTCTGCTGTCCGTTTTCCTGGCCCTTTCTATGACCGGACCGGCTCCCGCGCAGGAGGAAGAGGACACCGCCCTGTTTTACGATGGACAGTCCCTGCTCGAAAAGAAGAATACCGAGGCCGCGACCGTCAAGTTCAGGGAGCTCCTCGAAAAATATCCCAAGAGCAACATCCGTGACCTCGCCTTCTATTGGTTGGGGCGGGCCTACCTCGACCTCAACCGGAAGAGCGATTCCGAAAAGGTATACGATCAGCTCCGGAAGGAGTTTCCGGGCAGCCCCCTTGTCTTAAAACTACAGAGCGAGATCGCCGAAAAACCGTCGCCGCCGGTCGCGGCGGAAAAGCCCGCGCCCCCGAAACCGGCCCGTCCGCCGGCGGTAAAGAAACCGGTCTCTCCCGCGCCG
>CAYJTJ010000001.1:15792-53464 GCA_964372835.1 uncultured Nitrospirota bacterium
CACCCGGACCCTTCCCATCCCATCGGGCGGTATCCAGAAGGGGTTTTCCCTGACGATTACTCAGGTGGCCGACCTCAAAGTCGAGAGCCGTTCGGAGCGGATGTCGGTCTATCCGGGGGAGACCGGCCTGATTCCGTTTAGGATCTCAAACACCGGGAATGCCGAAGATGCCTTCAGCTTCCGAACAACGTTGCCTCCGGAGTACCAGCCCGTCTTCTTCCTGGATGAAAACGAGAACGGCCGCCATGATGGGGGGGAGCGACCGATCCAAGTTACGCCGAATCTGGACGTCGGCCGCTCAGCCTCGGTTCTTCTCCAACTCCGGCTGCCCCAAACGATGCCGGACGGCTTGAAGAAGGAATTCGAGATCCAGGTTTCTTCCCAGTATGATCCCAACATTTCGCAGCTCGTCAAGGCCTCGGTCACGTCTCGGGGGCCGTTGATTCGGGCGGAATTTAAATCCGATAAGGAGCGGGTCAGGCCCGGCGACCGCCTCAGCTACAACCTGGTTCTCCAGAACGTCGGAACCGCCGAAGCCCGGGAGGTCCGATTCCAGTACGGCTATCATCCGAACCTGATCTTCCTCTCGGCCCAGCCCACGCCCAACATCGTTGAACAGGCCTCCCGCACGCTGGCCTGGACGCTCGACCGCTTGGGCGGTCAGGCCTCCTTCCGGATGGAGGTCCACTTTAAGGTGGGGGATGAGGCCACGGCGGGTCAGGAAATTATCAACCGCGGAAGCCTCGATATGGCCGCGGGCGGGGAACCGCTCCTGATGGCGTCGCCCACCGTCACGGTTTTGCAGGTGGCGATGGTGAGGTTGGAGGGCTCCCGGGAGGAGTTGGCCGTCACGCCGGGGGATGTCCTGGATCTGCCCTTCGTCGTAAAGAACATGGGAAATGGAACCGATTCCTTCTTGTTGCGGCTTGAGGCCGACGGCTCGATCGAGGGCGTGATCTACCAGGACCTCAATCAGGATGGTCTCTATCAGCCCAATGAACCGGTGTTGTCGGAAACCTCCCAGTTATTGAGCCGCGAAGCCTTTCCGGTCTTGATTCGATTATCGGTTCCGGTTCGGCAATCGGACGGTCAGAAGTTGGAGGCGCACCTTGTGGCCCAATCCCGCCTCGATCGTGCGATCTCGGCCCGGACGGCCAAACTGCTTCACTACACGCTGCCGATCGTCCATATCTCCACACAACAGGGTGCCCGCGACAGCATTCCGGGTGGAATCATCTCCTACCAACTGACCGCGATCAACTCGGGTTCGGGGATTGCCCGGAACGTGGTGATCACCGATCTCCTTCCCAACGAGCTGGAGTACGTGAATTCGGATCCCCAGCCCTCGGAACGGCCGGAGGGCGGCTTGGTGTGGCAACTGGCCGAACTGGCCCCGAACCAAAAGAAGGTCTTCATCGTGAATGTCAAGGCCCGGCCCGGACTCCGGGCCGGAACGGTGATCCAGAAGGAGACGCGCATTCGATATTCCGATCTCAATGGGAACCGGTATGAGTAAATGGGTCCTCGGAGGCCGGGGCCGCCCCGGGCCGAGGAATCGCCCGTCGCGGGTGCGTCGATCCGGGCCGGACGGGATGAGCGGGGACCCGAGGGGAAGGATCCCCCGTTAAAATGTACGAGAAGTTCTTCCAGTTTACCGAATCCCCCTTCCGATTAACCCCCGATCCCCGATTTTTTTTCTTCAGCAAAAAGCACGAAGAGGCTTTTGACCATATCCGTTACGGGATACAGGAACGCAAGGGATTCATCGTCGTAACGGGCGAGGTCGGAACGGGAAAGACGACCCTCTCGCGGCTTCTCCTTGAAAAACTCGATAAAAAGATCCAGACCTCCATGATCTTTAATCCCAGCCTGGGAACCAATGAGCTTCTCCAGTCCATCGTTTTGGATTTCGGGCTTCCGGAACAGGCCCGTTCGAAAAAGGCGCTTGTGGCCCACCTGAACCGATTCTTACTTAAAACCCTGGAGGACGGGGCCAATGCCCTTCTGATTATCGATGAGAGCCAAAACCTGTCGGTCGAATGTCTGGAAGAAATTCGGATGCTCTCCAACCTGGAAACGGACACGGCCAAACTGCTCCAAATCCTTCTCGTGGGACAGCCGGAGCTGAGGACGAAGCTTAAGGATCCCAGCCTGCGACAACTCAACCAGCGAATCGCGATCCGCTACCATATCGAACCCTTAGATCCCCGGGAGGCGGAAGACTATGTGAACTATCGCCTGAGGGTGGCCGGGAGCGGCGAGCGTGTGTTTTTTACGCCCAAGGCGTTCGAAGAGCTTTATCGACACAGCGGCGGGGTACCCCGCTTGATCAATATCCTTTGCGATAAGGCCCTCTTGGCGGCCTATGCGCAGGAGAGCCGTGTCGTCGATCAGGCCGCCGTGGTCCGGGCCGCGGCTGAGATGGATCCGCCTTCCGGTACCGAGGCCGAGAAATCCAACGGGGCCGAGCTCGGCCGGTGGAGCCGGCATGCGGACCGAACCGCTCATCACCGTCCGATGGCGGGTCTTATCGCGGGGGGGATCGCCCTTGCGGTGCTCCTCCTCGGAATTTTGGCCGTCGCGATCTGGGGGCTGCCCCGGGCTTCCGACTCCTCTCTCCGAGACGATGAAAGCCCTCTGCCGGTTCCTTCCATCGCCTCGGGGGCCGTTTCAGGGGGCCGGACCGAATCAGAGCCGATCCCAACGCGGCCGGACGGTGGGGCCGGTTTTCATGAGCCCCCGGCGATGGCGGCGGACTTTGATGCGGAGGGTGTGTTTCGTGTAACCCGTCCCGATCAAACGCATAAGGCATCCCTCCTGACAATTCTCCGTCTCTGGGGGATAGTAATGAACCCCGCTCCTGAGGCGTTTGTCGAATCAAATGACAATCGCCTCATGGCCGATCAGGGATTATCCTCCTATCCACTGCCGCAAGATCTGTATCAGGCCCGACTGTTCGACCTTCCGGCTGTGGTGAGCGGCACCTGGAGTCGCGGGACCACCCAATCATTTGTCGTTCTCGCGGCCCTCTCCGACCACGAGGCCACGATCCTCGATCCCTTAAAAGGGAGGGCCGTGGTTGACCTGAGGCTTTTCAAAACGCTCTGGGACGGCCGTGGAACATTGTACTGGAAACCGATGCCGGGAATCCGTCTGCCCCTTAAATCAAAAGGGGAGGACCCTTCCGTCCGGACGATCCAGAGGGCCTTGAAGGTGCAAGGGCTTTATCTCGGTACGGTGGATGGTATTCTGGGTCCCCATACGAAGCGCGCCATTATGTTTTTTAATCAAAAACAAGGACTTAAGGACACGGCGGAGTTTGGGCTCGAAAGTCACCTCGTCTTATCGAGGGTGATGCTCCGGGATGCTCCAGGCCTTCAGATGGACGAGTTATGATTCCGATCCGCGACGAGAATCCGACATTGCATTTCGCTTTTGTTACGGCGGCGCTGATCGGTCTCAACGTTATGGTCTTTTTTTATCAGATCTCTCTGGGGCCGCAGGGTGGGGCCTTCATCGGGTCCTATGGAGCGATTCCGTTCGAGATGACTCATGGAGTGACGGCCCTCTCCGGAAAAAAGGGGAGTGTCACACTGTCCTCCTCCATGCCGATTGTAGGAAAAGTCGTCACCTCGATGTTTATCCACGGCGGCCTGTTTCACCTCCTCGGAAACATGCTGTACCTATGGATTTTCGGCAACAATATTGAGGATGTCATGGGTCCCGTTCGATTCACGGTTTTCTATTTGCTGAGCGGGGCGATCGCCGCGTATGCGCATGCCTTGACCGCACCGGAAAGTATCGTGCCGATGATCGGCGCCAGCGGGGCGATTTCCGGGGTGCTGGGGGCCTACCTCGTTCTTTTCCCGAGGGCCCGGGTTCTGACCCTGGTTCCGCTCGGGTTTTTTATACAGTTCGTTCGGCTCCCAGCGATTGTTCTGCTGGGCTTCTGGATCCTGCTGCAGTTCGTCTATGGCACTTTCAGTCTGGGACAGCCCAGCGGAGTGGCCTGGTTTGCTCATATCGGGGGATTTGTGGCCGGGGCCGTCTTGGTGGGGTTTTTCGGGTGGCGGAGGGTCCGCCGCCGCAGGATATAATGCCTTGATAATTGAACTTTTCTGAGAAAGGGTCTATACTTATTTCCGAGACAACGAAACGAGCCGGTTATACGCCAACAGGCCTAGGAGGGTTTGCCATGATTCGCCGAAATCTCTGGATTCTAAATATCGCCTTTCTTCTGGGCTTCAGTTACTTTGTGGCCGACCTCATCAACCTGTTCATCGGCCGTCAGCTCGATCGGGCGACGCCCTCACCCTCCGTCGCGATCACGACCACGCCGGAGGTGGAAGTGAAACCGGCCGCCGAGCTCTACTCCTCCATCGTCGAGCGAAATATCTTTGGGATCCAGCCTTCGGCCGCCATCGCCACCCCGGAGGAGATGGTCCAGTCTCCGGTTCAACTTCCCCCGCTTCGGGTTCGATTGGTCGGAACGATCGCGGGTGAACCGGAGGAGTCCTTGGCCATTTTGGAGGACACGGCGACCAAAGAGCAACGCCTCTATCGCCTTCGGGATTGGATCGAGGCGGATGCCCAGTTAATTGAAATCACCCGCAATGAGATTTCTCTGCTTCGCGGCGGCACGCACGAGGTACTCTATATCGAGGAGGAGAACGCCTCGGGGCCGTCCTCCACGGCCACCCCGGCGGCCTTTCCCCCGATCTCCCGTTCGGCGGTCTCCCCGAACAGCTGGGTTCTGGATAAGCAGGAGGTCACGGCGGCCCTCGAGAATCTCCCTCAGCTTCTCACGAAGGCCCGAGTCGTTCCCAATCTGGGACCGGATGGGAAAAATAACGGGTTCCGCGTCGTCTCGATCGCGCCGGCCAGCTTTTATGAGAAAATCGGGCTTCGAAACGGCGACGTGCTCCAGCGGATCAACGGGATCGACGTGGGGGACCCTGAGACCTTCATGCGCGTCTTTACCCAATTGAAGGAGGAAAGTCGGATCACGTTGGACGTGCTGAGGAACAATCAAAAAGAGTCGTTTAATTATGAAATTCGTTAAGGGGTCCTCGAACGGCGGCTTCCGGGCGGATCGATTGAGGAGGGGCCGGTTGTCGTATCCTTCGCGTTCGATTCGCCTCTTCGCGGGGCTCGCTCTGGGGGCCTTTCTGTTCACGGTTGTCCCCCCGCGTGTCCAGTCCCAGGAAACGCCCCCGGCCCAACCCCTCCCTCCCGCCGAACCCGATTTTCCAAAGCCGAACCGGGAGCGGATGCTGACGCTGGACTTCAATAATGTGGATCTTCCCGTCTTTGTGAAGTTCGTCAGCGAAATCATCGGAAAGAACTTCATCATCGACGAACGGGTCCGTGGAAAGGTGACGATTTTCTCCCCGGCTAAAATTCCGGTGGATCGGGTGTATGATGTGCTTCTGTCCGTCCTTGAGATTAAAGGTCTGACCGCCGTGATCACGGGGGACATGATTCAGGTCCTCCCCGCGGCCGACGCTCCGCCCGAGCGGGATATCCATGTGTACTACCTGGAGAACGCCAATGCCGAGGAGGCGGCCAAGCTCCTAACGAGCGTGGTCAGCCGCACCGGGGCTCCCCCGGTGGCCGGACGGCCTGGGACGAGAGCCCCGGGCGAGTTCGAGGGGATCGTCCAGATCATTCCGGACAAGGCCACGAACGCCCTCTTGATCACGGCCTCGCCTCGCGATTTCGAGATGCTCAAGCTTGTGATCCAGAAGGTGGATGTGAGGCGCCGCCAGGTGTATGTGGAGGCCGTCATCATGGAGGTGGGCCAGGATCGCCTCCGAGAGTTGGGAACGGAGCTGGGCGCCGCGGGCGGGTATCAGGCCAGCGACAGGTCCGCCACGGTCTTCGGCGGGTTTAATCAAGCCCCCGAAGATATTCTGGCCTTGGCCAACATTCCGGGCCTTGATTTGGGTGTCAGTACCATCAATGTCAAGGTCCTGCTTAAAGCGCTCCAGAACACATCGGATGTCAATGTCCTTTCGACACCCCAGATTCTGACGACGAATAACCAGAAGGCGAAGATCGTCGTGGCCCAGAATGTGCCCTTCGTGACGGGAACGAGCCAGACCCCGGGGGCCGTTACCCAGCGTCAGATCAACCGCCAGGATGTGGGCGTAACGCTCGAGATCACGCCCGAGATCCTGGAGGGGGATCGGGTCCGGATGGATCTCCGGCAGGAGATCTCGAGCCTGGCCGAGACCCCCCAACCGGTTCTGTTGGAACTTGGACCGACCACGAACAAGCGCGAGGCCACGACCACGGTGATCATTGCCAACCAGCAGACGGTCGTGATCGGAGGGTTGATGCGCGATGACGTTTCGACCGTCGATCGGAAAATTCCTTTGTTGGGGGATATCCCGCTGATCGGATGGCTTTTCAAGTTTCAGTCGAAACGGATCAGCAAAACCAACCTCCTCATATTCCTCACACCCCACATTGTCCGTGAGAACCGGGATCTGGACCAAATCCGGCAGTTGAAGAGCGAGGAAATGCGGAAGATCACGGCGGGCGGGATCCTCAAAAATCAGAATTTCAGGGACGATTTCCTGAATCGTGTTAACCCACCGCAGGACACGAGGTAGTTCTGATCCATGTCCCGCTCGTGGCATCGAATCGGTCAGATCCTTCAGGATAAGTTCGCGGTTTCGCCGGACCAGATTCGTGATGCGCTCGCGGTTCAAAAAGAAAAGGGGGGACGCCTCGGCGAAATTCTGGTCAGGGCCCGGGCCGTTAAGGAAGGGGCCGTGCTCGAAGCGCTCGGTCTTCAGTTCCAGCTTCCGTATCAGCCCGACCTTCTTCCGGGCCAGGTGAATGCCGCTCTTTCTGAAAAAGTCCCGATCGGGTTTGCCAAACGGTACGAACTGATCCCGGTCCGCGAGGAGAACGGTCGCGTGGTGGCGGCCCTCTCCAATCCGCTCCAGATGGCCGCTTTGGATGATGTGCGGGCGTTGTTGGGAAAAGATATTCGCCCCATCCTCGTGCCGGCCAAGTCGATCCTAAACTGCATTCACCAGGTGTACGACCGGCCCACGGACTCGGCCCAGCAGGCCGTGGAAGACTTAAGCGCGGAACCTTTGGACCTCCTGGCGAGCGAACTTGAGGAACCGATCGATCTCCTGGAAGCGGCGGACGAGGCGCCCATAATCCGCCTGGTGAACTCGACCCTTTTCCAGGCCGTCAAGGATCGGGCCAGCGACATCCACATCGAGCCCTTTGAACGAGACCTCGAGATCCGGTACCGGATCGACGGGGTGATGTACAAGATTCTGACCCCTCCCAAGCGTTTCCAGTCCAGTATCACCTCCCGGATCAAGATCATGGCCGGACTGAACATCGCCGAGAAACGGCTCCCGCAAGACGGACGAATCAGCCTCAAGATCGCGGGCCGAGATGTGGATATCCGCGTCTCCGTCATTCCCACGGCTCACGGCGAACGCGTGGTGTTGAGGCTTCTGGATAAGAGCACCCGCCTCCTCGACCTCGAGGAGATCGGCCTGACGGCCGAGGACCGGCAGATCATGCTCCAGCTCATCCAGATGAGCCACGGGATTGTCCTGGTCACGGGACCCACCGGAAGCGGGAAGACGACGACCCTTTACGCCGGGCTCAGCCGGATCAATTCGCCCGACAAGAACATCATCACCATCGAGGACCCGATTGAATACCAGTTGAAGGGCATCGGGCAGATGCAGGTGAATCCGAAAATCAATCTGACGTTTGCGAATGGTCTTCGATCGGTCCTTCGGCAGGACCCCGATGTCATCATGGTGGGCGAGATTCGGGATGTGGAGACGGCCGAGATCGCGATCCATGCCTCCCTCACGGGTCACCTCGTATTCTCCACACTTCATACGAACGATACGGCCGGGGCGATCACCCGGCTACTCGATATGGGAATCGAGCCGTTTCTGGTTTCGTCCTCCGTGATCGCGATCGTCGCCCAACGGCTGGTCCGTTGGATCTGTTCGGACTGCCGCGAGGGGTACACCCCCACCCCGGAAGAGCTCGCCAAACTGGGTTTCAAGACCGAATCGGTGAGGCCGGCCTTCTACCGCGCCGTGGGTTGTCCGGCCTGCATGCGGACGGGCTACCGCGGCCGGACGGGGATCTACGAAACACTGCTGATCGACGAGGAGATCCGCCAGATGATCCTAAGCAAGACGGATTCGAACCAGATCAAAAACCGTGCGATCGAAAAGGGGATGAGGACGCTGCGGGATGACGGCATCCGCAAGGTGGTCAACGGGGTCACGACGGTGGAAGAGGTGCTTCGGGTGACCCAGGAAGAACTGGTGATGGAATAGCCCCGCCATGCCGGTCTACGAGTACAGAGGCCTGACGACCCAGGGCCGCGACGTGAACGGGATTATCGATGCGGACAGTCCGCGAAGCGCCCGGTCGAAATTGCGCCAATCGGGAATCTATCCCACCGATCTTCTGGAAGGCCCGGGCGAGGCCGCATCGAAACATCGGCCGGACGCGGGCACCCGGCCCCGATCCGCGGCCCCCGTAACTCTTCTCTCCCGCCTCCAGGTGATCGAGCGGACCGGGTTAATGGAGATTGCCCTGATGACCCGCCATCTCGCGACCCTTACCGGGGCCAAGCTGCCGCTCATGGAGGCCCTCACGGCCCTCGTGGATCAGTTGGACCCGGGGGAGTTGAAGCGAATCGTCGCCAGCGTGCGGGAACGCGTGAAGGAGGGGAGTTCGCTGGCGGCAGCCCTGGCCCAGTATCCATCGGTGTTTTCGGAGGTCTATATTAATATGGTCAAGGCCGGAGAGGCGAGCGGAACCCTGGACGGGATGCTGCTTCGATTGGCGGACTATCTTGAAAATCAGGTCAAGCTTCGGAACCACCTCATCACGGCCCTCACCTATCCCGTCTTCATGATGGCCATCGGGAGCGTGATCCTGTTCTTCCTGATCACCTTCGTGGTCCCGAAGGTCACGCTTGTATTCGAAGAGGTCCATCAGGTCCTGCCCTGGCCGACGCGCGTCCTGATCGCCTTGAGCGACTTCCTGAACCTGTACTGGTGGGTCCTCGTACTGGCGGGGGCCCTCGGCCTGTTCGGCATCCAACAGTACATCAAGACGCCGGACGGCCGAGCCCGGTATGACCGGATCCTCCTGGGTCTCCCGGTGATCGGCCGCCTGACCCTCCTGGTGGCGATCTCCCGTTTCTCCCGAACGCTCAGCACGCTGCTGACGAGCGGCGTGCCTGTTCTCCAAGCGATGGAGGTGGTAAAGAATGTGGTTCAGAATTCCGTCCTGACGGAGGCGATCGAGCAGGCGCGCCAGAATATCGGCGAGGGGCAGAGCCTTGCGGAACCCCTGAAGAAAAGCGGCATGTTTCCCCCGCTGGTCACGCATATGATCGGGATCGGGGAGAAGAGCGGTGAGCTGGAGCCGATGCTGATTAAGGTGTCGGAGGCGTACGATAACGAGGTCGAGGCCAAGATCGGGACTCTGACGGCGCTCCTCTCGCCGGTGATGATTCTGTTGATGGGGGGAATCGTCTTGTTCATCGTCCTGGCCATTCTTCTTCCGATTTTTGAGCTCAGTCAGATTGTGAGGTAGAGATGAGAGACGGCTTAAGAGAGACCGGACGACGCGGCATCCGAAGGAATACGTCCGGATTTACTTTAATCGAGATCATGGTGGTCGTCTTTATTCTGGCCCTCCTGGCCGGGATCGTCGTCCCCAAGATTATGGGAAGAACCGATGAGGCCCGACGGACCACATCAAAACTTCAGATCAAGAATATCGAACAGGGGCTGCATCTCTACAAATTAGATAACGGGATCTACCCTTCCACGGAACAGGGGCTTCAATCCCTCGTAATGAGGCCTACCATTGGCGTGATCCCGATGCGTTGGCGGGAGGGGGGATACCTCCCGAAAATACCGAAGGACCCCTGGGGCAACGAGTATGTGTACATGAGCCCGAGCAGTCACGGGGATTATGACCTGATCAGCTACGGCGGGGATGGGGAGCTGGGCGGCGAAGGAAAGGATGCGGATATCGAAAGCTGGGATCTCGATTAAACGCCGGCCCAATGGGCCGGCGGGAATGGGGGCGGGCATCACCCGGATTGTGAATGGCCGGCCAGGCCGGCCACGGCGGAATGACGGTTTCACCTTCATCGAGCTGGCCGCTGTCCTTCTGATTTTGGCCGTGGTGATCGGCCTGGCTTTTCCCGTCCTCCAGCGGGTTTCAACCAACGACCTTCGCCTCACGGCTCGGCGGCTCGTGCAGACGATCTATTTTCTGGCCGACCGGGCGGCCGCAACCAAGCGGACCTATCGTCTTCATTACAATCTTGATCGGCACGAGTACTGGGTCGCGGTCCAAACTTCGGAGGGCGAGGAGGCCCCGCCCCAGTCACCGTTGTTAAAGCGAACCGTTTTTCCGGAATCGGTGCGCTTTAAGGATGTGATCACCCTTCGGCAGGGGAAGGCGGCCCTGGGAGAGGCCTATACGGATTTTCATCCGGTCGGGCGTGTGGACAAAACGGTTTTGCGTCTGACGGATGAGGCCGAAAACACCCTGACGCTGGTCGTCAACCCGCTCACGGGGAAGGTCAAAGTGTATGAGGGATATATCGAGGAAACGGAACGGAAAACCCTTTGATCCTCCCCGGGCCGTGCGAGGGAGGGAGGCCCAGGGCGTATGACCGTGACCCCTCGGAGAAGCAACCAGAATGGATTCACCCTTCTTGAGGTCATGGTGGCGGTCGCGGTCTTGGCGGTGGCCTTTGTCGTCCTTCTCGGCCTTCGGAATCGGGATATCCTTCAACACCACGAGGCGCAATACGTGACGCGCGCGACGCTCTTGGCCCAGCAGAGGATGTCGGAGCTCGAAACGATCGGCTTCCCTCCCCTGGGAATTCTGAGCGGGGACTTTCCCGAGCCGGACGAGGTGTATCACTGGACCCAAACGGTGATCCCGACGCCGTTCGATTTTGCGCGGGAGGTCCAAATGGAGGTCGGTTGGAAACAAGGGCGAGATGGGGGGTCGGTCAGCCTCGTGACCTTCATGATGAAGGAAAATCCGTGAGCGCCTCGATGGACCCTCAACGGGGTTTTACCTTGCTGGAGCTCCTCGTCGCGATCGGGATCGTTGCGGTGCTTCTTTCGATTCTCTACAGCACCTTCAATGCCGTGGTTCGCTCCACGGAACAAGTGGAGGACGTGGCCGAGGTGAGCCTGATGGCCCGGATCAGTCTGAGTCTGATGACCCGGGATCTGCGGTCGGCATACTGGCGACCTCCCCAGCCGGGAATCCCGTCGGGGTTTTCCCTCTTTGTCGGAACCGACGAGGAAAGGGACGGAAGGCCGTCCGATTCTCTAAGTTTCACGGCACTGTCCCACGCCCGGGTCATCGATGGGAACCAGGATCCAGCCCTTTCTCATCTGGACTACGCCCTGGCCGCCGTGCCGGACCAATCCACCTGGGTTCTGCTGCACCGGGAGGAGACCAATCTGTTGAGCCTTTCGGGCGTCACCCTGGAGGAATTCGAACTGGCCGAGAAGATTCACGGTCTTAATCTCCGGTATTTCGACGGGGAGATCTGGTCGAACGAATGGGATGCCGTGGAGCGAAACGCGTTGCCGAAGGCCGTGGAGATCAGGATCATCTTTAGGGATGGCTCGGGGCATCAGCGTCCGTTCACCACCATTACGGACATCCCGCTCGGACAGACCTCTTGATGGCGAATCGTCTGATCAATTGGATGAGGATCCACCGGGTGAAACTCGCCCGGCTGTTCGGAATCGCCACGGCCTTGATGGTCGTGATCACCCTCTGGGTCTACCTGATGTTTCCCTGGGGGAAACTTTCCGACTGGCTCCGGGCCCATATCGAGAGGTCGCTGGGGGTCCATCTGTCGATTGCCGAACGCCATGTTCGATTTCCGCTTCAGCTGGTTTGGGAAGGGGTATCCCTGGACCCTGTCTTGAATCGGCCGCCCGTTTCGATGAAGTTGGAGCGGGTCACGATTACATGGCCTATCGGGTCGATGATCCGCCGCCGGCTGGACCTGATCGTTTCGGTTCAACTGCTGGGAGGCGAGGTGACCGGGGAACTCGCTCTTCGACCCACCGGATCGGGCGTCCGCTACGCGTTTCACGGAAGCGGACGGGGTCTTGACTTGGCCGCCCTGGTCGCGTGGTTTAAATATCCCTCCGAAGAAATTGGCGGATCGATCCAATTTCCCCGGATCGAGCACGAATGGATCAACCAGGACTGGATTCGGGGGCAGGGGATGGTGTCCATGGAGGCGACGGACGTTGAGCACCGCGGTTGGCAGATTGGGTTCGCCCGATTGAGCGGGACGGTGACGCTTAAAGGGGGTATGACGAACCTGGAGAATATTTCGGCCCAGGGGAACGCGCTGGATCTCGTGGGAAGCGGAAATCTTCTCCTCCGACCGCTCCTTCTGGACAGCCTGCTCAGTTTTAATTCCCGCATGACGTTGCGCCGTCCGACGGGCCCGCTCGCGATGCTTACGGCCATGGCCACGCCGGATGGTCACCTTGATTTTGCCGTGCGGGGCATTCTGCGCTCTCCGACCGTCTATCTCAATGGAACGCCGTTCGCGCCGTCCGGGATCAATCGATCCGGGCTCCGCAGTGGGTCAAGGGCATATGGTTATTCGGCACGGGAATGGGCCGTTTACCGGACGGGTTAACTCGGATGCGATCGGTTTTCACACAGCAAATTCTCGGACTGGACCTGGGTTCCTCCTCCGTTAAAGCGGTCTCACTCCGCAAGGGAATCATGGGGATAGAATGGGTCGGCGCTTACCGCCATGATCGGCCCCGGGTCATCTCGCCGTGGGAATGGGCCCGAGAACCCATCTCGGGTTTGAAGGAGTGGCTGGCCCAGAACCGGTTGTCAACCGACCGGGTCGTGGTTTCCGTCCCGCTTCACTTCGTCTCGATCCGGAGTCTTACGCTTCCCTTTAGCGAATCGCGACGGATCGAGAAGGTGGTCCCGTTCGAGGTCGAAGGCCTGATCCCCTATCCGTTGGAGGAGGTCGTGGTCGATTACGAGGTGGTCGAGACTTCCGACGGGAAAACGCGTCTCGTGGCGGCGGCCGTTCCCATAGGGCTCCTGAAGGGTTTTCTTAAACAACTGGCGGCCATCGGCATTGATCCCGAGGCGGTCGAGCTGGACGCGATGGCCTTGATGAATTTGGCCCGTCATCTCCTGCCCGGGAAGAACGCCGCCGCGGAGCGGTCGATGGAGGAGGGCGGCCTGGCCGTGGTCGATATCGGGGCCGTGAAAACGGCCGTTTGCGTCATGCGCGGCGGCCGGCCGGTTTACCTCCGGTCGATTCTTTACGGGGGGCAGGATGTCACGGCGGCGGTCATGGAACGATTCGGCGTTTCGTTCGAGGAGGCGGAGGATTGGAAACGACAGGCCGGTCTTCTCGATGAGGAAATTCCAGGGCTTGGCCAGAAGGGCTTATCGCAGGTGATCCGGCAGTCCCTGACGCCCTTTCTTGATGAGCTTTCGCGTTCGTTCCACATGGGGAGTGCCGATGGAGACGGTTCCGTGACGGAGTTTGCCCTGTGCGGGGGCGGCGGAAAGCTTAGGGGACTGGAGACCCACATGGCTTCCGAATTGGGATTGAATCCGCTTCATCGTGTTCCCAAGCTCGGCACGGAGGAAGGCACGCCATGGGATCCCGTCTTCGGGCCCGGGCTGGGATTGGCTTTGAAAGGAGCCCGCCTGCCGGGAGCGTCTCGGATGAATTTCCGTCGGGGCGAGTTCGCCTATTCCCGCGAAGCCACGGGCGCCATGGCTCGGTCCCGCACCATCGGGATCGGAGCCCTAATCCTTGCGGTTCTCGCCGCCGCCGATCTCTATGTCCAGTACAGCCTCAAGTCGAGCCGCTATCAAACCTTGAAGGCCGAGGTGCGCAAGGAATTTCAATCCATGTTTCCCGAGGTGAGGACCATCGTGGATGAGGTACAGCAGGCCCGCACGGCCATGGCCGAGCTTAAGAAGCGGTCCCTGTTCATCGGTCAGGAGCCAATGAGCCCGCTCGAAATGATGGCGGAATTAACGCGACGGATGCCCCCGTCCGTCAAGATCGAGGTTGTGGACCTGGTCATCGAGCCCAACCGGCTTCGGTTGGAGGCGCAGACCGATTCCTTCGAGTCGGTCGATAAGATCAAGGGCGCCCTGACCCAATTCCGGGCCTTCAAGGAGGTATCGGTGAGCGACGCCAAGGTCAGCGCCGACCAGTCCCGCGTTCGGTTTCGTTTAACGGTAACCGTTGCATCAAGAGAACCGGCATGAAAAGCCTCTTCCCCCAGGCCATCGTGAATAAGCTCCTATCCGGGCTGCGACGCGATCGCCTGACCCGCCGTGAGCGGAGGGTTCTCATTGTGGGATCCCTGGTCGGGATTGGAATGCTGATCTACGGTCTCTTTTCGTCCACGGTGTTCTATCTGGACCGGATGAAGGGGTTGGATCGGCTGATCCGGCAGAAGGAGCAGACGCTGGTCGAGCTGGCCCGGATTCGGACGGAGTATGCACTTTTAAGCCGCCAAATGAGCACGGTCGACGATCGGATCCAGAAAGACCAGGGCCGTTTTTCACTCCTCTCTTATCTGGAATCCCTTTCCAACACGACCCAAATCCGCACTCGGATCGCCTACATGCGCCCGCAGCCGGGAATGGCCACCGATCAGTATCGGGAGACCTCCGTCGAGATGAAGGTCGAGAATGTGACCCTCGATCAAGCGGTCCGGTTCCTTTCCTCAATCGAACAGGCCCCGCATGTCCTCAAGATAAAAAATCTCCATTTCAAAACCCGGTTCGCCAATCCGCAGTTTCTGGATGTGACCTTCTTGGTGAGCACCTATGAGAAGGCGGGCTGATACAAAGGTCACTCATTCCGTTTACATCAGCGGATCCTGTCCGAAGGCTGCCCACCCCCTGAGTGTCCCTTCAGAAATGTCGTTTGTATCAGTGGGGCGCCGGGCGGATTCGTGAGGCCCGATCATTCATCACTCCTCGATCGCGGCCTGGATAATGGGGAACCCGGGATAGAAGTGGGAGTCAAACTCGTTGGCGTTCAACCGGCCGTCCGAAAATCGGTCGAAACGGCCGTTGGGGGGATCGTCCGTCTCGTCGTAGAAAAAGAGTCCGCCGACCTGGAGGGTCAGGACCACGGTCGTGGTTCCTTTCGGTTTCTCCGGGAACTCCAGAAAGGGAGAGAGCTCAACCGTGACGATGGAGGAATACTGGTTATCCGGAAATCGGGTGACCGGAACCTGGAGCGGGACGGTGGGCGGGTCGGAGGCCAGGGGGACGTAAGCTCCGTCGGCCGTGTTGATCCACTGGAAGGCGGGCGAATTCGAGAGATTGCCGATGAGGACCTCGCCGGCCTTGACGGGAGTCGTGAGTGCCGGATCCGTGAGGCTCAATGTATAGAAGCGGATTCGCCGTTCGATGGCAACCTGGTCCTCGTGGACGGGGATCTGGATATCGAAAAAGGTAAAGGCCGCCTCGATCTTGCTGAATTCGCAGGGGCAGTTGGTCGGTAAGTCCGGGTTCAGGTTCACGACCTGGGCCGCGTCGGTCAGATCAAGAATCAGGGGAAGGGTGTCGCTCCGACTATCGTAGATCGTATAGGAGGGTTTGGTTTCATTGGCCCGGATCAGCTTCACGCTTCGTAAACCGACTTTGATTGAAGAAGGCGTGATGAATTGATCCGGGTAGTTATCCTGATCGCCGATTCCCGTTCCGCTCGTGTCGGCCAGAAGGACCGCCTCGATTCCATCGTCCTTCTTGTTCCCGCATCCGGTAAGGGCGACCCAGAGGGAGAGAAGGCCGGCGAGGAAGAAGTGTCCTGCGGTTCGTAAATGCCATCTTTGAGCGGGTTTTAAAGTCATTCCGTGGAATATTTTATCAGAAAGGCACTCTACTCCACAATGGACGGTCGCCGCGGACTCCACCGCCCGGTGGGCGATGAAAGGGGCGTCGCCCTCCTGCTGACCCTCGTCGTCCTCGTGCTTCTGGTCGCCCTCATCGTCGAGTTTGATTACGGAACAAAGGTCCACCTGATCACCGCGGGCAATTTCCGCGATGAGACGAAGGCCGCGTACCTCGCCAAATCCGGGATCACCGCGGCCCGGGCCGTGCTCAAGGACGATGCCATCAATAGCAAGGGATATGATGCCCCAAGCGAGTTCTGGGCGCAGCCCTTGCCTTCCTATCCGGTCGGGGACGGATTCGTTTCGATCGAGATCACGGATGAAGCCGGAAAAATTGATCTGAATCGCTTGGCCGATCCCCTGAATGCCGTCCGGGATGATACTCGGATGATGCTGCAACGCCTCTTCGTCATCCTGGATCTGGATCCCAACCTGGTCGAAGCCATTAAGGATTGGGTGGATCTGGATGATGACTCTGAATTTAACGGCGCGGAGGATAATTATTATGCGGGTCTGACCCCTCCCTATACCACCCCGCATGGACCCATGAATACGATTTCTGAATTGCTTCTGATCAGGGGAGTGACCCCCCAAATCTATACCAAGATCCGCCCATACGTCACGACGGTGTCGGTTAAGACCCCGCAAGGAAACGGCATGATCAATATCAATACGGCCGACCTCCCGGTTCTCCAGGCGCTGGACGAGGACATCAGCCCGGATTTCGCCCGGCGGATTCGCGATGGGGGCCCTTATGAGAAATTGGCCGATTTCTTTTCCGTGACGGACACCGTGAGGGTCTGCAACATCGCTTCGGTCTGCCGTCGACAGATCGGCGTGGCGAGCAGCTACTTCAGCGTAAAGGCCAGCGCCAAAGTCAATGATACCGAGAAAATCGCCACGGCGCTCATTTGGCGGCAGGGCAAAAAAATGACCCTCCTATCCTGGGACATTCACTAGGCAGAGGATCCCAATATAGGGAAGGGCTTCGGTCGGACGATTCCTATCCTATTCGGTCTGGACGGATAGGACCCGATATCGGATCCTTCCTTCCAACCAGGAATCCGGGCAGTTTTTCGTGTCCGCAATAAAATTACCGATCTCCTGCGGCTTAACCGCACGGAGATCGCCCCGGGCCCTGCCGGGCGCGATCACCCGTAATTCCAGCAGGAGCTCTTCATTTCCCACGACCTTTCCCTTTCGGTCCAGCATCTCCAAATGCAGCGTGAAGTTTTTGATCGGCCTGTCCCCGGTGTTTTTGATCTCCCCAAACACCTCGCACACGATCAGGCCTCGCCGAAAGTCTTGATACCGATGGGCATGAACCGCCAGGGCCTTGACCGGAATCTCTTGGGCGGCCGGAGCCGAAGGGGATAGCGATAAGATCAGCGTCGAGATCAATAGGGTGCAGAGGACCGGGAATCGCATGAACCTCCGTATTTCCTCGTTCGAAAGCCCTCCGGCCGGGTCTTGATGCCGGTACGGGGATGTGGTATTCTTCGAATCGGCCGCCACCCGTCTTGGACGTGCGGGAGCAACGGTACGGCTTGGAAATAATTTCGCTGTAGTTTACGCAGAATGGACCAAAAATTCAAGTCCTCCGAAGCCGAAACTTCCCCCGTAAACCGATATATCCTGAAGCGGCCATCCGCGGGGACTTCCCGCCCCCGGTTCAAGATCGACTACGAAAAGGAACTGAACGCGGCTCAATATGCGACCGTGACGGCTTCGGAAGGCCCCGTGCTGGTGATCGCCGGGGCCGGAAGCGGAAAGACCCGAACGCTGGTCTACCGCGTCGCCCGCTTTATCGAAACCGGCATGCCCCCTCAAAACCTCCTCTTGTTGACGTTTACCCGGAAGGCGGCCCAGGAAATGCTAAACCGGGTCGGCGTTTTGCTCGGAACACAGTGCGATGGGGTGATGGGCGGGACATTCCATTCATTCGCCAACACGGTGTTGCGCCGATACGGCGCCTCTATCGGATTAGATCCCTCCTTTACCATCCTTGATCGAACCGATGGAGAGGACATCCTTCAGCTCCTGCGGGGGGAGGGCGGGTACGGGGAAGGGGAAAAGCGCTTTCCCCGTAAAGGGACCCTGGGTGATCTCTTCAGCGCATCGGTGAACAAGTCACTTTCCGTCGAAGAAATCGTTCTGTTGGACTACCCCCATCTATCGCAGCATCTTCCGGATATGATCCGACTTCAGTCGGCCTATACCGCATACAAGCGGCAACGATTTCTTCTGGACTATGACGACCTTCTCATCAGGCTGGACGAGCTTCTGGAATCCCGCGCGGAGACCCGTCGGGAGCTTTCCCTATCCTGCCGTGCCATCTTCGTCGACGAATACCAGGATACGAATAAGATCCAGGCGCAAGTGATCCGGCGGCTTTGCTCTGAGCACGAAAACGTAACCGTGGTGGGGGATGATTCCCAGAGCATTTATTCCTTTCGGGGAGCCCACTTCAGGAATATTATGGATTTTCCGAAGGAATTTCCAAATGCCCGGACCTTCATGCTGGAGGAGAACTACCGGAGTACCCAGCCGATACTTAACCTGACCAACGCCATCATCACACAGGCCCGCGAGAAATATCCGAAGCGGCTCTTTACGCAGAGAAAGGGAGGTGGCCGTCCCATCCTTCTCCAGGCCGAAACCGAAAACTGGCAGTCTCGATTCGTATGCCAGAGAATCAACGAGCTCCGGGAAGAAGGGGTTCCGCTGGAAGAGATTGCGGTCCTGTTTCGATCAAGTCATCACTCGTTCGATCTCGAGATCGAGCTGGTGAAGCACGACCTCCCTTTCATTAAGCGGGGCGGGTTCAAGTTCATCGAAACGACCCATGTCAAGGATGTTCTGGCCCATCTTCGTATCCTCCAAAATCCACGGGATGCGGTCAGCTGGAATCGACTCCTTCTTCTGGTGGACGGAGTGGGTCCGAGGAAGAGCCAGATCCTGATTACAGCAATGGCCAAGGAGACGGAATGGTTGAAAGTCCTCAGAAATCAGGCGGGTCAGGGCAGGGACGCGGTGGCCCTGAAGGACTTGGTGGGACTTTTGGATGATCTTCGCGCTCCGAATCAATCCCCTTCAGAGCTCATCAGCCGGATCAGCCATTATTACTCCCCGCTGCTCGAGCAGCGATTTGATGATTATCCAAAGCGATTAAAGGATCTTGAGCATCTATACGCCATCACGGAACGGTACCGATCACTGGATGAGTTCCTGAGCGATATCACGCTGGATCCTCCCGGTGAGACGGTGGCGGAGGTGGAGCCCGTGCGGGATGACAGAGAGAGACTGATTCTTTCGACGGTTCATTCCGCCAAAGGCCTCGAGTGGCAGACCGTCTTTATCATTTGGGCCCTAGACGGCCGGTTTCCTTCCGCCTATTCGTTTAAACGGGACGAGGAGCTGGAAGAGGAACGGAGGCTCCTTTATGTGGCCGCCACCCGAGCCAAGAACAATCTCTACATTACCTACCCGGTCAATATCTACGACCGGGCTTTGGGATCGGTCCTGACCCGCCCGACAAGATTCCTTGAAGGTCTTCCAAACTCACTTTACGAATGCGGGTATTTGTCTTAATATATTAATATAATCAATTGGATGTGTTGTTGACAGATTGGAGGGAGGTGATAGACTTTATGTAGGAGGTTAGGCTGCTATGGGAACGAGATTTAGGCTTAGCCATCTTGTCGTGACTCTCCCGCTAATCGCCGCCATTTTCCCGGGCACGGCCTCGGGTTTTGACGGAAGAATCGATCCGGCGATCTTCGAGTCCAGCAATCGTCTTTCCATTCGAGAGCAGGTTTCCCGACCCCACTTCCTTTCCACCCGCGCCGATATGGACTCCCTCGGAAACGATTCCAAATCGAGTGAAAAATTCATCTCCCTTTACTACCAGGATCCGATGGCCGAAATGGAGCTCGGGGAGCGGATGAATGAGGCCGAGAGAAGCGCCCTGGCCCGAATTATGGCGCGACAGGTCCTCTCGAGCGCGATCCGTAACATGGTGGACGACGTTAATCTCCTCTACACGATTAAGGAATACGGCCGGGCCGTGACCTCGGCGAACATGAAAGTGGAAAACGGGAGCATGGATTTCGAAGGTCCTTCATTGGAGAGGGCCGGAAACCGCCCCGAAATTTCGACCCGGGAAACACTGCGCAGCAGTCTCATTCTGGTCAATAGTGCCGATTTTGGGGTCAGTCTCCGAACGATGGCTGGACCGGTCCGCTCCAACGTCACCTACTTCTTGGCCGGGAGAGATGTGCTGGGCGCCAGTCTCGAACGAGAGATCCGCGATCAAACCCGCCTCAGTCTGGAATACCGTATTTCCGCACAAGAAAGCCGGGTCTTGGCGACCCTGAGCCTTCCCTTCCCCTTCTAATTTCTATCGCGAATTCGGGATTTGGATGGAGCCCTGCCGACGGGTTATCCGCCGCTTAGGCGTGAACAAAACGGCAAGGAAGAACAGCCCGGTGGCCAGCAAAACGATCATGGCGCCGGAGGGGATGTCCAGCGCGAAGGAAAGAAGCATCCCGGACAGACTGGACAGCACTCCGGAGAGTATCGAAAGGATCATCATTCCCTTCATGCTGTGCGTAAGTTGATAGGCGGTAGCGGCGGGAATCAAAATCATCGCATAGACCAGAATTGCCCCCACCGCTTTCAAGGAGATGACGATCGTCAGCGCGATCAGGGTCATGAGAAGAAAATAAATCCGTCGCGCCGGGATGCCCGAGGCCTCGGCCATCTCCTGATCAAACGCGATGAACTGCAGCTCCTTATAAAACAAAAACATCGCCACCAAAACCACCAGACCCAGGCCGGCTATGACGGCGAGATCTTGGGAAGTCACCGATAGAATGCTCCCAAACAGATAGCCGTAGAGCTCGGCATTGTAGGATTTCATAAAACTGATGAACAGAATCGCCAGGGCCATGGTGGAGGTGTAAAAAATACCGATGGAAACATCCAATTTCATTCGTCCCTTTTCCGCAAGAAATCCGGTAATCCAGACGGTCATCAACCCAAAGAGGACCGCCATACCCATGGGATTCAAATTCAAGAGGAAACCCAGCGCGACACCCGCGAAGGCCGCGTGCGCCGTCCCCGCCCCGATGAAGGATAGACCCTTGAGAACGACAAAAACGCCGATCGCGGAGCAGAGGATCCCGATAACCAGGGCCGCCAGGATGGCGCGCTGCATGAACCCGTAGGCGAGAATCTCAAGCATGGTGATAGTCTCCGATGATCAAGTATTCCTTGTCCGCCGCCACGACCTCTTTTCCGTAGACCTGTTGGAGAATTTCCCTCGTCAGCACTTCCTTGGGGGGGCCGGCGGCATAGAGTCGGGTCTTGAGCAGGGCGAGTCGATCGACATAAGGCGCGATCATGTTGATATCATGGGTGACCAGGAGGATCGTGAGATTGCGCGTGACATGGAGTTTCTTTATCACCTCTAAGATGCTTTTTTGCGTCGGGATATCGATGCCGGTCGTCGGTTCATCCAGCAGAAGGACCTTGGGCCGTTGGGCGAGAGCGCGGGCGATGAATACGCGCTGCTGCTGTCCTCCGGATAACTGCCCCAGAGGCGAACCGACATAGTCCGAAAGCCCCACCTCGTCGATGGCCTGCCGTGCCATGTCCTGATCTTCCCGGGAGGGACGTCGGAGAAGCCCGATGGCGCCGTACCGCCCCATCAGGACGGCCTCGAAGACCGTGAGGGGAAAATTCGCATCGATCATTTCCTTCTGGGGAAGATATCCGATCTGTGCGCGGTGATGGCAGCGGAGTTTTTCACAGGAGCAATCGAAGATCTGGACCTGGCCTGAACTGGGGGCGATTAGACCGAGCAGGGCTCGGAGCAGGGTCGTCTTTCCAGAGCCATTCGGGCCAATGACCCCGATGAATTCACCCGCCATGATTTCGAGGGTGATCTCCTCCAGGGCCGTTCGATCCTTAAAGGCGAAACTGGCCTTGTTAAAATGGATGATCGGTCCGGCCATGCCTCACTCATCCTTTAGGGCTTCAATCAACTGGTTGAGGTTGTATTCTATCATAGAGAGGTAGGTCCCTGCACCGGGAAGGGCGCCCGGGATCGGGGTAAGGACGATGACCCGGGCCCCCGTTTCCTGGGCCAAGATCTGGGGAAGTTTTGCATTCAACTGCGGTTCGGAGACGATTACCCGGATCTTTTCTGAACGAATGATTCGACTGAGATCGGCCAGGTGCTTGGCGGAGGGCTCCGTTCCGATTTGGGAAACAATGACGCCGCGAACGGTCAGCCCAAAGCGCCTCGCAAAATACGACCAGGCCGCATGGTGGGTAATAATCTTCTTGTTCACAATCATCTTTAATCTCGACAGACCTTGGTGGCGGCTCTGGTCCAACTGATTGAAATACTGGCCCTGATTGTGCATGTAGAAACTCTTGTTGGTCGGATCGGCCTTAATTAATCCCTCCGTGATATGTCGCACCATCGACTTCGCGTTTTCCGGATCAAGCCAGATATGAGGGTCCCCCAACACATGGGAAGCGTCGTGGTCGTTGGTGGATCTGAGGAGGGGAATACCCGTGGAGGTCGTGATGATCTGCAGGCGGCGGTTCCCCGCGTTCTTGATCAGAGGATCCACCCAGACTTCTAACCCCAATCCGACCTGGATCAAAATCCGGGCGTCGCGGATCGAGATGATGTCGGAAGGCTTGGGGGTGTATGTATGTTCGCTTTCCAGGCCGCTGAGAAGGCTGGTTGCGATGACGCGATCCTGCCCGATCTGATCGACGAAGTCCTTCAGGACCGGGAAGGTCGCCACCACGCGGACCGGTTCACCGACCAAAGTCTGGTTTGGCGGCTCGGCCGTGACGGTTTGGACCGTGGCGACCATCCAAGCCAAAATAAGAGGAACCCGGAAGACTACGTTAATTCGATCATCCCCCTTTTCCGGACGCAGTTATCCGGGTGGCCAGTGCATCTGGCGGCCGGCGAGAAGGTGGACGTGAAGGTGAAATACCGTCTGACCGCCGGCCGGCCCCGAATTGATGACCGTCCGAAACCCCTCCTGAAGGAGATTCCTGGCTTTGGCCAATTTTTGAACCACCATCAACAGCGTACCCAAGAGCTTTTGCTCGGACTCCGCGACGGTGGCCAGGGATTCGATATGCTTCTTAGGGACCACAAGGATATGAACGGGGGCTTGAGGCCGGAGGTCCTCGAAAGCGACGGTCTCGCTGTCCTCGTGGACGATCCGACCCGGTATTTCTTTCTTGACGATCCGACAAAATAGACAGTCCGGCATGTCATTTTCTCCTGCGTTGGCGGGTTTTTCCAAATCGTCTCTGGAGTTCTTTATAGATCTCCAATGGCGAAATGTTATGGTAACCCATCAGAACCAGGGTGTGAAACCACACATCCGCCGCCTCCCAGATGATCTCGGCCCGACGATTGTTCTTGGATCCGATAATTAATTCCCCCGATTCCTCGCCGATCTTCTTCAGGATGGCATCCCGTCCCTGCCGGATCAGCGAGCTGACATACGAACCCTTCCGGGGGTGGCGTTTCCGATCGCAAATGACATCGAAAATTCGATCCAGAACCAGAGCGGTCGCGGGTCCGGTGGACCGTCTGAGAAATCGTCCGTTGTATAAGGACCGATGAAAGCAGGACCATTCGCCCGTATGACAGGCGGGCCCTTCGGGGAGCACGCGGACCAGAAGGGCGTCTCCGTCACAGTCAAGCCGGATTTCTTCAACCCTCATCCGATTTCCGGAGGTGGCTCCCTTTCGCCAGAGCGTCTTTCGAGACCGGCTCCAGAAATGGACCTGCTGCGTGCGGATGGTCCGGGCCAGGGACTCGGCGTTCATATAGGCCATCATGAGAATGCGGTCATCCCGGTGATCCTGAACGATGGCCGGGATCAGTCCGTCCTGACCCAGCCGGACTCCTTTAGGAATTTTTCTATCGGGGGCCATGGTCGCTCTACTGAATTCGGACCGAAACGCCGTTGGATTGCAGGAATTTCTTCGCCTCGGGAATCATGTGTTGTCTGTAATGAAAGATCGAGGCGACGAGGACGGCGTCCGCCTTCCCTTCCTGAAGGGCGACCAGGAGATGTTCCAGGCGACCCGCCCCGCCGGAGGCGATGACCGGGATCCCCGACGCCTGCGATACGCTTCGCGTGAGTTCAATGTCGTATCCCTCTCGCGTTCCGTCCCGGTCCATGCTGGTTAGTAGAATTTCTCCCGCGCCACACTCCTCCATGGTTCGGGCCCACTGGATCGCATCTCGGCCGGTATCTCGACGTCCCCCGTGGGTATAAACCGACCAGCGAGGCCCGGCCGATGCCGGACCGGCGGTCCGTTTGGCATCGATCGCGACCACGATGCATTGGCTTCCGAAGCGCTCGACCGCCGACCGGACCAAGCCGGGATTCTCGACCGCCCCGGTATTGATCGAGACTTTATCGGCCCCGGCGAGCAAGAGATCCCGGATGTCCTCGACGCTCCGGATCCCGCCGCCCACCGTGAGCGGCATGAACGCCTCGGCGGCGGTCTTGGCCACGACCTCCAGGATGATCTTGCGGTCTTCATGAGAGGCCGTAATGTCCAGAAAACACAATTCGTCGGCCCCCTCCGCATCGTAGTAGCGGGCGATTTCGACCGGATCCCCCGCGTCGCGGAGGTTTTGGAAACTGACCCCTTTTACCACGCGGCCGTCCTTTACGTCCAGGCAGGGGATGATCCTCTTGGCGAGCATTAACCAGTCCCTCCGGCGCCCAGACGGATGGCGTCGCCCAGGCGAATCGCCCCGGTATAAAGGGCCTTGCCGATGATCACACCCGTGACACCAATCCCCTCGAGCTTCAGGAGGGCTCGCAGGTCCTCCAGGGATGAGATTCCCCCGGAGGCGACGATCGGAACCGGGGTCGACTCGGCCAACTTCCGGATCGCCGCGAGATTAGGTCCCTGAAGCATCCCATCGCGCCGGACATCGGTGAAGATGATCGAGTGAAGAGCCATAGCCCCGTATATCTTGGCAACCTCGACGGCGGACCAGGGTGTGGAAGCGGTCCACCCTTGCACCTGGAGCATCCCGTCCCGAGCATCGAGGCCGATCGATATACGGCCCGGAAGGGCGGCGCAGGCTTCTTTTACAAAATTGGGATCCTCTACAACTTTTGTGCCTATAATCGTAGAATGAGCCCCACTTTTTATATAAAATTTGATATCTTCAATGGTCCTTATCCCACCTGATACCTGAACCGGAATCCGGGATGCTTTAATAAGATCCGCGACCAAATCCCGGTTTTTCGGGAGACCTGAAAACGCCCCGTCCAGATCGACGACATGGAGCCATTCGGCCCCCTCCGATTCCCATCGCCGTGCCACCGAGACGGGATCCTCCGAGTAGACCGATTCGGTTCCGGGCCGCCCCTGTTGGAGCCGGATGCAACGCCCCTCCTTGATATCAACGGCCGGGATGATTCGCATCGTCATCCTTTCCGACACCGGCCCACGGGGAAGTCGCTAGAATTCGATCCATTCCCTCGGCCGAAATCTCCGTGGCCGTGAGCCAGCGCCCGCGCCGTTTGAAAAACAGCCGGAGGTTCGTCACGTCCTCCAGGAGAGACTGCTGCGTCTCAAAATAACTGGCCTTCCAGAGAATCTGGCCGTTTTTGGTGTTGACCAGCTCGATCGTAAATCCGACGGAGGCCGGTCGCCGGATTCCGACGGCTGAACCCTCTCTTTCCACGAAGCGGGTTACCGTTCCGATCAGGACCGCGGGGGTTTCCAGGCGTCGGCCGATCTCCAAGGCCTTCTCGACCCGGGAGGGCGGCGCAATGCGGGAATCCTCGCGGATCGTTTCGGGTTTCAACGACGAAACGACCTGTATGTGACGTTCGATCAACCTCCGGTAGAGCTGGTCGGTCAGGATCTGCGTGGCCCCCAACGCCACGGACTGCGATCGTATCGTCCCTGCGACTTCGGGTTCCTCCTCAAACGGCATAAACGCGATCCGGTTTAGAGAGAAAGTCCCGATGTCATGAACGACCGTGCTCTCGATAAATTTGGGCCCGCAGCCGACGAGAGCCGCCAACGCGACCAGGGGTAACGGGAGGACTACTTGCATTGGGCGAAATTCCGAAGGACGGACAGGCCGACCGACTGGCTTTTTTCGGGATGAAACTGGCACGCGTAGACGTTATCCTTGGCCACGCTGGAGGCGAACGGGGATCCGTAATCCGTCGTGGTGGCGATGATTCCGGGATCCTCCGGAATCGCGTAGTACGAGTGAACAAAATAAACCATGGCCGGGTCCGGAAGACCGGTCAGGAACGGATTGGGCCTTTTGATCTGAAGAGTGTTCCACCCCATGTGCGGAACTTTTAGTCCGGGATCTTTGAAACGGACGACTCTCCCTCGAAACCACCCCAGACCCGGGTGTGGCCCAAACTCTTCGCTCTCCGTGAAGAGGAGTTGAAGGCCGAGGCAGATTCCCAGGAACGGCCTGCCGCTTGCGAGGACCTGCAAAACCACCGGGACCAAATCTAGCGCCTGCAAATTTCTCATGCAATCCGGGAAAGCCCCGACGCCCGGAAGGACGACATGGCCGGCCTCAAGGATGGTTCGGGAATCCCGGGTGATCGCGGCCTCGTATCCCAGTCGTTCGAAGGCCTTCGTAACGCTGCGGAGGTTGCCCATACCGTAGTCGATGATGGCGATCATGATGCCCCAAACCTACAGCCGCCCCTTGGTCGAGGGGACCCCCCGGACCCGTCCGTCCAACCGCACCGCCTGGTCGAGGGCCCGACCGAAGGCCTTAAATACCGCCTCTAAAATGTGATGAGGATTTCGTCCGTACGGAACGGTAATGTGAAGGGTGATTCCGCTCCTGACCACAAAGGCTTTGAAGAATTCCTCGATCAGCTCCACATCGAAATCGCGGATCTTATTTTTCTTCGGGAGTGGGACCTGGTAGATCAAATAGGGTCGGCCCGACAGGTCCAAGTCGACGCGCGCGATCGATTCATCCATGGGCACCGAGAACGATCCGTACCGCCGAATCCCCCGTTTATCCTTCAGGGCCTTGGCGACCGTCTCTCCCAGTACAATACCGATATCCTCCACCGTGTGGTGAAAATCGACCTCGATATCGCCTTTGGCCATCACAAAGAGGTCGAACGAGCCGTGCTTGGCCATGAGGGTCAGCATGTGATCCAAGAAAGGCATCGTTGTTCGAACGCGACTCTGCCCCCGGCCGTCCAAATCCAGGCGGATCTTGACCTGGGTCTCCGTCGTTTTTCTCTCGACCTCCGCGCGGCGGGACTTCATCGGATTCGGACCTTCACGGCTTGAGCATGGGCATGAAGCCCTTCCATTTCCGCGATCCGGACGGCCGACTCGCCGACTCTTCGTAGGCCCTCCGGGCGGAATGAGAGCAGGCTGGTTTTCTTTACGAAGTCGTCCACGGATAAAGGCGATGAGAACCGTGCCGTTCCCCCGGTCGGCAGGACGTGATTCGGCCCGGCGACGTAGTCCCCGAGGGACTCCGTGGTATAGTGTCCTAAGAAGACGGCGCCGGCGTGGCGGATCAACGGCAGCAGATCCTGCGGTCGATCCACGGCCAACTCAAGATGTTCGGGGGCGAACCGGTTGGCCATCCGTGCGGCCTCGGCCAGATCATTAACGATCAATATCCTTCCGCCCCGTCTCAGCGCGGCGGCGATAATTTTCTTCCGGGGAAGCTTGGGCAGTCGCTTTTTCATTTCGGCGCGGACCCCGCGGACCAGGGACTCGCTGGGCGTAATCAAGATCGAAATCGCGTCCTCGTCGTGCTCGGCCTGAGAAAGCAGATCCGCCGCGACGAATCTCGGATCGGCGGTCTCGTCCGCGATCACGACGATCTCGCTCGGCCCCGCGATCATGTCAATGCCCACCTCGCCGAACACCTGCTTTTTGGCGGCGGCCACATAACGGTTTCCGGGTCCGACGACTTTGTCCACCTTCCGGATCGACTCCGTTCCGTAAGCCATCGCCGCGATGGCTTGGGCGCCGCCGATGGCGTAGATCTCGTCGATGCCGATCAGGTCGGCGGCGACCAGAAGGTGCGGATTGAGTTCTCCCCCCGGGGCCGGGGTGCACATAACCACCTCCGGGACGCCCGCCACTTTGGCCGGAATCCCGTTCATCAGTACGGACGAAGGATAAGCCGCCTTCCCGCCCGGCACGTAAAGGCCCACCCGGTCCAGTGGACGGACAATCTGACCCAACGTGATCTGGCCCTCCTCGTAACTCCAGCTCCGTGTCCGTTGTCGCTCGTGGAAGGCCTCGATCCGCCCCGCCGCGAACTTCAAGGCGTCTACCGCCGATTTTGAGACAAGCCGGTAGGCCTCCTTGATCCGCTCCGGAACGACACGGAAGTCTCGGCCGATCGGTCGGGCATGGTCGAACTTCCGTGCGAACCGAATGACCGCGCGATCCCCCTCCCGCTGGACGGCCCTCAGGATCGCCCGGACGGCCGCCTCAATCCGTGGGTCGCTCACCGAACGGGGTCGGATCCGGCTTAAGAAGGCTTCCGAGGCGTTTTTTCGATGGAATCGGATCAGCTTCATTCCGTCTCTTTTTCCAGGGATTTCTCCAGCCGGTTAAGCAGCGGGGAAATCAATTCCGTTTTGGTTTTGAGGCTGGCCCGATTCACAATCAGGCGAGCGCTCGATTCCGTGATGACGGCCAGTTCAACCAGATTATTTTCTCTGAGGGTCCTTCCGGTTGTGATGAGATCCACGATTTTATCCGATAGGCCGACCAGAGGGGCCAGCTCGATCGCTCCCGAGAGCCGGATGATTTCGACCGGAAGGCCTTTTTCATTGAAGTAACGCTCCGCGATCTTCGGATATTTCGTCGCGATCTTTAGCTTAACGGAGGGGGGGCCGGCTCCGTTTTCGATGACCTTGGGGCCGGCCACCACGATTCGGCAGCGGCCATAGTGGAGATCGAGGGGCTCGTAGACATCCGGCTCCTGCTCCATTAAAACGTCCTTTCCCACGATGCCGACATCAGCCGCGCCGTACTCCACGTAGGTGGGCACATCCGTGGCCCGCACGATGATCAATCGCATCCCGTGCTTTCGATTGTCAAACACGAGCTTTCGGCTGTCGGAGTGCAAGCCGCGGGGGAGCAGCCCGATCCGGCTGAAGAGCGCCATGGAGGGTCCGAGGAGTCTCCCTTTCGGGAACGCGATGATGATCGGGTCCTTCATGGCGATGATCGAACCCGGCGAATTTCCCCGCCTAGGGCGGAAAATTTTCGCTCGATCGCCTCGTAACCCCGATCCAGATGGTAAATCCGACTGATCTCCGTCTCACCTTCGGCCGCCAGACCGGCCAGTACCAGGCACGCGCTGGCCCTAAGATCCGTGGCCATCAGGGGGGCGCCGCCAAGCCGTTTCACTCCCCGGATGACGGCCTGGCTTCCCTCTACGCGTATGTCCGCACCCATCCGCCGAAGCTCCGCGACATGCGTAAACCGGCCCTCAAAAATCGTTTCCGAAATCCGGCTGACCCCATCGGAAAGGCTCAAGAGGGCCATCATTTGAGCCTGCATATCGGTGGGAAACCCGGGAAATGGAAGGGTCTGAATATCGACGGCCTTCGTCCGACCCTTCGAGATGGCCCGCAGGCCGTCCTTCTCCTCCCGAACGTCCATCCCCGCTTCCCTCAGTTTGAGTTGGAGCGCCTCCACGTGTTTTGGGACGCAGTTACGGACCCCGATTTCGCCTCCGGTGATGGCGGCGGCCACAAGATACGTTCCGGCCTCGATCCGGTCGGGCATCACGCGGTAGCGGCATCCGTCCAAGGATGATACGCCTTCGACCGTGATCTGGCCGGTCCCGGCGCCGCGGATCCGGGCTCCGCACCGGTTGAGGAACTGGGCGAGATCCACGATCTCGGGCTCGCAGGCGGCATTCTCGATCCGCGTCGTTCCCTCCGCCAGTGTGGCGGCCATCATCAGGTTTTCCGTTCCCGTAACGGTGGGGAGATTCAGATCAATCCGGGCCCCCCGGAGTCGCCGCGCCTTGACGAGTACATAACCGTGATCGATTCGGATCTCGGCCCCCATCTTTTCCAGGCCCATCAAATGGAGATTGATGGGACGGGCCCCGATGGCGCAGCCGCCGGGAAGCGAGACGCGGGCCTCACCGAAGCGGGCCGTCAGCGGGCCCAGGACCAGCACAGAGGCGCGCATCGTCTTCACGAGGTCGTACGGGGCCTCGGTCGAACGGGCCTCTTTCATCCGGACGGCCCAGGCCTCTTCCCCCTGCGTGATTTCGGCGCCGAGGTGGGATAGCAGGCGCCGGATGGTCTCAACATCCCTAAGTTTCGGAATGTTCGTCAGATGGTTTTCGCCACCGGTCAGCAACGTAGCCGCCAAAATGGGCAGGGCCGAATTTTTAGCCCCGCTCACGGCGACCTCACCTTTGAGCGGTTTTCCTCCCTTGATCAGGATCTTATCCATGGTCGGGAATCCGGTCCGGGATCAGGAAGATGACACGGGGTATTTGATTCAAGTCGTTCACGATCCGATCGATCCGCCAGCCGGATCCTTTTGCCATGGCGCAGACCGGATCGGCCTGGCCGAGGCCCACCTCCAGACCGAGCCGTCCGCCCGGTTTGATGAAGTCGAGCGCTCCCGGCAGCAACCTCCGATAATAGTCCATGCCGTCTACTCCGCCATCCAAGGCGACCCGGGGCTCATACCGCCGGATTTCAGGCTGGAGGGAGGCGATCTCATCCCGGCGGACGTAGGGGGGGTTTGATAGGACCAGGTCGATCCCGCGGCGAAGGCCCATTGACCGCAACGGCTCGAGAAGGTCTCCCTCCAAAAATTTGATCCGACCGGCGATCCGGTGCCTCGATGCGTTCAGACAGGCGGTCTCAAGCGCCTGCGCCGAGCAGTCGGTCGCCAGGATCCGTGCTTTTAAGAACTCGCGCCCCAGCGATATTCCAATGCACCCGGAACCGGTGCCCACGTCGCAGATCGTCAGGGGGGCGTCTGGCTCCGGGAAAAGCGAGATCGCCGTTTCAACGAGGACCTCGGTTTCCGGCCGCGGGATGAACACGCCGGGGCCGACCCGAAATTCCAACGCCCAAAATTCCTGGGCGCCCAGGATATACTGGAGAGGTTCGCGTCCCGATCGCCTTTCGACCCGATCCCAGAAAAGCTCCCGATCTGTGGAATCGACCTGATCCGCCGAACCTCGGTACAGGGCTAACCGGTCGCACTTAAGGACCCGACCCAGCAAGATCTCGGCCTCCCGGCGTGCGTCCGGGATTCCGGCCTCAAGGAGAGTCCATGAGGCCCGACGCAGGAGGCTTTCGGTTGGCGAGGATGTGCCGTTCCTCAGCATGCGCACCCTGGGCCCGTTAGGAAGTCGCGGTCGCGTTGAGCCGTTCGGCCTGATCGGCCGCGATCAGGCCATCGACGATCTCATCCAGGTCGCCGTCTAATACCTGTCCCAATCGGTGGAGGCTGAGACCGATTCGGTGATCCGTAATCCGGTTTTGCGGGTAGTTGTAGGTTCGAATCTTCTCGCTCCGATCTCCCGTTCCGACCTGGGACTTCCGGGCCTTGGCCATCTCGGCCTCCCGGCGGGTCCTTTCCGTTTCGAGCAAACGGGAACGAAGGACCCGCATGGCCTTGTTTTTGTTTTTGATCTGCGATCGTTCGTCCTGACAGGATACGACGACTCCCGTCGGAATATGCGTGATCCGGACGGCCGAGTGGGTGGTATTGACGCCCTGTCCACCCGGGCCGGAGGCGCAGAATGTATCGATCCGGAGATCCTTGGTATCAACCGTGACGTCCACTTCGTCGGCTTCGGGCAGCACCGCGACCGTGACGGCCGAGGTGTGGATTCTTCCGCCCGCCTCCGTGACCGGCACCCGCTGGACCCGATGCACGCCGCTCTCGAATTTTAGCCTCCGAAAGACCCCTTTCCCTTCGATCAGGACGATTACCTCCTTCAGGCCGCCGATGCCGGTGGGGTTCGAGGTGATCAGCTCGACCTTCCAACGCTGACGTTCCGCGTAGCGGCTGTACATTCGGAACAGCTCCGCCGCGAACAAGGCGGCCTCTTCGCCTCCCGTCCCGGCGCGGATCTCAAGGAAGGTATTCTTATCATCGAGGGGATCGCGAGGCAAGAGCAGTGTCCGGATCCGGTTATCCATCCGATCCTTTTTTCGGACCAGGGATTCCCGCTCCCCCTCCGCCAGTTCACGGAGTCCCGGCTCGGCCTTCGACTCTCCGAGGAGTTCCTCCGCCGCCGAGAGGTCCTTCAGCAGGGACTGATATTCCCGGTAGCAATCCACGAGCGGTTCGATCTCGGCCCGCTCTTTGGCCAGGCGTTGATAGAGAACCGGCTCCGCGATGGTTTGAGGATCGCCCAATCGGCACGTCACCTCCTCAAACCGCTCGAGAAGGGCATGAAGTTTCTGGAGGAAAACCTGATCGTTTGCGGTGGCCATCGTTTATAAAACGAATCGGGGCCGGCCGGTGAGGATGGACGAACCCCGGAGAAATCCCCCTTTTATTTCTTCTTGTATTTCTTTCGGAATCGCTCGACCCTTCCTTCGGTATCGATGATCTTCTGCGTCCCGGTGAAAAATGGATGACAGGCGGAGCAGATTTCGACGTGGATATCCGGCCGGGTCGATCGGGTTTTAATGGCATTCCCGCAGGCGCAGGATATTGTGGTCTCCTGGTACTCGGGATGAATTTCTGCTTTCATGGTTTTTAATGCCTCCTTGTTCATGACCGCGCGCGGCGAGCGCACCCCCCGCCCGTAAAGGCGGGCTCTTAAAATGGAGCGGAGCAACGATGGTCGCGGCAGGGCCTCCTCGGTGTTCGGCCCGTGTTGAGGGCCGGGGATGCCGTCGGGGGGTGCGGTGTCTACCGCGAATTCCGCATTATATCACACTCGGGATCGCCTGGAAAGGGGCAGGAGGGGAGGGGACTATCGGTTCATGGATTCCAAGAACTCCTTGTTGGTTTTGGTATTCCTGATTTTGTCGATGAGGAATTCCATGCTCTCCACCGTGGAAAGGGGGGTGAGAACCTTTCGGAGAATCCACATCTTATTGAGGTCATCTTTCTCAACGAGAAGTTCCTCCTTACGGGTACCCGACTGATTAATGTCGATCGATGGGAAGACGCGCTTATCCGCCAGCTTCCGGTCCAAATGCACCTCCATGTTGCCCGTTCCTTTAAACTCCTCGAAAATGACGTCATCCATCCGGCTGCCCGTGTCCACCAGGGCCGTGGCCATGATCGTGAGGCTCCCGCCGTTCTCGATATTCCGGGCCGATCCGAAAAATCGCTTCGGGCGCTGGAGGGCATTGGCATCCAACCCGCCCGAGAGCACCTTGCCGCTGGGCGGAATGATCGAGTTATAAGCCCGGGCCAGACGGGTGATGCTGTCGAGCAGGATCACGACGTCCCGCTTGTGTTCAACCAGGCGCTTCGCCTTCTCGAGGACCATCTCGGCCACTTGGGCATGGCGCTGGGCCGGTTCGTCGAACGTCGAACTCACCACCTCCGCCTTGACCTGGCGTTGCCAATCGGTGACTTCTTCCGGTCGTTCGTCGATGAGCAGGACGATCAGTGTGATTTCGGTATGGTTCGCCAGGACGGCCTTGGCAATATTCTGGAGCAGGACCGTCTTCCCGGTGCGGGGGGAGGCCACGATCAGTCCGCGCTGTCCCTTTCCGATCGGCGTAATCAGTTCCATCACTCTTGTTGAGAGCTCCTGCGTGTCGTGTTCCAGGCGGATCTTTTCCTCCGGATACAGGGGGGTGAGGTTGTCGAACAGGATCTTGTCTCGCGCCGTTTCGGGGTCCTCAAAATTAACCTTCTCCACCTTCAGGAGGGCGAAGTAACGCTCCCCTTCCTTGGGAGGGCGAATCTGGCCGGAGACGATATCCCCGGTGCGGAGATTGAAGCGGCGGATCTGGGACGGAGAAATATAAATGTCATCCGGGCCGGGCAGGTAATTATAATCGGGGGCGCGGAGAAATCCGAATCCGTCGGGCAGGGTCTCAAGAACTCCCTCGCCGTAGATCACGCCGTTCTTCTCGGATTGAGCCTGGAGGATGGCAAAGATCAGCTCCTGTTTCCGCAGGCTGCTGGCCCCCTCGATCTTCAGATCCTTGGCCACATCGTTCAGTTCGGCGATGCTTTTATCCTTAACTTCCTGGAGGTTCATTCGGTTCTCCTTGACATCATCGATCATGCGCGGACCTAACCCCTTTCTTGAGCGCGGCGTACGGATGCGGCGCGTTCGCGAAGTTTGTTCGATTTATGCTGATTTGGTTTCAGGTGTATTTAGTTTGACCGTCTTTTTATCCACTGGGCGAACGTGAACAAGCGAGCAGCTTATGTGCCGGGTGAGATAAGGTGCAGTGGTGGATATTCACTCAGATCAACTCAGGGTCTACGATACTTGAGCACCTAATTCGGTAAAGCGTACAGATGTGAAATCCGGAACAGCGTATAGGCGAAGAATCGATGATGGTGTGTTTACGATTCGTATCATAGCCGATCCCGGCCGGGTTGTCAACTGCAAATTAACCCTGAGGTCCGGCCCCCGATCGGCCTCATCCAAGGCTCCGGGCGCAGCGGAAGCCGGCGTCCGGATAGGCGCCTTCGGGCGCGATGTAAAACCGGTACGAGGCGCGATAGAAGTAGGGAATGGCATAGTGACCGGTTCCGCCCCAACTGCTCCCCCGGAGCACCTTGAATTTTTCGCCGAAGGCCTCGCTGAAATAGTCGGAGCCGGGATAGGCCTTGTACCAATCCGAGGTCCATTCCCAGGCGTTTCCCGACATGTCGTACGCGCCGTAGGGGCTTGCGCCTTCCTTGAAGGATCCGACCGCGGCCAGGTCGCCGATATCCGAATCCCCGGTGTTGGCCTTGTGGGGATCAAAATCATTTCCCCAGGGATACTCCCTCCCGTCCGTTCCGCGGGCGGCCTTTTCCCACTCGGCTTCGGTGGGCAATCGCTTTCCGTTCCATCGACAGAACCGTTCCGCGTCATACCAATTGACGTTCGTGACCGGATAGTTCTCGCGCCCGGGGGAAATTTTTCCATCGGGCCAGTCCTGAGGCGGCCTTGAACCGGTGGCATGGATGAACTGTTGGTAGGCGGTGGCGGTCACCTCGTGCTGATCCATATAGTAGGCCGGGAGATGGACCTTTCGGAGCGGGTGTTCGTCCAAATACCAGGGCTTGATGGTTCCGAACTCGGTGGCCTTTCCCTCCGTATCGATCTTGTCGCTTCCCATGATAAATTCCCCGGCCGGGATGAGCACCATTCCCTCCGGAGGAGTCCGCTTCTTGGCGCAGCCGGCTGGGAGCGAAAGACCGATCAGTAGGCCGACCAAGACGAGGCCGACCGTGAACGGGACGGGACCCTCATGTCTTCGTCGGCCGGCACTCATGAGCGGACGTCTCATGCGGACAAGGCGCATCGGAATCCAAACCCTTTATTCTTGGTGGCGGGGTTGAAGAAGCTTCGGTTGAAATTGGGCGCACTGATACCACAATGGTAACCTGAGCAATCGACCCAGGAGCCGCCCTTTAGGACGCGATATTTTTCACCGTAATTTTCCGTGGGGCGTTTGTTGTTGGCGTAGGCCTTATACCAGCTGGCGGTCCATTCCCAGACATTTCCCGACAGGTCCGATACCCCGTAGGGACTGTCCCCCTGCGGAAACTTTCCAACGGGGGCGGTTCCTCCCAATTTCAGTTGCGGTGTGTTGGCCTTCTTCGCGTCGAAGTCATTCCCCCAAGGGAACCAACGTCCGTCCGTTCCCCGCGCGGCTTTCTCCCACTCGATATCGACGGGAAGACGTTTGCCCAACCAGTGGCAGTAGTCGTTGGCGTCGAACCAGGTCACGAACGTCACGGGATGCCGACCGATGTCGGTGAAAACCTGGCCGTTGACCCAGTGGACGGGGGGTTGTCGCCCCGACGCGTCGACAAACTTCTTGTAGTCGTTGTTGGTGGCCTCGAACTTATCGATATAGAAACGGTCGGTAAAGACGGTGTGCGTGGGACCTTCGTCGGGCCAACGGTCATCCGATCCCATGATAAACGGCCCCTCGGGGATGAGGATCATGCCGGGCGGAGCCGGCACATTCGACCCGCCCTTAGGGGGCGGATCGAGCGCGCTTCGGGCGCCCGCGATCACGGCCAGCGTCATCAGAGCCGATAGCCCGAGGACCGAGAAGATGTGACCGATTTTATGTCGATGAAGCGATGGGATCATTCCGATTCGAGCGGGACCCGTCGAATATGGTTCCATGATAACAGGGAATCAAGGACCCGTCAAGGACAACCTGCGCCCAGCGCGTCCTGTTTCCGGCGGCAGATCCGCATCGATGGAATTGACTATTTCAAAGAAGCGTGTTAAATTTCACAATTCGGAATTTCAACGGTGGAAGGCCCCCTTGCTGGACATTAAATACATTCGGGAAAAGGCCGACCCGGTTCGGCGGAAAATGAAGGATCGAGGTCAGGACCCCGATCTCGAGGGATTACTCCACCTGGAGCAGGAGCGACGGAGCCTGTTGGGCGAGGTGGAGGAATTCAAGCACCGGCGCAAGGTCTCTTCGGCCGAGATGGCCCGCCTTAAGGACCGGCCGAAGGAGGCCGGGATTCTGCAGGCCGAGATGAAAAACCTCTCGGATCGGATCCGGGATCTGGACGGGCGGGTCCGTGATATTGATCGAAAGCTTGAGGAAGGTCTTCTCCTTCTTCCCAATCTGGCCCACGATTCGGTGCCGGTGGGGCGCGACGAAAAGGAGAACAGGGAAATCCGAAAATGGGGGGAGAAGCCCCGCCTCGGTTTCCCGCCAAAATCCCATTGGGATATCGGGGAAGATCTCGGGATCCTCGATTTTGAAAGGGCAACCCGCGTGGCCGGTGCCCGGTTCGTGTTCTATAAAGGACTCGGGGCGCGTCTTGAGCGGGCGCTGATGAATTTCATGCTGGACCTCCATACCCGCGAGCACGGATACGAGGAGATCCTTCCCCCCTTGATGGTAAACCGAGCCGCCATGACGGCGACGGGTCAGCTCCCCCGTTTCGAGGAGGATCTGTTTCGGATACCGACGGACGATTTCTTTTTAATCCCCACGGCCGAAGTGCCCGTGACGAATATGCACCGTGACGAGATTCTGGAAGAGAATCGGCTTCCGATCTCCTATGTGGCCTTCAGCGCCTGTTTTCGTCGAGAGGCCGGCTCCTACGGGAAGGACACCCGCGGTTTGATCCGACAGCACCAGTTCAACAAGGTCGAGCTCGTTAAGTTCACGACGCCCGAACGGTCCTATGAGGACCTCGAGCGGCTCTTAGGCGACGCCGAGACGGTTCTCCAGCGACTGGGGCTTCACTATCGCGTCATGCTTCTTTGCACCGGGGACATGAGCTTCGCCTCGGCCAAGACCTATGACATCGAGGCATGGCTTCCCGGGCAGAACGTTTTCCGCGAGGTGTCCTCGTGCAGCAACTTTGAGGCCTTTCAGGCCCGCCGGGCCGGGATCCGGTACCGGGCGAATGCCGGGAAGAAAACCGAGTTTCTGCACACGTTGAACGGCTCCGGCCTCGCGATCGGGCGGACG
>CAYJTJ010000002.1:0-1902 GCA_964372835.1 uncultured Nitrospirota bacterium
AATCCCGGTATAGGCTTTATGATCGATAGCCACTGTCATCTCTACGATTCGACCTATGATCGCGATCGCGAGGCCATGATCCAACGGGCGTTCGATGCCGGTATCGAATGCATGATCGTGGTCGGATGCGATCTTAAAACAAGCCGTGAGGCCGTTGAGCTCGCGGACCGTCATGAGCGACTGTTCGCCACCATCGGAGTCCATCCCCACGAGTCGGCCGGAATCGAAAAAGACACACTTAAAACACTGATGGCGTTATCCCGTCATAAGAAGGTCGTGGGGTATGGGGAGATCGGACTGGACTTTTACTACATGCACTCCCCGAGAGAGATACAGGAGACCTTTTTTCGAGAACAGGTCGAAATCGCCAGGGATCTCCGCCTTCCCGTGGTGGTCCATTCGCGCGACGCGAAGGAGGCAACCCTCGCTATTCTGAGAGAGGGGGGGGTGGAAAAGATGGGGGGAGTGATGCACTGCTTCACCGGAGACCTTGAGATGGCCCGCGGCGCGATCGGGATGAACCTGCAAATCTCATTTTCGGGCGTTCTAACCTTTCGAAATGCCCAGCCGCTGCGCGAGGTGGCCCGGAATCTGCCTCTGGACCGCCTCATGCTGGAAACCGATTCGCCCTATCTTGCGCCGATCCCCTACCGGGGAGTTCGAAACGAACCGCAATATCTAGGAAAGACCCTATCCGTCCTATCCTCACTCCATCCCTCCGTCCCGTCCGAGGAGGTCCGTCGAATCACTTCTCAGAACGCAAGAAACCTGTTCGGACTTGGGCCCCCGTAGTTTTGGCTCACCCCACGGCTCCGCCCATCGACTTCTAGCGCCCTTAAAATGCCAAAAAAGGCTCTTTTTACAGGGGGTTATTGACTCCTGGGGGTCGGCATGATAAAGTCAAATTATGACCGCTCCGATCTTCTACGGGAAATATCTCCTGATCGATAAGATCGGGACCGGCGGGATGGCCGAACTCTTCATGGCCAAACAGACCGGGCTGAAGGGTTTCGAAAAGGTTATGGCCATCAAGCGCATATTGCCTCATCTGACGGAAGATGCCGAGTTCATCTCGATGTTCATCAACGAGGCCAAGCTGGCCGCCCTTTTATCCCATCAAAACATCGTCCAAATATTCGACCTGGGTCACGTGGAGAACTCCTACTTCATCGCCATGGAGTACATCATGGGCAAGGATCTTCGGACGATTCTTCACCGGGCGAAAGCGCTTAATCTGCCGGTCTCGGTCGGGCACGGCCTGTTGATGACCACACAGGTGTGTGCAGGGCTGGATTACGCCCACCGGAAAAAAGATCTGACCGGCCGTGACCTGGGAATCGTCCACCGGGACATCAGCCCCCAAAATATCCTGGTTTCGTACGAGGGCGAGGTGAAGGTGGTGGACTTCGGAATTGCGAAGGCGGCTTCCCAGACTTCGGAGACCCGCACCGGGATCCTCAAAGGTAAACTTTCCTACATGTCGCCGGAACAGGCCCGGGGATTGCCCGTGGATCGAAGGAGCGATATTTTCGCGATCGGGATTCTCCTATACGAAATTCTCACCGGCCATAAACTCTTCAAGGGGGACAACGACTTAAATACGCTGGAGAAGGTCCGGGAAGCCAAAGTGGAGCCTCCGCCCACCTCACTGAACAAAGAGGTCACTCCGGAACTTGAGGCCATACTGTGCAAGGCCTTGGCCAAGGATCCGGCCGACCGATATCAATCGGCCTCGGACCTCCAGATGGCCCTTGAGGAGCATATGGCGGCCCGGAATTACGACTTCAGCGCGTCCCGCCTCTCCCTGTATCTTAGGAAGGTGTTCCAGTATGACATCGAGCAGGATACCCAGAGATTCCGTACGGCCAGCGGCGCCACGGCGGATGCGGGCGCAGGGAGTGG
>CAYJTJ010000002.1:2002-4353 GCA_964372835.1 uncultured Nitrospirota bacterium
GGCCGTCCACCGGCTCTCCGGCTGGCCGGACCGTGCGGTCCGGTGGATTACACGAGACTCCCCTCCCTCCGTTTCCCGAGTTCCCCTACGTGAAATCGGTTCTGAAGAAGGAACCCCGACCCGATCGGAAATCGGCGATCCGATTCCGTCGCTCATTGAGCCCGGATCGATGAAAGGGATCCCGGAATTGGAAGTCCCGGACCTGGACCGGGAGGTTTCCGAACGTCCTGAACCGACGGAACGCGTCCTGACGGCTGCGGAGAAAAACGAGGTGCGAAGACTTCTGGAGGATGCGAAAACGGCGTACGGTCAGAGACGACTGGATGAGGTGGAGCGGATACTTCGGCGAATCATCGAACTTAATCCCGATATTCCGGTCACTTACCATCTCATGGGCACCCTCAGCCTTGAACGAAAGGATCCCCAGGCCGCGCTAAGAGTATTTGAAGAAGCTTCCCGGAAGTTTCCGGACTATGCCCTCTTGCATTATGACCTCGGTTTCTTATATTTTAATCAGGGAATCACATCGCTGGCGACGGATGAATTCAAGAAAGGCTTGGCGATAGATCCGAATGCGCCCCAGGCCCGGCGCGCTCGCGTCATCGTGGAGGGGATGGAACGTCCGCCGACGGCCGGCTCGAATCCACGCGAGGAGTCCATGGAGGCCCGACCATGAAGGTGGCTTGCGATAACTGCCGGACCCATTATGAGTCGCTCTCCGATAAAGAGGGGGTACCGGGTTGCCCAACCTGCGGCCATGTCAATACACCCAAAACGGCACGGGCCGAGGCCCCGGTTCCCCGACCCCATGACGAAGGGCTCGATCACAGCAGGACGATGATGGGGCCGATGGATGGTCTTATGGCCGATAACACCGGCTCTTTCCAACAGGTCCTGTCGGGCCGGAAATCCGGGCTCCCGCCCGGCCTGGAGCCCATCTTAACCGTGCTTGAGGGAGACGGGAAGGGACGCGAGATCCCCATCTCCAAAACGCAGATCATCCTGGGTCGGAAGGAGTCCGACATCCTTATCAACGATCCGGAGGCGTCACGCCGCCACTGTGCGCTGACGATGTACCAAGACCTCGCCCTGGTCAAGGATATGGACAGCGCCAACGGAACCATGATCAACGAACGCCTCATCCGGGAGGCGCTGCTCCGACCCGGTGATCGGCTCCAGATCGGAACGACCGTGCTCCGGTTCGCTCTCAAGGGCCGGTGATGAATTCGGGTTGCGATCCCCGCATAAAATGGCCATGGGCCGGCGACGATCGGATCGGGCGTCGAGCCCGTCCAAATCGATTGCGGGGAACCGCCCAGCCCCGCCGCTTTTTTTGGATGATCTCCCTTCTCTCGGCTCTTCTCCTCCTGAACTCCGCGTCCTGCACGAATCGGCCCCGTGACATGGCCTTCGTTCCGGCGGGAGAGTTCCTCATGGGAACGGACGAAGTGGATGACGACGCCGAGGCGTTGGAATTCGGCCTGCCCCATCCCTGGTATGAGGACGAACACCCGCTCCGTCGAATCCATCTGCCGGCCTTCTATATGGATCTGCGCGAGGTGACGAACGAGGATTACAAGCGGTTCCTTAATACGGGTCCTCGACAGATCCCGGATGACTGGGTCAACGGAACCTACCCGGCAGGAAAAGCCCGCTTTCCCGTCGCCTTCGTGAACTGGTATGATGCCGAGGCCTACTGCCGTTGGGCCGGGAAGAGGCTCCCCAGCGAGGAAGAATGGGAAAAGGCGGCGCGCGGACCGGCAGGGCTGAAGTACCCCTGGGGAAACTTCTTTGACCCGGAACGGGCCAATATCGCGAAGGGGGCGGTGATGTTCGCCTCCTCGGTCGAGGTGGGGAAGTACGAAGACGGAAAAAGCCCCTACGGCGTATACGATCTGATCGGCAATGTCTGGGAATGGACGAACGGTTGGTACCTGTCTTATCCGGGGAATCCCGCCCGGAACGAAAATTTTGGGCAGATTTTCCGTGTGACCCGCGGTCTTTCTTTCATGGGTGTCGGACATTATGAGGCGGATGCCTATACGAGGGTCGCCTCGGTTATCGCTCGCGGATCATTCCGCTCGTACGATATTCCAACGTCGCGACTCACCGACGTGGGTTTTCGGTGCGCCCAATCGGCTTCCTAGCTCGTTTAATGGGACACCCCCGATGAAACCCGTATGGCTCGGACTGGCCAGCGGCCTTATCGTATCGGGATGCATTCTTATTCTGGTGGCCTTCTGGCCTCCGCCTTCCCAATCCGTTCCTGATCTCTCTCCGCCTGGGCCAGTGTCAGAACCCCAACGGGCCGTCGAACCCCTTCCGGAAACCCGATCCGAGACGGGATCGAC
>CAYJTJ010000002.1:4453-6399 GCA_964372835.1 uncultured Nitrospirota bacterium
AACCCCAACGGGCCGTCGAACCCCTTCCGGAAACCCGATCCGAGACGGGATCGACATCAATTGAAAATGAAAAGGAGGCGCAGGAAGCCTTAAGGCGATCCGAACGGGAGATCTCTTCAGGAACCGATTTACCCGAACCCTCCCCGCCCGCGATTTCAACCGAACGGAACCCTCCGGGAATGCCCGATAAAGGCCCTACGGGGAAAACGTCCTCCTCGCCGGCGGAGGTCTCTCCAAAATCGGATTCGGCGGCCCCCCTCCCCGCGGTCGATGAGGCGGAGCTTCGGATCTATTTAAATCGTCTGAAGTCTTCCTACGAGGCCGAAGATCTCCGCGAGTTGAAAAATATGGCCGTGCTCTCGACGATGGAGGAGATCATCAGACAGATCTTCAGCCTTTACCGGAAGATTAAGGTGCAGATGGTGGATCTCACCATTGGGCGTGAAGAAATCCGTGGGACTTTGCGGATTTTATTGATGGAGAACCAAAAGGGAAATAGAGTCGTCCCGGCCATGCGTTGGGGCGATCAGCCCTGGACCATCAAACCCACGGATCGGGGGTGGAAACCGGTCCTTTTTTCTCCCTCGAAAACATCGGGAGCCGACTTCGTGGCCCCCGCCATCATTCACGACCTTCCGAACTATGTGGCCCGGCCCGGGAAGGAGACCGAAATCATGGCGGTCATCATGGATAACATCGCGGTTAAAGAGGCCATCCTTCACTATCGACCCCAGGGGACCCCGCGTTATGATTCCATCCGCATGGTGGAAGGACAGGGCGGCCGATTTGTCGCCGTCATCCCGGGCTCGATGGCTAGGGGGACCAGCATCGAATATTTCCTCGAGGCAAGGGATTCGGAGGGAAATAGGTCGTTCGATGGTCGGGATGAAAGACCCTGGGCGATCGCGGTCCTCCAAAACGAGGAACCCCGCCCGAACTAGTTTCCACGGCTCGTTCTTCGGGGGCGACCCTCGTTCGGGCCGGTTAATCCTTTTTCTTAATATAAATCTGGAGCGTCGTATTTCCGATACGAAAACGGTCCAGGACTTTAAGGATTTCCTCCCTCACTTGGAAATCGTTGACGAAGGTACCGGTGGGGCTTCCGAGATCCCGGAGAACAACCACCTCTTCATAAACCTCAAGCGCGCAGTGAACGGGAGAAACGGCCGGATCCTTTAGATCGACGTCGGCCTCGGCCTTTCCGAATGTGATCCGCGGCTTTTTGGAAAGAATGAATACGTGACCGGCATCCGCCCCGTCCAGAATTTTCAGACCGATCACGCGGTCCGAGGGCAACGCCATCGGCTTTCCCGCAATGGCCTTCCAAACAGCACTCATAGCCGATCGAGCCGGCGGCGCCGTTTGCGTTCGAGTTTCGAGAGCCGCCGTGGATTCCCTTTTTTTGAGCTTGAGGGGAGCATCCGGGCCGGCGATTCATCGGCCGGGATCTCCCGGGTCCGATCCGCGGGCCTCGTTTCCAGCCGGGCCTTAAATTCCGAGATCGAGATGGAAATCCCCCCCGAGGCGCGGACCTCTTGAGAAATTTCGCGGTCCGACGAAACAATGAGACCGGCGTTTCCGAGCTCTCGGGCCATCCGAATAATGACAGCGTCGGCCTTCTCGCCATGGCGGGAAAAAACCACCTCAATCCCCTGGCGGATCTCCCCATGCTCATCGGGCCAGCCGGAACCCCAGCCGTCAAATACGATTGTGATCGGGATGCCTTTGCGCGCCTGATACGCACAGAGCCGGCTGATTAATTCATTGCGGCGGGCCTCAATATCGCCGCGCAGGCCCTTTTCGGCCCCGATCAAATTGTATCCATCGATGATGATTTTCGTGCCCATCCGATTTACGATAATCCGGTTACAAAAGAAAGTCAATCGCAACAATTGACAATATCGATGAAATCGGATACATTGGCGTCAATGCGGGCCGATCATCCC
>CAYJTJ010000002.1:6499-23016 GCA_964372835.1 uncultured Nitrospirota bacterium
ATTGACAATATCGATGAAATCGGATACATTGGCGTCAATGCGGGCCGATCATCCCTACGGAATTGGATATTGGGTCCGATGGCCGATCTTCGCATCCCTGGCCTGGACGCTTCTGGCAGGAGTCCCGATCTCCGAGGCCAAGCGCAGTCCCGAAGCGTTTTATCAGGCCGGGAGAAGTTGCCTCGAACGCCTTAATCAATCCCCCGCCCTCAGGAAGTATCGCCACCGATGGGAAAACTGCATTCGGGAGTTTCAGGCCCTCCTGGATCAGGCCCCCAAACATCCCCTCGCTCCCCGATCCATGTTTTACCTGGGAGAGCTTTATTCCGGATTATACGGATACTCTTCCAATCCTAAGGACCGGTCCCGCTCCAAAGACTACTATCGCGAACTCGTCGCTCAATTTTCGGAATCTCCGGTAGCGCGAACCGCCCGGATGCGGCTGGATAGCCTGGGAGAGAGTGCCACGCCCACAGCGGTGGCCTTGGTTATAGATGTCCGCCATTGGGAGTATCCTGATTACACCCGGTTCGTCCTTGATATGGATCGGGAGGTTTCCTTCCGGGAAGGGGAATCGGGAAATTCAACCCTGGTCCTGACGCTGGATCGGTCCCGTCTAAGCCCAAAGGCCGAGAAAGAACTTTCCTCGCTGGACACCGGTCTCCTGAAACGGTTTACGGTCGAACAGGTGGAACCCGCCACGATTCGGATTACGATCCCCCGTAAGGATTTGGCCCAAAGTCCGAGGATTATTCCGTTGAGCAACCCCGATCGACTGGTGATCGACCTCTTTTCAAAAGCGCCGACCGCCCGGACACCCTCGCCCGACTCGGCCGAGGATCGGTCTTTGAAGTCTTCATCGAGCGGGTCGGCCTATGCACAGGCCATTTTGTATGAGATCAAGACGATTGTGATCGATCCCGGTCACGGTGGAAAGGATCCGGGGGCGATCGGGAGAACCGGCCTGACCGAGAAGGACATCGTCTTGGATATCGGTCTGCGTCTTCGCACCCTCCTCCGCGAGCGCATGGGAAAGACGGTCCTCATGACCCGGGATGACGACACCTTCATCTCATTGGATGATCGCACACTGATCGCAAACTCCAAAAACGCCGACATCTTAATTTCGATCCACGTTAATTCTCATCCGATGCGCTCCACGCGGGGTGTTGAGGTTTATCATCTCGGGCAGTCCTCCGACCGCCGGGCCATGGCGGTGGCGGCACGGGAGAATAACGTTTCGTTGCAGTCCTTGGACGCGTTGGATAAATCGGTACGCCAGATCCTTTTTGACCTGGGCAGGGAGTATAACCACAACCAATCCCAGGAACTCGCTCACTTCACACGACAATCGTTTAAAACGGTGTTGGAGGACCGGTATGACTATACCCTGGTCGATCACGGCGTGAAGCGCGCGCCCTTCTACGTCCTTCTCAATTCCAATATGCCCAGCATCCTGGCCGAGGTCTCCTTCATCAGCAATTCCGCGGAAGAGAAGTTGCTCGGTCAGACCCGGTATCGGCAGGCGATCGCGGAATCCCTATTCCACGGCATCCGGAACTATCTCACCGGCCTTCGTCCCGCCCCCAACTGAAACACGGATGGACCACCTCAAGCTGATCCTGGAATACGATGGATCGTGTTACCACGGATGGCAGAGGCAGCCCCGCCATCCCACCGTCCAGGGAATACTGGAAAACATTCTGGGAAAAATATCGGGAGGCCGGATCAAGGTGACGGGGGCCGGGAGAACGGACGCGGGGGTTCATGCCGAAGGGCAGGTCGCGAGTTTTTCATCGGTAATGCGGCTCAAGCCGGACCAATGGCGGCGGGCAATTAACCGCCTCCTGCCCGAAGATATCCGCGTGGTGTCGGCCCGGAAGGTCCCGGGCGCATTTCACGCACGCTATTCGGCCGTGGGAAAGATCTACCGATATCGGATCTTCAATCATCCCACCCCTCGGGCGATCGGCCGCCAATATGTCTGGACCGTTTACAAGCGGATGAATCTGAATCGGATGCGCGTCGCCGGCCGGGCCTTCCTCGGGCGGAAGGATTTCAGGTCGCTCAAGGCGGCCGGGCCCATCCGATCCGACACCGTTTGCCGGATCCGTCGATTGGAGATATTCCGGAAAGGAAAAGAAATCTGGATCGAGGTGGAAGCGGACCGTTTCCTAAAACAGATGGTGCGCACGATCGTCGGGACGCTTGTCGAGGTGGGTCTGGGAAAGAGACGCCCGGATGAGATGAAACCCCTGATCCTTGGGAAGGATCGGCGGTTCCTCGGGCCGACCGCTCCCGCACGGGGCCTCTGCCTAATCCGCGTAAGATACCGGGGCGACCGCCGGTGAGGGCCGGGGCTATTTCTCCATGATCTGTTTGATTTTCTCGACGACCTTGTTCGGCGTCGTCGTGGCCTTGACGAGGAAATCGGTGGCCCCGGCGCCGATCGCCTTCCCGATCTCTTCGGTATTCCCCTTGGCCGAAAAGACGACCACCGGAATATGCTTCAGGTTGGCGTCCATCTTGACGGTCTGGAGCACCTTAAACCCATCCATGACCGGCATCATCAAGTCGAGGAGAATCAGGTCGGGTTTTTCCGCCGCGACGGCCTTGATGGCCTCGACGCCGTTCATTGCGGTCACGACCAGATATCCCTCGGCCAGGAGCTTCGTCTTGTAGGCCTTGAGGTAGAATTCCGTATCATCCACGAGAAGGATCTTGCCTCTCATCCATTGCCCCCTTGCCGAGTTTGTGTGCGGTTTCCCAGGGCCTGTTCAAGCTGCTTCTTGAGCTCGAGGATCATTTTCTCCTGGGCATCGAGGCGTTCCGCGATGGGGTCCGGAATATTGATATGGTCCATCAGGGTCTCGGGAGACACCTCGACGAGGGACTTGACGATCTTTCCCGGAACTCCGACAACCGTGGCCTTTGCCGGAACGGATCTTAAAACGACCGAGTTCGCTCCGATCTTCACATCATCCCCGATTGAGATCGCGCCCAGTACCTTGGCTCCGGCGCCCACCACCACATGGTTCCCGAGTGTGGGATGTCGTTTTCCGCGTTCCTTCCCCGTGCCGCCGAGAGTGACTCCCTGGAACAAGGTGACGTTTTCACCGATCTCGGCGGTCTCTCCGATCACGACGCCCATGCCGTGATCGATGAAAAATCTCTCCCCGATCCGGGCGCCGGGGTGGATCTCGATTCCGGTCAGCCATCGGCTCACGGCGGCGATAAGGCGTGGGACGACCGGAATCCGGCTCATCCAGAGACGGTGGGCGATTCGGTGAAATAAAATGGCATGAAAGCCCGAATAGGTCAATACCACCTCCAACCGGCTTATGGCGGCGGGGTCCCGTTCAAAGACCGACTGAAAATCTTTTCGGATGGCGTTCCACATGCCTGTTACTCTTTGAGAACCGTGCAGACGGCCTGAGCCGCGATGCTTTCCCCCCGTCCCACCGAATCGAGTCCCTCGGACGTCTTAGCCTTAATGTTCACTCGATCCTCCTCGACCGCGATCGCCTTGGCCATCTGGGCGCGCATCTGGGGGATGAAAGGATGCATCTTCGGAGCCTGGGCGATGATGATGGAATCCAAATTAAGAAGACGAAAACCGCCCGCCCGGAGTCGCCCGGTCACGTGTTCCAGGAGGAGGAGGCTCGAGATTCCGCGGTACTGAGGATTAGAATCGGGAAAGTGTCGGCCGAGGTCCCCATCCCCGATCGCCCCCAGGAGGGCATCGGCGACCGCATGACAAAGGACATCCGCGTCCGAGTGGCCGGCCAATCCCTTCGGGAATGGAATCTCGACCCCCCCGATCACGAGTCGCCGGCCTCGTTTAAGGGAATGAATATCGTATCCTATCCCGGTTCGGATCCCGGCGACGTTCACAAGCCCCTCACCTTAAAACGCCTTTCGAGCAAGACCTCCGCCCTTTCCAGGTCACGGGCGGTCGTGATCTTGATATTATCCGGATCCCCCCAAATCACCTCGACCGGAAACCCCGCCCGTTCCATCAGCATGGAGTCGTCCGTCCCGTGAAATCCTTCCCGCAAGGCCATCCGGTGGGCCTCCATCAGCGCGGCGAGCGGAAAAACCTGAGGGGTCTGGGCAATATAGAGGTCGGCCCGATTCACGGTCGAAACGATTCGCCGCCCGCCCCCCACGGCCTTGAGTGTGTCCGTCACGGGAAGGACCGCAACGACCCCTCGGTCCTCCCGGCATCCCTCCACGGCGGCCTGAAGCAGATCCAACGGCAGTAGGGGACGGACGCCGTCATGGATGACGATCTTATCCGTCTCGGCGGGAAATTTCAAGAGACCCTCATACACCGATTCCTGGCGGGTCTCACCGCCCGCAATAATCTGCATGACCTTTTTAAGCCCGCAGGGAATCACGATCTCTGCGCGGCAGGTCCCCTCCATGCCTTTAGGAACCACCACGCAAATATCATCGATGAAGGTTGCGGATTCAAAAACTTTGAGCGTATGCGCCAGAATCGGAAGGCCATTGAGGAGGAGGAACGGTTTGGGACCGGGCCGTCCCATTCGTTGACCCTGTCCGGCGGCCGGTATAACGGCCCCGACCCGATTTGTCATGGGGAGTTTTCCAAAGGACGGGTCGCCATAGAGATCACTTTCTTACCCGCGGGCGGCGTGAAGTTCTTCTTTTTCTTTATCCGTTGTCTCTTTGATACGGGTGAAGATCATCCGCCCGGCGGTGGTCTGGAGAACGCTGGTGACGATCACGTCGATGTTTTTCCCGATGAGGCGCCTGGCGTTGTCCACCACGATCATTGTACCGTCATCGAGATAGGCGACCCCCTGACCCACCTCCTTTCCTTCCTTCAGGATGAAGACCTTCATGGATTCACCGGGAAGGACGACCGGTTTTAAAGCGTTGCAGAGCTGGTTGATGTTCAACACCTGGACACCCTGAAGTTCGGCCACCTTGTTCAGGTTCAGATCATTCGTAATGATTTTGGCGTTCATTTCCTTTCCCAGGGCAACCAGCTTTGCGTCCACATTGCGGATGTGGGCGTAATCGTTATCCACGATTCGCACATCGATATCGACCATCTTCTGGATGCGGTGGAGCACATCCAGACCGCGGCGTCCTCGCGCCCGCTTAAGCGAATCGGAGGAGTCCGCGATATGTTGCAATTCCTGCAGAATGAATTGGGGAATAATGAAGGAGCCCTCGAGGAATCCGGTCTCGCAGAGGTCCGCGATCCTACCCTCAATAATCACGCTGGTGTCCAGAATCTTATTGGAGGGCTCTCCGGGGCCGATCGCTCCTCCGGCCGGCCAATTTGGGGCCGCGGTACCGTCGGTGCCCTTCATGCCTACCGTCAGACCGAGATAGCCCAGGAGCAACATAAAAAAAACGATCCACGGCATTCCTGAGGTGAGGGTTGCGGGGAGAAAACTTTTGGCCGCCCACGCCATGATCCCGGCCGTCCCGACTCCGCCCAGAAACCCAACCGTTCCGCCGATTACCACCTTGGTCGGCACAGAACGTATTGGTTTTTCAAGTAATAATCCGGCTAACGCGGTTCCCAGTCCTGCCGCGATTGCGATGGGTAGATTGGACTGTATTTCCTGACTATTTAATAAAATGAGAATTGCGGCCAAACCACAAAGGAATAAAAAGATGATCCGCACGACCATCGTGGCCTCCGTTTCGACCCTTGTTTTTTTGTAAAAAGATCACCGTATGAATGTTCACCCTATAAATCATAGCATTTCAAAGGGGTTCCGTCAAACGGGGGAGACCCCCCCTCCGGATTTGGGACCTTCTTCTGAGCCCAATAGGGCCTGGATAGTCGGAAGTGCCGATTGCGCGGCCTCCCTTCCTCTCTCAAGAAGCTTTTCCCCTTTTCCCAATTCCATGATTCCGATCCCGGCCACATTGATCCGGATCATCGCTTGCGCCAAAGGTCCTTCTTCCTCGGCGTTTTTTCGGGCCCACATCGAGGCCATGTGGACCCCGATCTGGATCGCGTTTCGTGGGGGTCGGACTCCGTCCATGCCTTGATAATTGGCATCCACCGCGATCACGAAGTTTGAGGAAAGATCCTGTCCGGCGGCCAGCACGGGAATCTGGCTGACATATCCGCCATCGATCAATGGTCGCCCCTCGTAGAGCGTCGGCCTAAATAGGATGGGCAGGCTGCAACTGGCCTGGACTGCTCTTGCGACCTCTCCCCGTTTGATCACGATCTTTCGACCCGACCCGAGATCCGTGGCGACCACCGCCAAAGGTTTGGCCAGCCTTTCAAAGGTCACCTCGCCGATCCAGTCCCGGAGACGCCGTCCGATCGGCTCGCTGCTTAAAAGACCGGCCCCGGATGCGCTGGGGCGCATAAAACGCCACCAATTCAGATCCAAGGCCAGCCCGACCAGATCCGGGACGGAATAACGGCCCGAGGCCACCAGCGCGCCCACAAAGGCACCGCCGCTCGTGCCGGAAATGGCGTCAATGGGAATCCCTTCCCGGAACAATACCTCCAAGACCCCGAGCTGGCCGATGCATCGTGCCGCGCCTCCGCTTAAAGCCACGCCCACCCTCTTCACGTTCCTCCCCTATGAAATCTGACCTTCGAGCTCAATGCGAGGACATCAGGGCCGATGGGCGTTCCCCATGCCCGTATGGTGTCTCCCAATGTCCATTCCTTCCCGCTCCAATTATTTTGTCTTGGAAAAAGCAAAAATGCAAGTTGACAGGAAAGGTCGGCTCTTCTATATTCGGAGCATGGACGGGGATCGACAAAGGACGCTTCGCCAGCTGATACAGGATTTATCCAATCTGCTCATGGAGGCGCTGAAACGAAATCCCGAATTACGTCGGCGTTATCCTCATAGGGGCTGGGAGCTCACCGATTTCGATCAGCATTTCCTCAAAATCCTCCGGATCCGCCTGGGTGAGTGACCTCCTTCCTGATCGTCTTCCCGTTGGAGAAACCGATTGACAAGCCCCCGACCCTTTGTTATTTTAGACGCCCTGTGCCGAGATAGCTCAGTCGGTAGAGCAGAGGCCTGAAAAGCCTTGTGTCGGCAGTTCGATTCTGCCTCTCGGCACCAGAGGTCGTTCGATGGTTTTGGGGGTTAGTGGGTCGGCCGGTCGAATAGGCCGAGCTGGACGATCTCTTCCTTTGTAAACGGAATGGGGTAATTCTCACTGAAACAGGCCGTGCAGTACTGTTTGTCCTTGTGCGGAGCGGCCTCCAGCATTCCCTCCATGCTCAGATAGGCCAAACTATCCGCCGTGATGTATCGGCGGATCTCTTCGATGCTGTGCGTGGCCCCGATCAGTTCCTGCCGTGTCGGCGTATCGATTCCGTAATAGCACGGCGAAATGATGGGGGGAGAGCTAATTCTCAGGTGAACTTCCTTTGCTCCCGCTTGTCGAATCATCTTAACGATTTTCCGGCTCGTCGTCCCTCTGACAATGGAATCGTCCACCACCACGACCCGCTTTCCCTGAAGCACTTCCGGCACCGTATTCAGCTTGACCTTTACGCCGAAGTGCCGAATGGCCTCCTCCGGTTCGATGAAGGTACGACCGACGTAGTGGTTCCGAATCAGCCCGGTATCATACCGGAGGCCCGAGCGTTCGGCGTATCCCAGGGCCGCCGGAACACCGGAATCCGGAACCGGGATCACCAGATCGGCGGGGATGGAGGTTTCCGTGGCGAGCTGCCGGCCGAGGTTTTTTCGGATTTCATAGACGGTGTGATCGAACACGCGGCTGTCCGGCCTGGAGAAATAAACATACTCAAAGATGCAGAAGGCGGGGGATGTTTTCGGAAATGGTTTATAGGATCGAAGTCCGTTTTGATCGATCAGTAGGAGCTCGCCCGGTTCCACATCCCGAATGAATTTGGCCTCGATCAGATCAAAGGCGCAACTTTCGGAGGCCACCACGTAAGAGTCCTTGAGGCGCCCGAGCGAAAGCGGACGGAGGCCATAGGGATCCCTGGCCGCGATGAGTCCCTCCTCCGTCAGAATAACAAGGGAATAGGCGCCCTTGACGCGGTGGAGCGCCTCGGTCAGCCGGTCGATCAGCGTGGGTTGACGCGAATGGGCGATGAGATGAATGATGACCTCACTGTCCGATGTGGATTGGAAGATGGACCCGTAGGCCTCCAGTTCGTCCCGCAGGATGGTCGCGTTGGTAAGATTTCCATTGTGGGCCAGGGCCAACATCCCGAGAGCAAAATTCACCATAATCGGCTGAACGTTCTTCAGGAGATTCTCGCCCGCCGTTGAATAGCGGTTATGCCCGATCGCATAAGTGCCGCGGAGGTTCTGTAGCTTATCCTTGGTGAAGAGATCGGATACGAGGCCCAGCCCTTTTTCTTGGTAAAAGGTCTTCCCATCGGATGAGACGATTCCGGTCGCCTCCTGTCCGCGGTGTTGCAGTGCGTACAGCCCCAGATAGGTCAGGTTGGCCGCCTCCCTGGAATCGGTGATTCCGAAAATTCCGCATTCCTCGTGAAGCTTATCCCACATCATGTGATCGCTTCTCGAAATATCGTTCGATGGCCGACCCCCAGGCTGACCGTAGGTCCGACACCGCAAGATCGATCAGGGAGGTCCCCTCCCCCTTCAACCGGATGGTCAGGCGATCACCCGCCACCTCACCCAAGGAGGTCATCGGGACGCGGTATTTTGAACAGAGAGCCTCCATTCGACCCACATCCTTTCTGTTGACCGAGACAAGAATGCGGGACTGAGACTCTCCGAAAAGGTACCCGTCGGGCCGGAGGGGGAGTTCCGGAAGGCCAATTCGAGCCCCCAGTCCGTTTGGGGAGAGAATCGACGCCTCGGCGAGGGCCACGGCGAGCCCCCCTTCCGAACAGTCATGCGCCGATTTCATTATACCAAGCTCCATCGCTTCTAAACAACAGTTTTGTAGGGACTTTTCGGCCTCGAGATTCATCAACGGGGGAAAGCCTCCTTCCCGCGAGTGAATCTGACGGAGATATTCCGTTCCACCCAGTTCTTCCTTTGTTTCTCCCAACAGAAGCACCCCGTCGCCCTCTCCCATCCAGCCCGGCCTCACGGCCTTTTCAAAATCCTCGATCAACCCGACCATTCCAATGATCGGGGTCGGATAAATGCTCAGGGCGTGGGTTTCATTATAGAAGCTGACATTCCCGCTAACGACGGGGATTTCAAGATGGCGGCAGGCATCCGCGATTCCCTCAACACAGAGGGCGAACTGCCACATGACCTCCTTGCGTTCCGGATTGCCGAAGTTGAGACAGTCCGTGGCCCCCAGGGGCCTCGCACCGGAACAGACGACGTTCCGGGCGGCCTCACAGACCGCAATCATTCCGCCCTGGTACGGATTGAGCAAACAGTAGAGGCTGTTCCCGTCGAGGGTAAGGGCCAGCGCCTTGCGTGTTCCCTTAATCCGGACCAAGGCCGCTTCGAAGCCGGGGGGAATAACGGTGTTTGTGCGTACCATGTGATCGTACTGTCGGTAGACCCACTGCTTGCTGCCGATCGACGGCGACTTCAAGAGGGTCACGAGGGTCGTCGCGTAGTCCGTCGGCATCGGAATCCAATCGAAATTTATTCCCTGGATCGAATCGAGATAGGCCGGGGGCTCGAGCGGTCTTTCATAACGCGGGGCCTCCTCCGTCAAAGGCCTGATGGGAAGATCCGCCACGATCTCCGCCCCGTTTTTGATCACGATCCGGGGATGGGAGGTGACCCTCCCGATGACGGCGGCGTCCAGTTCCCACTTTTCAAAGACCCGCATCACATCCGGGATGCGATCGGGGGAGGCCACGACGATCATTCGTTCCTGGGATTCGGATAGCATGATCTCGTAGGGGGTCATCCCGGTCTCCCGTTGGGGGACGCGCGAGAGGTCCAGTTCGATTCCGGTCCCGGCACGGGAGGCCATCTCGACCGTCGAACTCGTGAGACCGGCGGCGCCCATGTCCCCGATGGCCACGATCAATCCCCGATCCATCACCTCCAGACAGGCTTCAAGCAATAGTTTCTCCGCAAAGGGGTCCCCGACCTGCACGGTCGGCCGTTTGGAATGAGTTTCATCATCGAAACTTTCCGAAGCCATCGTGGCCCCGTGGATTCCGTCCCTCCCCGTCTTGGATCCGACGTAAATCACGGCATTCCCCACCCCGCTGGCCGAGGCCCCGAACATTTTTTCCTTGCGGGCAATGCCCAGACAAAAAACATTGACCAAGGGGTTCAGGTTGTAAATATCGTTAAAGGTGATCTCTCCGCCCACCGTCGGCACGCCGACGCAATTGCCGTATCCCGCGATCCCGGCCACCACTCCCTCCATCAGATACCGGTTTTTGGGCGATTCCAGCGATCCGAAGCGGAGCGAGTTCAGCAGGGCAATCGGCCGGGCGCCCATGGTAAAAATGTCGCGGAGGATTCCGCCGACACCCGTCGCGGCCCCCTGATAGGGCTCGATGAAAGAGGGGTGATTGTGGCTTTCAATTTTGAACACCGCGACCCATCCATCGCCGATCTCGACCGCGCCTGCGTTCTCCCCGGGTCCCTGAATCACACGCGGTCCTTTCGTCGGCAGCTTGGCCAGATGGACTTTTGAACTTTTGTAACTGCAGTGCTCGCTCCACATGACCGAGAAAATTCCAAGCTCCACCCGGTTGGGTTCGCGGCCGAGCAACGCCAGGAGGCGTTCGTACTCCTCCTGGGTCAATCCGTGTTGTTCCACCCAGTTTGGGTCGATGGCCATCAGGGTCGGGTCGGCCGCGTTAGGGGCGATTTTAATATGGACTCGAATACCAGTTTTCCGTCACTCGGGCCGTCAATTTCATCGACGCAGCGCTCCGGGTGGGGCATAAGACCGAGCACGTTCCCCTCGCGATTACAGATGCCGGCTATCGAATCCAGGGATCCGTTCGGGTTCGATTCGTCGTCGACGACTCCCCCGGCGTTGGCGTATCGAAATACGATCTGGCGGTTCTTCCGCATTTCCTCTAGGGTTTTTCGATCCGCGTAATAGTTGCCTTCGGCATGGGCGATCGGGAATCGCACGATTTGACCTTCCCTCATTTGGAGCGTGAAGGGTGTGTCCGAATTATCGACGCGGAGGAATACCGGCTTGCAGATGAATTTCAAACTGCGATTTCGCAACATCGCGCCCGGGAGGAGCCCCGATTCCAGGAGAATCTGGAAACCGTTGCAGATACCGAGAACCGGACCTCCGGATCCGGCAAATCGTCTCACGCCTTCCATGACGGGGGAAAATTTGGCAATGGCTCCGGTTCTTAAATAATCTCCATAGGAAAATCCGCCGGGCAGCAGAATGGCGTCATACCGGGATAAATCCGAATCCCTGTGCCAGATGAATTCGGCGGGCTGGCCGAAAACGTGACGAAGGGCGTAATAGCAGTCGTGATCACAATTCGAACCGGGGAATACGACAATGCCGAACTTCATGAACGCCCCATGCCCTATTGGGCGATCTTCAACAGATCCTTTACCGTACTGAGCAAGTCGTTGGTTTGAATCGGTTTCGGCAGATAGGCATTGGCCCCCAGCTGGAGGCCCTTTTTTTGATCCTCCTCTGTGCCTTCCGTACTGACGATGACGACCGGTATGTCACGGTATGTGGGGTTGCTCCGTACAATGCTTAGCAGTTTCAGACCATCCATCAGGGGCATATTGATATCGGATAGAATCAGATGGATTTTACTTTCCGATAGTTTTTTCAACGCCTCCAATCCATTTCCGGCCTCAAGGATCTTGGAGCCGTGAATTCGCTTCAGGCTGAAAACCATCAACTGCCGCATCGTGGGGGAATCTTCAACGACGAGGAAAGTGTAATCGGGCATGTCCGTTGCCGTGCTCCCTTATTTCTTTTCCCGGCCGCTTAACAGACCGATAAAATTCTGGATGGTCGTGAGTTTGCGCTCCGAGGTCGAGTAGAGTCGGGAACTGAATATCGCCGTGGCCGCATGGCCGGCGAGCATTGAAAAGAGCTCATAATCCACGCGGGTCAATTTCTTTTTCTTCTGCTCCAGCAGGGAAAAAATCGCCAGCACCCCGATGATGCGCTCCTTGATTCTCAACGGGATGCAGACCACCGGATCCAATTCGTGGGCGGGTTTGAATGCCTCCAGATCGGGTGCAAAATAGCTCTCACCGGTTCGCATGACGTCGCTCAACACGCCCTCCCCGATCTTGACTTTCTTGAGCCGTCTGTCGTTCATCCCATCGCTGGCCACCGCCGTGAGCTCCTCCCCCGTTTCATCCAGGAGCAAGATGGCGCAGCGGTTCGCCCCCACCAGATTTAAGAGGATTTCTTGGAGAACGCGTATAACCTCCTGAAAATCGAGAGTCGAATGGAGTTGATAACTGGCCACGTACAGGTTGGCCAGGTTGTTGTTTTCCTCCTCTACTTCCACGTATTTTTTTGCGAAATCCACATTCTCGGTCTCGATTTCCTTAAACACGTTCTGGAGGGTCCGGTTTTCCTCTAGAAGACGTGCGATGCGTTCATGGATGGCAGCGACGTTTCCACCATCCGAAGTCGATCGGTTCTTCTTGGACTCCTCCTCGAGCTGGGCGTTCCTCATCCGGAGGCGCTCGTTTTCTTTCAGCAGGTCTTGAGTGAATTCCTCCCCCTTTCGAAAAACCTCAAGGAATTCACGCGCTTTCTTCGTGAGATCGCTCTCGGATTCTGAATTTTCCATGCCCGATGACCTTTACATTATTTTCGAGCATCTTATCATGATTCGGACTCGGAGGCAATAGCCGGACTTCCCTGCGCTGCGCACCACCTCTGCAGTTCCCCCGGAATCTTGTTTAAGGGGAGGATGTAATCGATCACGCCCATCTTGATCGCCTCTTTGGGCATGCCGAACACGACACTCGTCTCCTCCGATTCGGCGATGGTGGCCCCGCCTTTTTCTTTGACGGCCATCATCCCGATTTTTCCATCGGATCCCATTCCCGTTAAGAGCACGGCCAGTGTACGTGAACCGTACATCTCGGCCACCGAAATCATCATCTGATCAATGGACGGGGTATAACGGTCGTGGTCCGCTTTAGCCCGCAGTTCAACCGCCACGCGGGTTCGGACTTTCCGGAACGCCAGATGATGGTTCCCGGGAGCGATATAAACATGCCCCGCATGAAGAAGGTCGCCCCCCTCGGCCTCCTTCACTTTCAGCTGACACGCGCGATTGAGGCGCTCGGCAAAGTAAAGCGTGAAACCGGGGGGCATGTGCTGCGATACGACGATCGCTGCGGGGAAATCGGCCGGTAATTTGAGCAAAAGGGACTGGATCGCCGGGGGACCCCCCGTCGATGCCCCGATGGCGACAACGGATGGAGATTCCTGGTGCGAAGATCCATCGGAGGGACTTAAGCGATCCGGATCAATCGCCCTTGGGGATTCTCTTTTATGGACCAGTTTATTCGTGTCAATGGATGCGGCCGTCAATACCTTGGAGCAGATCTCGTCCTTAAGTGTTTTAATCTCCAGGGTCGCCCGGTGTGAGGGCTTCAACACAAAATCCACCGCGCCGAATTCCAGCGCGTTAATGATGTTCTGCCCCTCCGAACGAGAACTGATAACCACGACGGGGACGGGTTTATTGGACATCAACCAACGGAGAAAAGTAAATCCATCCATCATGGGCATTTCGAGATCCAGCGTAATCACATCGGGCTTATTCTTCCCCAGAAATCGGATGGCTTCGGCCCCATTGGATAGACTGCCCATCACGGTATACCGTGAATCGGTCTGGAGAATCTCGGCAATCGATCGCCGGTAGAATGCAGAATCATCAATAATCAAGACTTTGATTTGGCTCATCCCTAACCCTTTTTATCCAGGAGATGAGGACTCCGCTCAAGTTTCTGGTAAAGCATGTCGTGTTTCAAGTGTTTCAGCGAAAAGGAGGTCGAAATGTTAATCAGCGACTCCGAATGCCCCAACAACAGGTAACCTTTGTCCTTCAGCTTGGAGTGGAACATTTCAATCACCTTCCGCTTGGCTTCACGGTCGAAATATATGATCACGTTCCGACAGAAGATGATATCCATTCGATTGATAAAGGACAGCCTGTTTGAATCCAGAAGGTTTATGTGGAGAAAGGCGACGTTCTTTTTGATTGCGTCGGAGATCCGGTAGCCGTTCCCCTCCTTGCTGAAATGGGCCGCCAAGTATTTGGGGTCCATGGAACGGAAGGCCGTCATTTGGTAATGACCGCGCCTGGCGGATTGGAGCACGCGTTGGCTGATATCGGTGGCAAAAATCTCGACATCCCAATCCCTGAATTCGGGCCTCTCTCGGAGAATGATCGCGAGGGTATACGGTTCCTCTCCCGTAGAACAGCCCGCGCTCCAGATTCGGAGAGACTTATGGTCATTTTTCCGCTCCTGGATTTCGGGAAGAATTTCTTCGCCAAAGGCCTTAAGCTGCTGCTCTTCCCGAAAGAAGTAGGTTTCGTGAATCGTCAGGAGATCGATGAAGTTGGCGAGTTCTTCGACCTTTTTTCGGTCGTACTTGAGGTAAAAATAATAGTCCCTGAAATTATCAAATTGAAGTCGACGGGCGCTGTGCGAAAGGCGGTTTTGAACGAAATATTTTGCGCCTTCATCCAGGAGCACGCCGCTGTGCTCATACATGAGATCGCGGAAGAGGTGGAACACATCATCCGGGAGTTGTAGGGCTGCGTCTTGGGTCATGGGAGCCGGGAGTGATCTATTGGGGGCAGGCGGCGCATCGAGTGTGGTTCAGGACGTCCCTGTTAACCGTGATAATGCAGATTCGGCCGATTGACGGACCAATCGATCGGGGTCCACGGAGGCCATTTTCTTGAGCTGCTCCCGGGCGCACAGATGTCGGAGGGTCCCCAAAGCTTGGGCGGCGGCCGATCTGATTCCCCAGTTCGGGTGGTTTAACAGGGCATGAATGCTTTCGGCCACGCCGGCATCACCATTCTCGCCCAACACCGTGATGGCCGATTTTACGACCTCCGGATCGCTATGATTGAGCATCTCCGAAAAAAGCGGAACCAGGCCCTTTTCATGGTATCGGCCGAGTGCCTCAATGGCCGAGATCTGAACGGCGCCGACCTTATCCCTCAACATGCCGATCAGCACCATTTTCGCGGCCTCGCTTTTTCTCTCACCGAGGACCTTGGCGATCGAGACCCGCACCCAAATATTCTCGTCGTTCAGGAGGGGCTCAAGATGGGCAAACAGATCCACTTCAGGGCGCTCCGCGAGCGCCGAAAGGGCCGCCAAGCGGACCGTTTTATCCTCATCGGCCAGAGATAAGATCATGAGGTTATCGATTTCGACCCCCTCAAACTCCGCTAACGCCTCGACGCAGGCTGATCGGATCGCCGGGTCCTCATCCTTCAGACCGAAGGAGATCTTTTGGATCGCCTCCTCGGCCTTCATGAGACCGAGGACCTTTGCGGCATTTCGTCGAACAAATTTCTTTTCGTTGCTCAGCAGTTCGAGCAGCGCGTCCACGATTTCGGGTGTCTTATGAAAACTGATGGCCTCGACGGCCGATTCCTGTACACTCCCATATTCGTCGCCCAGAAGCGGGAGCAGCGCGCGGGCGGTAGAGGGATCCCGGATCTTACCAAGAGCGTTCGCTGCCCACTGTCGAACATGACCATCGGGATCCCTCAATAGACCGATGATCAACGGGAGGGATCGAGGATCCTTAATCGCCCCGAGAACCCGGGCCACGCTCAGCCGTGTCGTGTTGTCGGCTCCGGGCATTTGTTCCCTAAGGACTTCAAGTACCGGCGGACCCATGCGGATCAGCGACTCGATGGCCTCCTCACGCAGATCTCCGTTCAGGAGGGGGAAAATGAAACGGGCGGATCCGGCATCCTGAATCCAGCCGAGAACCTGAACGGCCGCGCGGCGCAGCATTTCATCCGAGTGATCAAGGCATTTTCGGAGATGGGAAACCAGACCGGGATCGGCCCCTCCCCGAATTTTTCGGATCAACCCCTCTCGTCCTTCCGGGGAGTTCTTCTCATAATGGGTCAGGAGCCCCTTCAACGCCGCTTCCCGATTTTTTTCGTTTCCTCGGGAAAGGATTTTGATTAAAGGTGGAAAGACCCGGGGGTCTCCGAAAGTCCCCAGGGCCTCCACGGTAACCCTCTCGGCTCCTTTTCGTTCGATGAGCTTGAGCAAGGGTTCGATCGCTTGCTCATCACCGATCCGCTCCAGTGCCTTCACGGTAACGAAAACGGTCATGTCATGGGGGGATTCCAAGAGCGGGATGAGGGACTCCAAGTACCTCCCCTCCCTCAGTTTTCCAAGGGCATCAATCGCCGCCAGGCGAACGTTCTCATTCGGATCGCTGAGCATGGCCGCCAGACCCGCGCCGCCGCGGGGGTCCCCGACCTCTCCGAGGATCTCGATCAGTATTTTCTTGACGTCCCGATCGGATTCCGGAAGCATGCTTAAAATGGGCTTGAGGACGATCGGTCCAAGATGGATGAGGGCTTCCTCCGCCGCATT
>CAYJTJ010000002.1:23116-28441 GCA_964372835.1 uncultured Nitrospirota bacterium
TTTTCAAGGATCGCCTTTATCTTGGGAAGAAGTTCATCATGAATATGGTGCCTTTCGATGTAATCATCGGCCCCGTACAATGAATCGGGCTCCCGTTTATACTTGGCTGTGTCATGAATCGATGCCAGTAGAATGATGACCGTATCCTTAATATCTTCCCTATTTCGGATTTGGTTCGGAATCTGAAATCCCAATCCATGGGGAAGGCCTACGTCCAGCACGACCGTGGAGGCTCCCTCTTGGACCAGGACGTTCAATAAATCCTGTGGATCCGGTGCGGCCACCACCTCGAAACCGGATGCGCCCAGAACCTCCCAGATCATTTCGTTGCTGGCATCGCCCTCAACGGCCGTCACAACCTTCGCCGGGTTAAAACGGCGTGATGTCGTGGATTCCTGCTGGAGAGGTTCCAGAGTTACGACCAGCTCAACCTTAACAGGCGATCGGCAGGAAGAACAGACCATTCGGATAAATTTCCTTAATGGAATTTGCTCCAGTTCCAGCCGTTGCCGACATTTTGGACAGATCGCGGCCATGCTTCATCTCCTTCGCGGCTCATCCGGACAGGGCGCAAACGGGGGCGGCCTCGGTCACCGGGGCTCAAAAAAACATCGGCGGGTGCCGGCCTCCGGGGTCAGACCTTGAATTGATCGATCTCGCTGGACAACTGCGTAACCTGGCGCCGCATCTGTTCCACCGCCTGGCTCACTTTCCGGATGGTTTCGATGTTCTGCTCGATCACCACACGGATTCGGCTGACGGCGTTAAAAATATTGGTGCTCTCTTCCGCCTGTTTACTGGTCGCTTTTGCAATTTCACCCACTCGCCGCGTGACGCGTTCGACGATTTCGTTGATTTGTTTGTTCCCGACGGATTGTTCGTGGGTCGCGCTCTTCACTCGAACCGCAATCTCCTTCATCCGTTCCGTTGCCTGGATAATGAGCTCCGACCCCTTGGACTGCTCGTGCGTGGCATGCCCGATTTGCTGCACCATTTCGGAAACCTGACGCATGGCCTCCGACACGCGATTCGCGCTTTGGTTCTGTTCATCCGTGGCCTTCGCGATGTCTTGGATCCGATCGGTGGACTTTCGAGAACTCTCCAGTATCTTATTCAGGGCGTTTCCGGCCTCCTCCGAAAGATGAACCCCCTCCTCAACGCTCTTGAGGCTCCGGCCGATTGTTGAGACTGCGTTTTTACTTTCATCTTGAACCGACCGAATAATATCATGAATTTCGCTTGTGGAATTGGCCGTCCGATCGGCCAGCTCTTTGATTTCCTGCGCCACGACGGAGAAACTTCTGCCGTGCTCGCCCGCCTGGGCGGCGATGATGGCCGCGTTCAGGGCCAGAAGATTGGTCTGATCGGCCACCTCATCGATTACGTTTAGGATCTTTCCAATATTCTCCGTCCGGGCGTTAAGATGTTGGATCACCTGACTCATTTCCTGAGCATACTCTTGAACCTTGCTTATTCCCTGGATGGTGCTCTCGGTGGCCCGACGTCCCCGCTCGGCGTCATCGGTCACGGCCTTGGAGAGGTTGACGGTATCCAGAACGTTCGCGCGGATCTGCCGGATGGCGGCATCCATCTCGGTCATGGAAGAACTCGTCACCTCGGCGACCGAATTGAGGCTGGAGACGTTCTGATCGATCTGTTTAATGGACGAGGACATCTGGAGGATGGACGCGGTGGTATCCTCCACTGATGTGGATAGAACGGCTGCGTTCCGAGCGATCTCATCGATCGATGAGGACATTTCCAAAACAGCCACCGCGCTCTCCTGGGCCATGGCCGTCAAGGATTCGGCATTTTCGGCGACCTTCTGGATGGATTGGTTCATCGCCTCGACAGCCGTTGAGGTCGCTCCGATGGCGTTGTTCTGGACTTCGCTGCCGTCCCGGATCTGATTCGTTCCGTCCAAAATCTCTTGGGAGACGGTGTTGACCTGTTTGCCCGTACCCGCCACTTGTGAAATAATATGGTGGAGCCGCTCGATGAAAGTATTAAACCAACGCGCCACATCCCCGATTTCATCCTGGTAATTCACCGTGATCCGTTTGGTTAAATCACCTTCGCCCTCGGCGATGTCCCTGACCCGAGCTACCATTGTTTTCACGGGTGAAAGAACCATCCGCTTCATTAATATTCTGAGAAGGACCACGAGAATAGCCAGCGTGGTCAGGGATGCAAGGAACAAATAACGCTGACTATCGCCTAGCGCGGTCTGGACCCCCTGGAGCGAAGTTGAAATCATGAGGATTCCACGGAGGGAATGGTCCGGCCCGTGACAGAGGTGGCATTTGGGGAAGTTCGGGAGTGGCCGAAGATACGTCATGACCGGTGTGGCGTCAACTTCTTCAAAGTAGAATCCGTCGAGAAGGCCTCGTTTCAACGATGTTTCTTCGGTCCGCAGGAGTTGTCCCTCTCCTAGCGTGGCAGTCGTCTTGGCAAAATATTCCCGGAAGTCTGGATTGTCGATTCCATGGGCCACGTTGATTGCCTCGGTGGGATGCTCACGTTCCCATTGCGGGCGGTAAAGAGTCGGAATGCGCTTTTTCACATCGTTCAGCGTCTTAAAATCCTTAAACGCCTCGTCCCTCCCGCGCCCGTCGCCCACATACGGTCCATTTCCACGGACGATCTGGATCCGCTGAATGCCTTGGATTTTTTTAAGGTCGTCCATCAGGAACCGCACGGCATCCGCCCCGAACGACATCATATCCCGATCCAGGGTTTCATGAATCGTATCCGCGAGGAGCTTTGAGCGGACCCTTTCGCTGTCGATCATGTTATTGCGTTCTTTTCGAGACATCACAAGATAAATACCGGAGAAGCTGATGAGAAGCACCAGGATAATCAATCCCAGGATCTTGAATTCGAGCCGGGTGGCGAATAATCGACCGATCGACTTCATTTCGACATGTCCTCCAGTCTTTCTTTTTCGGGATCGGATAAAAACCCCTCGACGGATACGATAAAGACCATCTGATTATTCAATTTACAGATTCCCTCCAAATACCTGCAGACGGCTCCCTCCGACACGGCCGGGGGCGCCTGAATTTCTCCTTCTTCCACCTCGAAGACCTGACGAACCTCATCCACCACAAGGCCCATCAGTTTTCCAGAAATAGAAACGATGAGAATATGACGGGGGGATCCATTCTCCGATGACGGCACCCCAAGCTTTTTCCGAAGATTGAGCGTCGGGATCACCTTTCCACGAAGATCAATCACGCCTTCGATAAAGGGAGGCGCATCCGGTAGGGGTCTACCCCGGACATAGGAAATAATTTCCCGGATGAATTCAATACCGATGGCGTATTCCCGATCCGTTATGCGGAACCCGACCAGCCGATATCGGGCCGATCGGGATTTTATCTGCGCCTTCATGGTTTCCTCTCTCAACGATTTACTTTGAACCGGCCGATCGACTCTTTAAGCGATTCGGCCTGCTTAGATAATTCCTGGACCGTTTTGTCTATCTCGGTCACCACAGCCATGCAGTCCCTTGAAGTATTTCGGCTTTCCTCGACCGATCGAAAAATCGCGACCGTCCCGTTCTTCTGTTCATTGATCGCCTTGGCGATCTGTTGAACACGCTCCGTGACATTTTCGACCGCTTTCGTAATCTGGCGGCTCCCCTTGGCCTGTTCCTCGGTAGAAATATTAACCTGACGGGTCATGTCTCGCATTTTCGCCGAGGCATGCATGATCTGTTCGGTCCCCCGACTCTGTTCTTGGATGGCCTTGGAGATCTGTTGGGCCATGGCGCTGACCCGGTCCATCGCCTCGTTGATCTGACGGACACCGCGGGCTTGTTCGACCGCAGCCTTTTCGATTTGCCAGGACATCGTGGCGGATCGAGCGGCCGTATCGAGAATGGTCTTTAGCGTATCCCGTGCCTCAAGAGACAAACCGACGCCCTCTTCGACGCTTCTCGCCCCGTCCCGAATGGACTCGACCGCATCCCTCGCCTCCCCTTGAACATTGCCGATCAGCTCTCCGATTTCCTTGGTGGACGCACCCGTCCGATCCGCAAGGTTTTTAATCTCATCGGCAACCACCGAAAACCCTTTTCCCTGTTCCCCCGCCTGTGCCGCCAGAATGGCCGCGTTCAGGGCCAAGAGATTCGTCTGCTTCGTAATTTCATCAATCACGGTGAGAATCTTTCCAACCTGTTCGGAACGCTCACCCAGCCGGTTGATCACGTCCGCCGAACGCAGCACGGTCTCCTGAATTTTATTCATTCCGGCGATGGTCTTTTCAATGGAGGGCATGCCGAGCTCCCGGGCGTCTTTCGATACCTTTTCAGATAACTCCGCCGATGCCTTCGCGTTGGTCTCGACTTCGCGGACCGTCGTGTTTATTTCGCTCAACGCGCTGGCGGTGTCCAGCGAAGCGGACGACAAGATGTGCACATTCTCGGCCACTTGTTTGATGGAGGCCGACATCTGCATGATGGATGAGGAGGTGTCCTCGACCGATGTAGCGAGGCCGCTTGTATGATGGGCGACCTCCGTGATGGACGAACTCATCTCCAGAATCGACGAAGAGGTTTCTTCCGCCGATGACGCAAGAATCTCAGTCCCTTCCGCGATTTGCTGGATCGCTTGATTAAATTTCTCAACTGATCCGGCGGAGGCCTCGCTTAATCGGATCTGATCTTCAACACCCGTTAGCATCAGATGGCTGTGCCGGATGAGTTTCGCAGCGGCCGTCGAGACATGATCCGCCACATCCTGGACCCGCTTGACCATCTGTCCTAAATTATCCGACATTCGATTAAAGGTGTCGCTAAGAAGCCCAACCTCGTCATCGGATGAAAATTGGATTTGCTGGGTCAGGTCTCCATCGGCAATCTTAACCGCGGCCGAGACCATTCCCTCAATCGGGCGGATGATCAGGCGGACAAAAAAGATTGAAACGATGATTCCTAGAGTGATGATGGATCCGGTGATTATCGTTCCAACGAAAAAAAGCGACCCCAGCTCCTTTTGCAGTCCCTTCAGCGAGACCCCGATTCGAACCACACCGATTCTCACCTTTTCGGAAGCAGGTCCCGATTGTTCATCAAGGGCGGCCGCAAATCCGGACTGGGCAAATACAGGGGCCGCAATATCGTAAACCGTCCCGTAGGTTTGTGTTTTTATTTCCTGGAGGTAAACGTCCGAGATCTGAAGGGTGCGTTTAGCCGGCCCATCGGTAAGCAGTCGCCCCACCTCGGAGGCCTTGCTGTGAGATAAAACCCGCCCCTCCCGATCGGCGATGATCACATAGGAAATATCGGGCTCCCCAATGATTCCGGCGACAAATCGGTCGAGG
>CAYJTJ010000002.1:28541-39846 GCA_964372835.1 uncultured Nitrospirota bacterium
ACTGAATGACGCGTCATGGCATCTGCGGCGGAAATATCTTCGCCAAATTAAAAACAATCTCGATCCATAGTCGCCGTATGGAATCCATATCCGAAGGCTTGCCTTGAGTACCCGTTTTGGGATCCATGATCAGAACCTGTAGGGACCGGGCAAAATTATTCCTGATCTTTTGATCAATGGCGGTGTCTTTTTTCTGGACGTAGGGCGAAAGCAACTCATAATTCAATCGTGCCGACTTGACTTGTGTCCGAGACGACTCCGGTGAACTATCCAGCTGAACAAAAGCCTCTTCCAACAAATCCTTGATGTCCAAAATAATGAGAGTCTGAACGCTCAAGAGAATATCATCCGAATTGTTTCGATCGATAGCCCGTATTATCCCGTCGGATGGGTTATCCGTAAACTTCGCGGTCACATGGTTGACAATGGGGGACAGAATCTTCAGGGAGGTCGTAATCTTCTTGTATTCTTTCCGCTCGACGAAATGCAGCATGGATTGGTAGACCTCAACAGGCGGAACCCCAACATCGTTTCGGTAAGCTTGAGCCCAGATTTCCATCCCTCCCATTAAAAACACAAGGGCCGCTAAAGTGAGAAACGCAACCCCAAAGTCGATGAAGCTTTTCTTCATTAAGGACCTCCGAAAACCTTTCCATGGCCGCATCGTTGGGAACATCAAATTTCGACCGACCGCTCCAGATCAAGAAGGATCAGCATTCGGTCCTTCTGATGGCATACGGCTTTGAAAAGTGATGCCCCCGACGCGCTTGCAGCGGCAGGTGGCGGTTCCATTCTGCTCGGATCGACCCGGAGAACCTCAAATACTTGATCGGCGATCACGCCAACATGTCCCTTCTCCAGATGGACGACCAGTATCCGCGATGATCGGTCCAAGGGCGCCTCGCGCAGCCCAAGACGGGATCGAAGATCAAAAACGGGGATGATCGTTCCCCGGAGCGAAATGATCCCCTTGATGAAATGATGGGCCCTAGGGACCTGGGTAATATCGGTGGGCCGTATAATTTCTCGAATCATCAGGAGGTCCACGGCATAAATTTCATCGGCCATACGAAAGGATAACAACTCCAGAAGATCATTCCCTTCCTCCGGGGAAGGCGAATCGGACGGAATCGGATTTTCACCCCTTCCAATATTCGCATCGGGCGTCGGTTTCTTGGGATGGACAGTTTCCGGCTCCGGTGATAGCGCCTCCGAACCGATTGACGAGTCGGAAGGTGCCGCCTTCGGGGCCAGGGAATCCGCAATCGGATGGCTCGTTCCCCTCCTGTCATCGGCGTCCATCGGATCGACCGGGGGCGCAGCGGTTTTATTGTCATCCCGACCGGATTGATCTCCGAGACCGGATGGGCCTTCCCGCTTTATCTTTTTTCTCCTTATCGCCATGGGCTATTACAGCGTAGAGATCCGATTGCGTCCCATCTTCTTGGACTTGTAGAGGGCCTTGTCGGCACGATCCATAAGTGCTTCATGACTTAACGGGCGCTCTGGCGTAAACGTTCCTATCCCGATGCTGACGGTGATATGAATGGATTTTCTCGACGCCACTTTTCCAAAGGAATGTCGCTCTATATTCTTCCGGAGGCGCTCGGCGAGATTTAAAGCGTTATTTGCATTAACGAGTTGCGGCAGGACAAGCGTAAACTCATCTCCTCCGAATCGGGCCGCAAAATCATACCCTCGAATGGATTCCGCGATGATGGAACTGAGTTCCTTCAGAATTCGATCCGCTTTGGGATGACCATACACGTCATTAATGGATTTGAATCGGTCCACATCAATCATAAGGCAGGAAAGGGTGAACCCAAACCGTTTACATCGATTGATTTCACGTTTTAAAAACCGCACCAAGTATCTCTTATTGTATAAACCGGTCAAGGAGTCCACCACGGAAAGACGCTCGAGTTGGCGAAGACGGATCCTCATTTTGTCCTGGAGCAATTTTATTCGCAACATTGCCTTGATACGGGCCATCAATTCAACGGGATGAATCGGCTTCACCAAAAAATCCCAGGCGCCGAGTTCCAATCCTTTGACGCGGTCGGGTATCTGGGATCGCACGGTGAGCAAAATAATCGGAATGCCGGCATAACGTTCGTCATCTCGTAGCGCTCTAAGAAGTTTAAACCCGTCCATCTTGGGCATGACCACATCGGTAATAATCAGATCCACCCTCCGATTACAAATTAAGTCCAGGGCCTGGGAACCATTTTCCGCCTCCAAGATCGATCCGCGGAATGAGTCATTCCGGAGGGAGACAATGATCCCTTTTCGGCTCGAGGCGCTATCATCGACAATCAGAAGATTGGTCCGCATGAAACGGATTGTTTCCTTTACGTCTTAGGGATGGCGTGAAACGACCTATCGAAAACGATTTTAATCCTCGGCATTTCGATTCCCCTTTAACCGGTTATTTTCGCCATCAAAGAGATTCGGATGTTCTTTCCTCACCTTTTCGAGAGCCCGGCTGACGAGAAATCCTTCATCCGTCAGCAGCTTGACCTGTTTTAATATTTCAATTTCCTGTTCGCAGAATCGCTTGAAATACTTGAGGCCGTGCGGTTCAAGATGCGGGGTGACAATTCCGATAAGAATCCAGTATTCAAGCTGGCGGAGTGTGATGCCGACCTTTCGGCAGACTTCAACCGTTCCGTACGGCGCCTTGTTTCCGACCGTCATAACCACTTGTCCTCCTGTGATTTTAGTGTAGCACATCCCCCAGAATTGTGGCTTGTGACGGGAACCAAGAATTATTAGTTATATATCAATTAGTTAGAGGTTTTTAAGAATCAAGTAATCGGCCCGTGGGGCCTATTCCTTAAATAAAAGGAAGAACACCCTTATGGAAGGAGATTTTTTTGGGCGGATGCCTTGATTAGGATGAAATGGCCTGGTCGGATCGTGGAGAGGGGGATGACCCCGGTCGGTTCTCACCGGAATGTTTCTGCGCGGCCTCCTCGATGAGGGCCGCGACATCCAACACGAGAATGGTCTTTCGGCTGCCCAGTTCCGTCGCGCCGCTGATTCCGGGGGTATTTTTTAGAAGATCCCCCAGCGGCTTGATGACGATTTCTTGCTGTCCTTCAATGGAGTCTACGACCAGCCCGATTCTCTTTTCGGCCATTCCGACAACGATGACATAGACCCGGTCGTCCGCCGAGTCTTGGAAGGGGAGCTGAAAGACATCCCGGAGTCTCAGAAGGGCAAGAGTCTGATCTCTGAGATGAATAACCTCCTTCTTCCCGATCGTCCGGATTTCGTTTTTGGGGATCATCAGACTCTCCGATACCGCGCTTAAGGGGATCGCAAAGATCTCCGTGGCGATTTTCACAATTAAGGCTTTAATAATGACCAGCGTGATGGGAAGCGTAATGATGAATTTAGTTCCCCGACCCGGTTCGCTTTCCACATCGACCATTCCGCTGAGTCTCCCGATGTTTTTGGCCACAACGTCGAGTCCCACGCCCCTCCCGGAAACTTCGCTGACCTTATCGGCCGTGCTGAATCCCGGGGTGAAGAGAACCGTGATCAATTCACGCGGGGAGTATTCCCTGTCTTTTTCCAGCAATCCCCGCTCGAGGCCCTTCCGGTGAACTTTCGCCAGATCCACCCCTCCGCCGTCGTCTTCCACTTCGATGACGACACTGTTTCCCTTCTGCATCGCCCGAAGATGGATAATGCCGGTCTCCGGTTTATTGGCTTTTCGGCGCACTTCCTTCGTCTCGATTCCGTGATCCAGGGAATTGCGGATCAGATGCATCAAAGGGTCCGCGATCTCTTCGATCATGGATTTATCGAGTTTCGTTTCCTCGCCCGAAATCTTAAGATCCACTTCCTTACCGAGTTCACGGGAGAGCTTTCGGACAATCCGGATCAGTCGGTCAAAAACCTGTCCGATCGGCAGCATCCGGATCTCGATCAATCCGGTCTGGATTTCCCCCACGCGACGGTCCAGTACCTGGTAGGCCTTTTGGAGCTCAACCCCTTCTGTGCTGAATCCGTGAGCCCGTTCCATATCCTTCCCGATCTGACGAATCACCGCCTTGTTGAGAACGAGCTCCCCGACCAGATTGAGGAGGGAGTCAAGCCGGCCGATGTCAACACGGACGGTGGGGGTGATGCTGCGGATCGAGCCGAGCCCTTTATCTTCCGCAGCAGGGGTCGGGGTCCCCGTCTCGGATCGCGGCGTTTCCGCTCTGGGCCCGATCGCCTTAATCCCCGCTTTTTCATTCCCCAGCCGTGACCGGACGGACTCCGGACCGGCCTTTGTCGCGACGATCAGATTGAACCCGATGCCGGAATCCGCCGATAGTCCCGGATTCGGCAGGGTCGTGATAATCTCTCCCGCCGACTGGAGTTTGGACGTCAAGTTGGCGAGGTCCTTATCAAAAGTATCGAGACTGAAATGGACCTCGACCTGGAACAGATTATGACCCCGGCGGATATTCTCTTGAAGCCGGTGTGTTTCATACTCCGTTAAAACTTTAATGACGTCCGGGCTTATTCCTTCAACGGCGCCCGCTGATTGGGGGGCAGCGCCCCCGCTCATCACCTGCTGTATTTTTTGGAGGAGGGGACCCGTATCGGACACCTCCCCTTTTCCTGCGCTGACCGAGACCACCAGTTCTCGGAGGACCTCCAGCCCCCTAAAAAGGGCGTCCATGATCGGTTGATCCAGTTCGAGTTTCCCCATTCTCAAATGGTCGAGGAGGTCTTCCAGCCGGTGGCTGACTTCGGAAACCTTTTTGAGACCCACCATCCCGGACATTCCTTTGAGCGTGTGGGCGGCCCGGAATATGGCGTTGATGATGTCGGGCGGAACGGACGATTTATCGTCGACCCCTTCCATCGAGAGCAGATTCAGATTCAACCCCTCGATGATTTCTTCCGCCTCGGAGACAAATTCCTTTAGGGATTCTTCCTTTTTAGGCATGTTCCATCCTTCCGCACCTCCATTCTATCACGTCCGGGTCACATTTTTGACGACCGTCTTCAATTTTTCCGGGTCGAAAGGTTTGATGATGTACTCCGTCGCTCCCAGGGCCAGTCCCTTTTTCCGGTCCTCTTCTCCCTGTTCCGTCGTGACCACGATGAGGGGAATGGATTTATAATTTTCATTCGTCCTCACGAAATGAATAATCTCGAGCCCGTTGATGTCGGGCATGTTGATATCCGTAATGATGAGATCAAACCGTTGCGTGGGAAGGGCCTTTAAAGCCTCGAACCCATTTTCGGCCTGGACGACCTCGTATCCCTTGATTTCCTCCACCGTTTCGGCAATCAGGGATCGCACCGCACTGGAATCTTCCACCACAAGCACTTTCTTAGCCATAAGACGACCTGCCCTCCTCGGTCAATCGGTTGGTTTATGTGGGACGAGACGACCGGTAGTCCTGCAGTTTCCTTTCCAGCAGGGCTTTTCCGAAGGCGAATCCGGAGACCTTGAGGAAGGCCTCCAGCCCCTCGGTTTCGGGAATCCCTTTCAGGTCCGGCACGTCGTCGCCGTAAAGGATCGCGATGACATGACCCTCGCAGATAATGGGCGCCGTGAAGATTTGGGATGGCCAGTCCTTCCCGAGTTTTTCGATAAAGTAAGAATGCCACTGGGAGGTTGAAAGCGAACCCTTGTAGACCAATCTCTTTTCCACGACGTCCTTAAAAACCGACGGCCCCGTTAGCGGGATTCGGATCGAAGCCGCCCAATCCTGGGCCGAGCCTTCCGGGAGAGATACTCCGAATTGACCCAGCCCGATCAACTCGTTTTTCCGAACCAGGAGGATAACGGCCCGACTCATGATCTCGCTCGCGAACCGGAGAACGAGGAGGGTGATCTCGCTGCTCGTGGACGGTCCGGACAGCTCTCCAATCATGGTGGCCAGGAGGGCCAGGTCCTTCCTTAAATCGATGGGGGGAGGCGCGGATTTCTGAGGGGGTTCGCGGGTGACGGATTCACCCGGGTTCCGTGCCGGCGGGGAACGGACGACCTGAGTCTTCTCAAGATCCTCCAAACGTTCCGCACGTCCCGTTGTTGGTCGGGCTTTGGCCGACGCCTGTTCTCCCGACCCCCTATTTTCCTCGTCCTTTCTTCGGGTCGCCTCCAGCAGGAGGAAATCGGTTTTCAGCCCCACTTTGAGTACGACGTCCTCTTCCATGGCCTGGCCGAGTTCGAAATGGAACGACCCGGTATCCCATCCCAGGAGGTCCTGGATCACCTGAATAATATGTTCATGGATCTCCCGCTCCAGCGTTTCCTGATCAATCGCTCCCATCTCCAACAGGATCGTTCCAAGCGGTTTAACCGAGCCACGGCCCTTCTGGATCCGCAACGCGTATTCCAGATCATCATTTGAGATGATCTCTTTACGAACGAGCGTGTAGCCTAAACGGCTCTGGGAGTCCGAACTTGCGAACATCACCTGGCCCTGTGAAAAGACCAGCCGGGCCGTCCCTTCCTTGCGAATCAGGGTAAGGATCCCGGATCGCCGGCTCAGGCTGATGATCTGGAAAATATCGGGCAGGCCTAAGTCCTCTAAGCGTCCTTCAAGACTCATCGCATCACTGCCGGTCGATCTCCATCCGAAAATCCTCGATGACCGTGTTGGCCAGGAGTTTTTCGCACATTTCGGTAATCTTCTTTCGGGCATCCTCGATCGGCATCGATGCCATTTCGATTTCGATATATTTTCCCAGTCGGACGTTCGACACGCCGGAATACCCCAGGTGATCCAGCGAGCGTTGTACGGCCTTCCCCTGCGGATCAAGAATTCCGTTTTTCAACGTCACATAGACCTTGGCCTTCATCATCATTCTCGGATTCCCCTGCGTCGTAGAGGATTCTCACGGCGGATCACGAGAAGACCCTCTTATAAATCGCATCCAGATGGCGTAAATAGAACTGCGGTTCGAAGCAATCGTCGAGCTCCTCCGCCTTCAAATATTTCCGAATGAACCGTTCGGCCTTGACGCGATCGATAAAGCGTCCCTTCCCCTCCCCGGTGGCCGTGGCGGCCCGTTGTACGGAAGCGTAGGCCTTGTCTCGGGGCGCGCCCCGACGGGCCAGTTCCAGAAGGATCCGCTGGGAGTAGATCAGCCCGCCCGTCCTTTCGAGATTGGTCAACATTCGGTCCGGGTGGACGCGAAGCGTCTGGAGGAGATCGGTCAATCGGGTGAGAATGTAATCAAGCAGAATCGTGCTGTCCGGCAGTATGACCCTCTCCACGGAGGAGTGGCTGATGTCGCGTTCGTGCCAAAGCGCAATATTTTCCAGGGCGGCCTGGGCATTGGCCCTCACCACCCGGGCGAGTCCCGATATATTTTCGGACCCCACGGGATTCCGCTTGTGCGGCATCGAGGAGGATCCCTTTTGACCCTCCGAAAAGTATTCCTCCACCTCCAGGACCTCGGTCCGCTGGAGGTGGCGGATCTCGGTGGCGAACTTATCGCAGCTGCTGGCGATGATGGCGAGTGTCGTAAGAAACTGGGCATGCCGGTCACGCTGGATGATCTGATTGGAGACGGGGGCCGATTTTAATCCGCATTTCTCGCAGACATATTCCTCCACCGATGGAGGGAGGTGCGCATAGGTCCCCATCGAGCCGGATATCTTTCCGACGCGGATGTCCTCCCTCGCCGCCTTCATCCGGGTCAAGTTTCGTTCCGTTTCGGCGTACCACAAGGCCAGCTTGAGGCCGAAGGTAATGGGTTCCCCGTGCATGCCGTGTGATCGACCGACCATAAGGGTTTTCTTAAATTCCAATGCCCTTTTTCTCAAGACCGCCCGGAGTCTCTCGAGGTCCTCCAGCAGAATATCCGCCGCCTCCTTAAGGAGTACGGCGAGCGATGTATCGAGAACATCCGAGGAAGTTAGCCCGAGGTGGATATAGCGCGAGGCCTCGCCGACCTCTTCGGAGAGCATGGCGAGGAAGGCGATGACATCATGCTTTGTGCGGGCCTCGATCTCCTTCATTCGCGCCAAATTGACCCGAGCCTTCTTGCGAATCGAGGCCAAGGCCTCCTTCGGGATTTCCCCCCGCCCCGACAACGCTTCACAGACCAGAAGCTCGACTTCAAGCCAGGTCTCGAGCTTGCGATCCTCGGACCACAGGGATCCCATTTTCTGAAGGGTATAACGATCGATCATGCCGCGCCCATTCGTTGCTGGAGAACCTGTTGAATCTGCCGGGCCCTCTCCTCGTTGGGGACGAGAACGCTCATCTCGATCCCTCTGGCCGATTCCCGTCGCTGTTCCCGGAGGAGAACCTCGGCGGCCCGTGTGATTTCCTGGATTCCCTCCGAGCGTCCGAACAGTTCCGTTGTTCCATTCTTCACATGGAGTTGTCCTAGAATTTGGTAGATGCGCGAATAGATCTCTCCCAAGGATCGCTCCGAAAATTGGGTCGAAACCCCCAAACCCATGATCAGAATCTTAGGGGCCGGCAGCTTGCGCTGGGCGGGCAGAAGGGTCGCCTCACTCAGGACGCCTCGGATCTTATCCTGGAGAATCAGGCAGGAGAGAATTCCGTTCTGAATCCAATCAATCTCACCGGAATAGCCGATTAAGGGTCGGATGTCTTGAAAGAAACCGAGAGCGAGGATATCGGTGTGAACCTTCGTCAGTTTTTGAGAAAGAACCTTCACCCCTGTTTTGTAAATGCTATCGGGATCCCCGATCGGCAAGGGCCCCCTCCTTCAGGATGGAATCAAGGATTCCATTGATAAATCCGGCGGCCTGTTCGTCTGAGAAACGTTTCGCGATCTCGATGGCCTCGTTCAAGACCACATTGAAAGGCGTTTCGCCGTAAAAGAGCATCTCGAATAGGGCGGACCGTAGAATATTCCGGTCGACGATCGACATCCGGCTCAAGGACCAGTTCAGAGCGTGCTTCCCGATCAGGGCGTCGATCACTCCATGCCGGGAGAGCACTCCCTCAACCAAAAGATCGGCGAATTGACGAACTTCCCGAGGGGCGGGATGAAGTGTCCAAAACTCCTCCCGCCAATCCGGTTGATCCTTATTAACATCCAGATGAAAGAGCATCTGGAGAGCGAATTCCCTGGCCTGTCGCCGATAACCCATCGTTTTTCAAAGAACCCGTGCTGGACGGAGGTCTTAGCTTATTTTCCTCAAGATCCGAATCATCTCCAGAACCGTCTCGGCGGCCTGTCCGCCGCGATTTGATCGCCTAGCGTCCGCCCTTGCCAGTGCCTGTTGAACCGTGTCGGTGGTCAGGACTCCAAACCCGACGGGAATGCCTGTCTCCAGCATGACCTGGGCCAGACCGTAACTGGCGGCCGAACTAATGTACTCGAAGTGAGGGGTTTCTCCCCGAATCACGGCTCCAAGGCAGATCAGGCCGTCGAAATCGCCCGTAAGAGCCAGACGCTTGGCCGCCAGCGGGATTTCGAAGGCTCCGGGAACCCGTATGACGTCGATCCCTTTCTTTCCGATTCCGTTTTTCCGTAGGACACCGAGAGCGCCGCCAAGCAGCTTTCCCGTGACCGAACGGTTGAATCGGCTGACGACCAGGGCCAGCCGGAGGCCCTTCCCAATGGATCCCCTTTCACTCGGCCTTCGCCCATCCTTTCGCCTGGGCCGCGCCCCCATCTAGACTTTGTCCAGGAGATGACCGAGCTTCTGTTTCTTCGCCCTCAAATAGAGGACATTCCGTTCGTGGGGGGGCATCTCGATCGGAACTCGCTCTACCACCGTAAGGCCATAGCCCTCCACCCCCACGATCTTGCGGGGATTGTTCGTCAAGAGGCGAAGCTTTCGAAGCCCCAGATCGACCAGAATTTGGGCCCCGATCCCGTAGTCCCGAAGATCCGGTTTGAACCCCAGCTCGACGTTTGCCTGTACCGTATCCATCCCCTTGTCCTGAAGCTGGTAGGCCTTGATCTTGTTGAGAAGCCCTATCCCCCGCCCTTCCTGATTGAGATAGAGAAGCACCCCTTGCCCCGCTTTCTCGATCGTGTCCAACGCGCGGTGCAGTTGCTCGCCGCAATCGCAACGTCGTGAGCCGAAGACATCCCCGGTGAGGCAACCCGAATGGACCCTTGTTAGGATCGGTTCCGCCGGATTGATCTTTCCCTTGACCAGCGCGATGTGGATCCCCTGATCAATTTCGTTTTCGTAGGCAACGACTCGAAACTCTCCGTATTTCGACGGAAGATGGGCCTCGCTGATCCGGCGGACGAGGGATTCGCGCTGCATCCGGTACTCGATCATGTCCTTCACGGTGACAATTTTCAACCGATGCCGGCGGGCGAATTCCTTGAGCTCCGGGACACGGGCCATGCTTCCGTCCTCGTTCATGATCTCGCAGAGAACACCCGCTTCGGAAAGCCCGGCCAATCGGGCGAGATCGACGGAGCCCTCGGTCTGTCCGGCCCGCTTGAGGACCCCCCCCCTCTGGGCTTTCAGGGGAAAGACGTGTCCCGGGCGTGCGAGGTCGGACGGGCGCGTTTTGGGGTCGATGGCCGTCAGGATGGTCTTGGCGCGGTCGGCCGCCGATATGCCCGTGGTGATGCCCCGCCGTGCGTCGATCGAAACGGTAAAGGCCGTTCCAAAATTCGCGGTATTCTCGGAAGTCATCGGGGGGAGCTGGAGCTCATCAATGCGTTCGGGTGTGAGGGTGAGACAGATCAACCCCCGTGCATAGCGGGCCATAAAGTTGATCGCTTCAGGGGTCACCTTCTCTGCGGCCATGACGAGGTCCCCTTCATTTTCACGGTCCTCATCATCCACGAGGATGATGAGTTCTCCCCGGCGGAATTCTACAATCGCCTCGTCAACGGAATTAAATTGAACCGGTTCGGTCACGAACTCCTCCGTTTTATAAGGGAAAGAAGCTTTATAACTATATAAGTTACAAGGAATTTTGTCAAATAAAAAATCCCCCGGGACGGGATGATTCCAGGGGATTAAATCCGCTCAGCGACTGTATTTCCCGCCCGCCACCCCGGCCCAACGCGCGTGCTTTTACGTTGGCGGGCGCAGGACCACATAGACAGGAACTTTGCAATCAGCTTCCAATAAAATCAATGGATTACCTTCCAAAAGGTGACAGGCACCTTTTATTCTGTTTTTTCACCTAAATCAGTTGCAATTTCTCTGAATTGTTCCAGTGCCGCTTCGAGGTCTTCGACGATCTCTATCGCGAGGACGTCGGGATCTGGAAGTTTTTCGGATGATTCGAGGGATTCGTCTTTGAGCCAGAAGATGTCGAGGCCGGCTTTGTCGCGGTTGACGAGTTCATCGTAGTCGTAAGCGCGCCAGCGGCCGGTGGGA
>CAYJTJ010000003.1:0-38187 GCA_964372835.1 uncultured Nitrospirota bacterium
CCGGCCTGGTCGGCATCGACATCAACAAGGTGATCGCGATCACGTTCGTGATCGGCTCGGTCCTCGCGTCCGCGGCTGGGGCCATGGTCGCGGTCTACTACGGCCTCGTGAACTTTTATATTGGATACATTGCCGGTATCAAGGCCTTCACGGCGGCCGTCCTGGGCGGGATCGGAAACATCCCGGGCGCGATGCTGGGCGGGATCGTCCTGGGGCTGGTCGAAAGCCTGGGCGCCAGTTACATCTCGAGCGAATACAAAGATGTCTTCGCATTCCTTATCCTGATCCTGGTCCTCATCCTTCGGCCCAGCGGGCTGCTGGGCGAACGGCTGTCGGAGAAGGTCTAACGGCCCGATGGCACGGTCCCCGGGCGGAAGGGCTAACGTGAAGGAATGGCTTCGGATCGCCGGCCTCGCGGGCTGGATCGGTTTTTTGGTCCTGCCATTCGTCGGGCCGGCGTCGGCCGCTCTGTTCGCGGGTGCGACGCTCTTGGGCGTGATCCTTTGGCGAGGGGCGATCCGGGCCTCGGCCAGCGAGCGGCTCCGGGGCTTCGTCCACAAGATAGAGCCGGCCCTCCGTCTTATGCGCGGGCATCGGCCGAGCGCGCCGCAGAAGGCCGCCGGCGCATCCGCACTCGGCCTTTTTCTGATCCTCCTTCCGCTGTTCCTCAATAACTATTTCATCGATGTCCTCACGCTGGGCGGCATCTACGTGGTGCTGGCCCTGGGGCTCAACATCGTCGTGGGGATGGCCGGCATACTCGACCTCGGATACATCGCGTTCTACGCGATCGGGGCCTACAGTTATGCGCTGCTGTCCACGCGGCTCGCGGTTTCCTTTTGGGCGGCGCTTCCGATCGGCGGTGCGGTCGCGGCACTTTTCGGGCTCATTCTCGGCCTGGTCACGCTGCGGTTACGGGGAGACTACGTGGCGATCGTGACGCTCGGATTCATCCATATCGTCAATCTGGTGTTGAAGAACTGGGACAGCGTCACGAACGGCCCCAACGGCATCCTCAACATCGGGCGACCGGAAATCGGCGCGTTCGTCTTCAGCCAGCCGGTCCATTTCTACTATCTCATCCTGGCGATCGCCTCCCTGGCCGTGTTCACCGTGAACCGGTTGGGCCGCTCCCGGATTGGACGGGCCTGGATCGCCATCCGTGAAGATGAGATCGCCGCGCAGGCGATGGGGGTGAACGCGACCTGGATGAAAATGCTGGCCTTCGCCACGGGCGCGACTTGGGCCGGCATCGCGGGGGTCTTCTTCGCCGGGAAGTTCGCCTTCATCTCTCCCGAGAGCTTCACGTTTTTCGAGTCGGTCATCGTTCTTTCGATGGTCGTCCTGGGCGGGATGGGAAGCGTGCCCGGCGTGATCCTGGGCGCGCTGGTCCTCGTCATTCTGCCGGAAATGCTTCGTGAGTTTTCAAGCTACCGGATGCTCGTCTTTGGCGCGGCGATGGTGCTGATGATGCTTTTCCGCCCTCAGGGGATGATCGGAAATCCGCGTCGCCGGATCGAGCTCCGGCCCGAGGACGAGGCGCGGCTTGAGGAAAACCTCGCCCGACGGGGTTCCGAGGCCTGAGCGGGGAGCGCCTCCCGATCCGCCCGATTCGGGAGGACGATGGCGTTTGAGATTGATCGTGCCGGTGCGATGGTAGGGGAAGTTTCGCGATCCGAAAAAGGACCGAATCGCCACATCGCCCTCGATGGCGTACGCGACGGAGTCGGATTCCAGTAGCGACTTAAGTCCCGTCTTAAGATCGCGGAAGGAGGTCGAAAGAGGGAGCCGGACCGTGGTCGTGGCGCGGGATGGGATCGAGATCGGATCCAGGACGGCGCCGGTGGCCAGGGGCCGGTCGTTTAAGAACACGGTGTAGCCCAATCGGGTGATCGTCACGCCGAATCGGTTCGGGTTCTCGAGATCGACTTGGAGGGTCAGATGGGCTCCGGTCAGGCTCAGCCCGGTTACTTCGACGGACCCAAGCGTCACGTTCGGACGGACCAAGGCCCGGCCCATGCAGCCCGATGACAAAAAGACCGCGGCGGCGAAGCTTAAGATGAAGAACCAGGAATATCTCATGAGCCCCAACGTCGACAGCGGTTCCCCCATCATACAACAAAGCCCGGACCGGGGAAAGGTTTGCGATGCCGCTTCTTGAAACGAAGAATCTCACGATGCGGTTCGGAGGGCTGACGGCGCTTGATGACGTCGGGACGGTCGTGGAGGAAGGAAGGATTATCAGCCTGATCGGCCCCAACGGGGCCGGGAAGACGACCTTTTTCAACTGCGTCACGGGCCTCCATCCGCCCACCGGCGGAGAGGCCCGCTTCCGGGGCCGACGGATCACCGGGCGTCGGCCCCATGAGATCACGGCTTTCGGGATCGCGAGAACCTTCCAGAGCGTCCGGCTGTTCGCCGAGATGACCGCGCTCGAAAACGTGATGGTCGGGGGGCATGTGCGCAGCCGGGCGGGTTTGATGGGCGCGCTGCTCCGCGCGGGCTGGGTGCTTGAGGAGGAGAGAGCGCTTGCATCGAAGGCACTTCGGCTGTTAGAATTCGTGGGCTTAGCGGGCGGCGCGGACACTTGGGCGCGCAACCTGTCCTACGGCGAGCAGCGCCGGCTTGAGATCGCCCGGGCGCTGGCGACCGACCCGGTCCTGCTCCTCCTGGATGAGCCGGCGGCCGGGATGAATCCACGCGAGACGGCCGGACTCATGCGCCTGATCCGTCAGATCCGCGATCAGGGCGTGACGATCCTTCTGATCGAACACGACATGAGAGTGGTCATGGGGATATCGGATCGGATCGCCGTGCTGGACCATGGAGTCAAGATTGCAGAAGGCACCCCCGGCGAGATTCAAAAGAACCCCCGTGTCATTGAAGCCTACTTGGGAGCGGTGGAATCGCGCTGAGCCCGACGATCACACTGACCGGCCCGCGCCTTTCGGATTCTCCGACGGGTTCCGTGGATTCCGATCGAAAAGGGGGGTGAGGGCCGGTTGCTAAAACTGGAGGATGTCCACGCTTCCTACGGTCCGATCGAAGCCCTTAAGGGGATCTCGCTTGAGGTGAAGGAGGGCGAGATCGTGGCCCTGATCGGCGCCAACGGGGCCGGAAAATCGACCACGCTGATGGCCATCTCGGGAACCCTGCCGCCGCGGGGCGGGCGCGTCGAATTCCTGGCGGAGGATATCGCGGGTCTCCCCGTCCATGAGATCGTCGGGCGGGGGATCTCGCAGGTCCCGGAGGGCCGCCGTATCTTTCCCCGGTTGACGGTCCTCGAAAATCTCGAGATGGGGGCCTTCCTTCAAAAAAATCGGCGGGACCGCGAGGCCGATCTGAATACCGTTTTTGAGCAGTTCCCGATCCTCAAGGAACGGCGGTCGCAACGGGGCGGCACACTGTCCGGGGGGGAGCAGCAGATGCTGGCGATCGGGCGGGCCTTGATGGCCCGACCGAGGCTTCTGCTGATGGACGAGCCTTCTCTCGGCCTGGCCCCGATCATCGTGAAGAAGATCTTCGAGATTATTCGAACTCTAAACCGTCAGGGACGGACCATCCTCCTCGTGGAGCAAAACGCCCGGGCCGCCTTGAGCCTGGCGCACCGGGGATACATCATGGAGACCGGACGGATCGTTTTGGAAGATGAAGCCCGGCGGCTGATGGAAAATCCGCGCGTCCGGGAGGCTTATCTGGGTGAAAGTTAGACCGTGAGTGTCCCCGCGATGAACCAGACGCCGTTATACGAGCCGCACCGGAGCCTCGGGGCGAAAATGATCCCGTTCGCCGGGTGGGAGATGCCGCTGTCCTACACCGGCGTGCTCGAAGAGCATCGCGCGGTCCGGACCGCGGTCGGCCTGTTCGATATCAGCCACATGGGGCGAATCGATGTGACGGGTCCGTCGGCCCTCGCGCTCCTCGACCGCGTCGCGACCGCCGACATCAAAAACATGCGGGTCGGCGGGATGCAGTATGCGCTGGCCTGCAAGGAGTCCGGGGGCATCCTGGACGATCTGATGCTTTATCGGTTTTCCGAGGAGAACTATTCCGTCTGCGCGAACGCCGCGAACGCCGGGAAGATCCTCGGCTGGTTGAAAAAGCAGGCCTCCGGGATGCGCGGGGTGACCGTCACGGATCGAAGCCCGGAACTGGCGCAGCTGGCGGTTCAGGGGCCCCGGTCGCGCGAGCTCCTTAAGCCACTGACACGGGCCGATCTCGATTCCCTCAAGCCGCGCCAGTGTCTTGAGACCGTGCTGGCGGAAACCCCCATGCGGCTCTCCCGGAGCGGGTACACCGGCGAGCTGGGGTATGAGCTTTACCTCCCAAGGGAGCGGGCGGCTCACGTCTGGGAAGCGCTGATCAAGCGGGGAAAGGAGTTCGGCCTAAAACCCTGCGGCCTCGGCTGCCGCGACACACTTCGTCTTGAAATGGGTTATCCCCTTTACGGCAACGACATGGACGAGGAGACGACGCCGATCGAGGCTTCGCTGGAGTTTGCCGTAGATGCCGACAAGCCGGCCTTCATCGGGCGAGAGGCGATTGTTCGGCAGAAGGAGAAGGGCCCGCCGCGAAAACTGGTGGGGTTCCTGCTTGAGCAACGCGGCGTCCCCCGGCACGGCTACAAGATCTTCTCCGAGGGAAAAGAAATAGGCGTAGTCTCAAGCGGGAATCATTCCCCGTCACTCAATCAAGGCATCGGGATGGGATACGTGGCCCCGGGATTCGCCGGGGTGGGCGAAGAGATTCTGATCGAGATACGGGAGAACGCGATCCCGGCCGTCCTGGTCGAGAGGCCGTTTTATAAAAAGCGGAAGGCGTAAGGCGCGGGAAGTAAGAATCGGGATCGATTAACGATGATACGGAGGTAGAGTGGAGTACATTCCGAATACGAAAGAAGAACAACAGCAGATGTTGAAGGTGATCGGGGTCGACACGATCGAGGACCTGCTCACCGATATCCCGTCGGAACTCCGGCTCACGCGCGGGCTTCAGCTCCCGCCCCCGCTGTCGGAGCCCGAGCTTAAGGCCGAGATGCTCCGTCTCAGCGAGAGGAACGCCGACCTCCTGCATTACGCGTCCTTCCTGGGCGCCGGCGCCTACGATCACGCGATCCCCTCCGTGGTGGGCCACCTGGCCTTCCGATCGGAGTTTTACACCGCCTATACGCCCTACCAGGCGGAGATGAGTCAGGGGCTTCTCCAAACAATCTACGAATTCCAGACGATGATTTGCGAGCTGACCGGGATGGAGGTGGCGAACGCCTCGCTGTACGACGGCGGGACCGCGCTGGCCGAGGCCGCGATGATGGCCCTTCGCGTGACGCGGCGAAACAAGATCCTCCTTTCCACCGCGATCCATCCGGACTACCGGTCGGTCCTTAAAACCTATCTTTCGGGGACAGAGCCGACCATTATCGAGATCCGGGACGCGGATGGGATCACCGATCCCGAGGCGCTCCGGCGCCATCTCTCCGAAGAGGTGGCCTGCGTCCTAATCCAATCCCCGAACTTTTTCGGCTGCATTGAGCGGATCGGCGAGGTGGTCCTAGAGGCCCGACGGCACGGCGCGCTCGTGGCGGTCGCGGCCGATCCCATGGGGTTGGGTCTCTTGAGATCGCCGGGGGAAATCGGGGCTGATATCGTCGTGGGCGAAGGGCAGGGGTTGGGAAACGGGCTCAACTTCGGCGGGCCCTACCTCGGCTTTTTCGCGACGCGGCGGGAGTACGTCCGACAAATGCCGGGCCGCGTGGTCGGCGCGACGGTGGACGGAAAAGGCCGCCGCGGATTCTGCCTGACCCTCCAGACCCGTGAACAACACATTAAGAGAGAACGGGCCACTTCGAACATCTGCACGAACGAAGCCCTGGCCGCGCTGGCGGCCACGGTCTATCTTTCGGCCATGGGCCGGCAGGGAATTCGCGAGGTCGGACGTCTCTGCCTTCAGAAGGCCCATTATCTCAAGAGCCGCCTCTGTGAGACGAAGGGCTTTGAGCCGGCCTTTGGGCAGCCGTTCTTTAAGGAATTCGTCATGAAGACGCCGGTACCTCCGGCCCGGCTGAACAAGAGGCTGTATAAGAAACAGATCATCGGGGGGCTGGATCTGGGTTCGGTCGACCGACGGCTCAAAAACCACTGGCTTCTCTGCGTGACCGAGAAAAGAACAAAGGATGAGATGGACCGGCTGGTGGCCGTTGTTAGAGAATCCGTCCGATGAGGGCAAAAAATAACAGCGAGCGGAGCGAGCGTAGGGAGAGGGAGGCTCCATTCGGCTTAGCCGATGGAGGGGGACGGTCGCTCCCCCAAAATAGGTGAGATGGACCGGCTGGTGGCGGTGGTTCGAGAATCGGTTTGATGCCGACGGTTTATAAAGGTCGCATACTGGACGTCAATCTGGAAACGGCGCATCTTCCCACTGGCCGGAAGGCGCGGCTCGAGATCATCCGCCACCCGGGGGCGGCCGCGGTGGTGCCGGTTCGTGAGGACGGGCACGTCATCATGATCCGCCAATACCGTCATGCGGCCGGCGGAATGATTTTCGAGATCCCGGCCGGGCGGATGGAGCCGGGTGAGGGCCCCGCGGACTGCGCTCGGCGGGAACTGGCCGAGGAGACCGGGCAGCGGGCCTCCCGGTGGAAGGGATTGGGCTGGATCTGGACAACGCCGGGTTTCACCGATGAGAAAATTCATCTCTTTCTCGCGCGCCGTCTCACGCCGGTGGCCCGGTCGCCGGAACGAGATGAGGTCATCGAGGTCCTGGATCTGCCGATGCCAAGAGTCCTGCGTATGATCCGGCGGGGGGAGATCGTCGATGGAAAGACGATCTGCGGTATCATGAAGGCCCATATGTGGCTGGAGGGATTGAAGAATGGCTGAAGCGGTTATTTTTGATAAAAGTGTCCCGGGACGGAAAGGCTACTCGTTGCCGGATCTCGATGTTCCGGAAGTCCCGATGGCCGAGCTGATTCCGGCCGATCGTCTGCGAAAGGAGTCTCCGAATCTTCCCGAGCTGAGCGAGGTGGACGTCGTGAGGCATTTTACCAACCTCTCCCGGGACAGTTACGGGATCGACCAGGGGTTCTACCCGCTGGGCTCCTGCACGATGAAGTATAACCCCAAGGTCAACGAGGACGTGGCCCGATATCCCGGCTTCGCCTCGGTTCATCCCCTTCAGCCCGTTGATCAGGTCCAGGGCGCGCTTCAACTCCTCGGTCAGCTCGAATCGGCCCTTCGTGAGATCACCGGGATGGACCGTGTGACGCTCCAGCCGGCGGCCGGGGCCCAGGGCGAGCTGGTCGGGATGCTGATGATCCGGGCCTACCACCGGGCACAGGGTCGGGCGCGCAGGAAAGTGATCGTTCCGGACTCGGCGCACGGAACAAACCCGGCGACCGCGACGCTCGCCGGCTTTCAGGTCCAGGTCGTGCATTCGGGCGGCGACGGGCTGGTGGACCTGGAGGATCTCAAACGGCTGGTGGATGAGGAAACGGCCGCGCTCATGTTGACGAATCCCAACACGCTGGGTCTGTTTGAGCGCGAAATTCTCAAGATCTCCGAGCGGATCCATTCCGCCGGGGCGCTCCTCTACCTCGACGGGGCCAACCTCAACGCAATGCTCGGTCTCTGCCGTCCGGGCGATATGGGATTCGATCTGGTCCATTCCAATCTGCACAAAACTTTTACGACGCCCCACGGCGGGGGCGGCCCGGGGGCGGGGGCGCTGGGCGTGAAGGCCCCGCTCGTGCCGTTTCTGCCGATTCCGCTGGTCGAGAAGACCGAGAAGGGTTACGTTTTAGAGCACCGCCGGCCCCAGTCCATCGGGCGGGTCCATACCTTCTACGGAAATTTCGGGAATCTGGTCCGCGCCTACACCTACATCCGGCGCATGGGCGCGGTGGGGTTTCAAAAGGTCGGGTCCAACGCGATCTTGAATGCGAATTATATCCGCAAGCGGTTGGAGAAGATTTACCCGGTTCCGTACAACCGGTTCTGCATGCACGAGTTCGTCGCCTCGGCCAAGAAGTTCCGGGGAAAAGATGTCCACGCCTGGGATATCGCCAAGCGACTGATCGATTTCGGAATCCATCCTCCGACGGTTAATTTTCCGATGATCGTGGAGGAGGCCTTGATGATCGAGCCGACCGAAACCGAGCCGAAGGAAAACCTCGATCGTTTCTGCGAGGCGATGGCCCGGATCGCCCGGGAGATCGAGGAGAACCCGGAGATCGTCCGTACGGCGCCGCACACCCGGTCGGTGGGTCGACTGGATGAGGTCCGCGCGGTCAAGGAGTTGAACCTGCGTTGGAGGCCGGGGTGATCGAAAACCGGGCCGTCACCATGAAGGTGCTGGGGGGATAGGCCATGCGCCGGCATGACATCCTGATCGTGGGGGCCGGTCTGGCCGGGATGCGGGCGGCGATTGCTGCCGCGCCGGGGCTGGATGTGGCGGTTGTTTCCAAGGTGCATCCCGTGCGGAGCCATTCCGTGGCGGCGCAAGGCGGGATCAATGCGGCCCTGGACCCGAATGATTCGTGGGAGTCGCATGCCTTTGATACCGCCAAGGGAAGCGCCTACCTGGGTGATCAGGACGCGATCGAGGTGATGTGCCGTGAAGGACCGAATGACCTGGCGGAGCTTGAGCGGATGGGGGCGATCTTCAGCCGGACCCCGGAGGGAAAGATCGCCCAGCGACCGTTCGGCGGGGCGGGTTTCCCGCGGACCTGTTATGCGGCCGACCGAACCGGTCATGCGCTCCTGCATGCCCTGTACGAGCAGCTCCTCAAGAATGGAATTTTCGTCTACGAGGAGTGGTACGTCCTATCCCTGATCATCGAAGATAAGGTCTGCCGCGGCGTGATGGCCATGGATGTCTACCGCGGGGATCTGCATGCCATCGAGGCCAAGGCCGTTATTTTCGCCACGGGGGGATACGGTCGGGTCTACTCCACCAGCACGAATGCCGTGATCAACACCGGCGACGGGATGAGCATGGCCTACCGCGCGGGCGCCCCGCTCATGGACATGGAGTTTGTCCAGTTCCACCCAACCACGCTTCGGGAAACCGGAATCTTGATCACCGAAGGGGCCCGCGGGGAGGGCGGATACCTTCTCAACTCCATGGGCGATCGGTTCATGACGAATTACGATTCCGAACGGATGGAGCTGGCCACGCGCGATTTCGTCAGCCGGTGCGAACAGAAGGAGATCGAGGAGGGACGCGGGGAGGGCGGCTGCGTTCTCCTGGACCTGCGGCATCTCGGAAGGAAGAAGATCATGGAGCGGCTTCCCCAGATCCGGGAGCTGGCGATTTGGTTTGTGGGCGTCGATCCGATCGAGTCGCCCATCCCCGTGAGGCCCGGGGCGCACTATTCCATGGGCGGGATCCGCACGAATGCCTGGGGGGAGACCGAGCTGGCCGGTTTTTTTGCGGCGGGCGAGTGCGCCTGCGTGAGCGTTCATGGGGCCAACCGCCTGGGCGGAAATTCGCTTCTCGAAACGATCGTCTTCGGCCGTCGGGCCGGGATGCGGGCGTCCGAGTATGTCCGGAAGGCCGCCGCGCCGGAACTTTCTCCCGTCCATCTACGGTCCGCCCGAGATAATATCGATGAACTCCTTTCCCGTAAAAAGGGGGAGCGGATCGCCCCGCTTCGGGAGGAACTGGGCGCGACGATGACGGATCACCTGGGAATCGTCCGGACGAGGAAAAAGATGGATGAGGCCCTCCGGAGGGTTCGCGAGATTCGCCTTCGATACGCCGGAATCTACCTTCAGGACCGGGGGAAAATTTTCAACAGCGAGCTCGTCAACGCACTGGAGCTTGATTCGTTGATCGATCTGGCCGAAACGATCGTGGTCGGTGCGATCGCGCGCGAAGAGAGTCGAGGGTCCCATTACCGAGCCGATTTCCCGGATCGGAACGATGCGGCTTGGCTGAGACACATCCTCGTTTATCGGACCGAATCCGGCCCCCGGCTTAATCAGGCCTCGGTTACGATCACGCGCTTCCCGCCGGAGGACCCGTCCGCCGCCAAACCTCCGCGGAGAAAAGCGTCCTAAAAACGCAACAGATCAGCCGCCGCCGTGTCGTTTTTATGCGACAAAGGGGTGTCCCATTGGATTTAAATATCGATCGAATCTTCCGGGGGATTTATTTATTATATTGTAATTACAGTAAGTTCTGATAAGTCCCTCCCACCCGATCATCTCTAGAACAGACCTGGTATGTTATATGCATGTCCATAGCGGCAGCATTTAACCTTGTTTTATGGCGAACCACCGATGATGATGACCCAACACACAATAATCGAAACAATCCGCTGTTCCGGAATCGGACTTCATTCCGGAGGTCCGGTCACCCTGGCTCTGATCCCGGCCCCCCCCGATACGGGCATCGTCTTCCTGCGCAAAAATGGAGGACGACCGGTGCCGGTCCGCGTGGATGGGACGAACATCGTGGGCACCGTCCTTTCGACCACGATCGGGGAGAACGGTTACAAGGTCCAGACGGTCGAACACCTTCTCGCCGCGCTGTCGGCCCTGGGCATTACAAATTTGATGATCGAACTGGACTCGGCCGAGCTGCCCATCATGGACGGCAGCGCCATGCCGTTCGTGGATCTGATCCGGAAGGCAGGTATTCATGAGCAGGGGGAGCCTCAGCCGGTCTTGAAGATCCTTCAACCGATTGAGGTGGGAGAGGGCGATCGACGGATCGTCCTCCGGCCCTCGCCCGTGTTCCGAGTGAACTGCACCATCCGGTTCGATCATCCGCTGGTTTCCCAGCAGAGATACCTCTATACGGCTTCCGCGGAGTCGTTCGTCCGCGAGATCGCGCCGGCGCGCACGTTCGGGTTTCTTGACGAGGTGGAGGCGCTCCGCCGGCAGGGGTTGGCCCGGGGCGGATCACTCGAGAACGCGGTCGTGATCGGTCCCGAAGGGATCCTCAATGAGCAGGGGCTCCGATATCCGGATGAATTCGTGCGCCACAAGGTGCTGGACATCCTCGGGGACATGGCGCTCCTGGGGATGCCGACCCTGGGAGAGGTTGAGGCGGACTGCCCGGGTCACCAGATCAACAGCCGCCTCGTGGCAAAAATCCTGGCCTCGCGCGAATCCTGGATCATCCTGGGGGATCGCCGGCCCTCGTCGATTCCGACCGCGTTGTCCCATATCGCGGCGTCCATTTAACCATGAGACGCTTACGCGCTCAAGTCGGAACCGCCGCCCTTTCGGGCCTCATCGACCTCGTACGATTCGGGCTCATCGTCATGCTCTTTCTGTTTCTCGCCGGCTTCCTCTGGGCCGCCTCAATCATCGGATATCTGACACGGCCATAATCCTCTCCTGGACCGATCAACCGACTTTCCCTCTCCGATCCCAACGGTGACCTAGAACGGCAGCTTCAAACCGCCCCGGCCCCCTCACTCGACGCCGATCAGTTCCACTTCGAAGATGAGCGTGGCGTTGGGCCCGATGATCGGTGCGGCGCCGCGATCCCCGTAGGCCAAATCGGGCGGCACGATGATCTCCCACTTGGAGCCGACCGGCATGAGCTGGAGGGCTTCGGTCCAGCCGGGGATAACGGCATTCACGGGAAACTTGGCCGGTTCGCCCCGCTCGAGCGAGCTGTCGAATTCCGTTCCGTCGATCAGCGTTCCCCGGTAGTGGGTCGAGACCGTATCGGTCAACCGGGGTTTCTGACCCGTTCCGGCCTTGATCACACGGTACTGGAGGCCGCTGGTGAGGGCGACGACATCCTTCTTCTTCTTATTTTCGACCCGAAAGGAGTCCCCTTCCTTCTTGTTCTTTTCGCTGATCTGTTTGTGGCGGGCCTCGGCTTTCCCCCGCATCTCCTGCTGAAATTGGGATAAGACCTCCCGCGCCTCCTCTTCCGTGAGGAGAGATTTTCGGTCCGATATCGCGTCGCGGAGGCCCTGCAGGAGGGCATCGGGATTGATATCGATCTCTTCCTTTTTTATGTTGGAGCCGATGTCCCTCCCGATGCTGTAGCTAATTTTGTCCTTCTGCGTTTTGAGCCCGGACGGCTCCGCCGAAATCGACGGTGCCGCAATGAAAAGAACGCCGATGACCGAAATGAAACCGAACCGCATCGTATTCCTCCTTAGGGTGATGTGGCTTGACGCCTCGGGTCGGCCTGGCGACGAGACCGCGGATCCGGCCGGTGATCGAGACGAAGGTCATTGGGTCGGGGCGGGACCTTCGCTTAAATTCATATAACGGAATACAATGGATATGTCAACCGGATATTGGGAGGGTCATTGACGGCCGAGCGCGAAAGCGATAGAATTCCGGCAACGCCGAGGGAGGACTGCCGGTGGGGGAATCGCTGATGCTTTCCGCTTCCGATATCGCCTTGTCCCGGTCCGATCCGTTCGGATTGTGGCACGACTACTACGGGGATCCGAAGTGGAAAGACCCGGAGGACGAATATCTGCTGTTCTTGAAGGAGCAAGGACAAAAAATCGAGCGGGAGTTGCTCCGCCTGCGCCACCGGGATTATTCCGACCTGTCGGGACGGCCCTTCGAGGCGGCCGTCGGCCCGACGACAGACCTCTTGAAATCCGGTTGCGCCGTCATTTACGGGGGGGCCTTGGAGTCCCTGCCGTTGGGGCTCCGGGCCCGGCCGGATGTCATGGAGCTGAAGGACCGTCATTGCCGGATCGAGGAATACAAGCTCGCCGGTACCCCGGACGAGCTGCATTTTACTCAGGCATCGGTCTACACCTATTTAATTCGCCGGGGGTACGGGCTTGAAGCCCAATCCCGAATCGTCAACCGGGCCAACCAGGATTTTCCGGTTTCCTACCGTGAAGAGGAGATCGAATCGGTCATCCGAACGGCCAGGGAAATTTTGAGCCGACCATTCTCTCCCCCGCCCACCTATAACTGTCCTTCGCGCTGGCGACGGCTTCAGAATCGGACGGCGCACGACCTTAAGGACATTACCCTGGCCTGGAATATCGGCGCGGTTGGGGCCGCCAAGCTTCGACGGATGGACATGAATACCCTGGAGGATCTGGTGAGAAAGGGTCCGAGTACGCTTCCGGGAATGAAGGGTATGGGAACGAAGAAAATCTCCCGGATCCTCAATTCGGCCAAGGCGCAGTTGACACGGCGTCCGATCCGTGTGGCTCCCTTCCGGCTATCGGGGGATCCGCCTGAAATAGAAATGTATCTGGATCTGGAAGGGAGCGGGGAACTGTTTCAAGACGATCCGGCCTGGAACTGTATTTATCTGATCGGTGTGATTCCCCGTCGGAAGGATGGAGAGGAAGAATACCTTTCCTTCCTAGCCCGGCGGCCCCTGGATGAGCGGGCGATCCTTGTGGCCTTTCTTGATTTCCTTCGGCAACGGGAGGGCCGTTACCGTCTCTACCACTGGGATCACTATGAAAAGACCCAGCTCAGAAAGGCGAGCCAACGTCACGGCCTACAGGCCGAATGGGAGGCCTTGATCCTCCCAAACCTGGAAGACCTCTGCCGTGCGGCCCAAGCCGCCTATGTCCTCCCGACCCCGGGTTTCAGCATCAAGGTGGTCGCGCCGTATTTCGGGTTTCAATGGAGGCAGGCGGCCTGGGAGGTGGACGCGATGCGGAGCGCCATGATCTGGTTTAAGCAGGCCGCGCAGGGCGGGAATGCGAGGGATCTGGATAAAGTCCTCCGGTACAATGAGGACGACTGCCGCGCCATGATCGCGGTCAAGGACGGTTTGGAAAAATTGACCGGCCGTCTGCGGCCGGAGTCCGGGGGGAATTTTAACGGTAGTTCGTGAACTGGAGCGGAAGCCCGAAGTCCTGTCCCTTCAACAGGGCCATGACGGTCTGAAGCTCGTCCTTGCTCTTGCTTAAGACGCGGACCTGGTCGCCCTGGATTTGGGTCTGGGCCTTCAATTTGGAATCTCGAATCGCCTGGGTGATTTCCTTGGCTTTTTCCGAGGAGATCCCCTGCTTAAGCGAGATCTTCTGGCGTACCGTCCCGCCGAGCGCGGGCTCCACCGCTCCGAGCGTCAGGGCCTTGAGCGAGACGCCGCGTTTGACCAGCTTCGACCGGAGAATGTCCACGACGCTCTTGAGTTTGTAATCGTCGTCCGAGACGACGATCAGGTCGTCTCCTTCGAGGGTTACGCTGCTCTGACTTCCCTTGAAGTCAAACCGCTGGGCGAGTTCCTTTCGGGCCTGGTCGACGGCGTTGCGGACTTCCTGCATCTCGATCTTCGATACGATATCGAATGAATTGAGACCCGGCATGGGCGAGAACCTCGGTTAAGGGTTATCCGTCTTTAGAATGTCAAGGACGAGATCGGCCAGTTTCTGGGGGCTGAAGGGCTTGCTGAGATAGCCGGTCGCCCCGAGCGCCAGCCCCTTTTCCTGGCTCGTCTGTTCCCCGCGGGCCGTGAGCATCAAGATCGGGATACGGGACGTCTCGGGATCGGACTTCAGCCTTTCACAGGCCTCGAATCCATTCATCTTGGGCATCATGACGTCCATCAGGATGATGTCGGGACTCTCGGATCGGGCCCGTTCGATCGCTTCGAGGCCATTCGTCGCCTCGATCACGTCCAGACCGCACCGGCCGAGTTTGATCGCAATTAACTGTCGAACAAAGAGCTCGTCATCCACGACGAGGACCTTCCGGCCCTTTGGGAGGGCTTCCGGCGTCAAGGCCATCACGCTCCCTCGGAAGGCGGGGCCTTCCGAGGCGTTTCCGGGCGGGCGACCACGCGATTTCCGCCCTCGGCCCGAGCCGCGTCCAATGCCCGGGTGGCCTGGACGATGAGTTGTTCGGGCGTCTCGGCGTCGTCGAAGAACGTCGCGACGCCCACGCTGATCGTCATCGCGTGCCGGTCTTCATTCTGTCGGGAGGGCGCCTCGACACCGAATGCGTGTTTTTGGATCGCCTCCCGAAGCTTCTCCCCGACGAGAACGGCCGAGGCCTTGGGCGTCTCGGTCAGGAGGATGGCGAAGGTCGTCCCCCCGCAGCGGCAGATCGGATTCGCGGCCCGAGTATGGTTCCGGAAAAGATCGGCCGCCTGCCGAATGACCTCGTTTCCGGCCTCGACCCCGTACTGCTTGTTGAAGGCTTGAAATCCATCCAGGTTCGTCATGATCAACGAGAAGTTTTTCCGGACTCGAAGCGCCCGGTTGACCTCGTCGGCCAGCCGGTTGTTCAGGTAGCGTTCGTTGTAGAACCCGGTCAATCCGTCCACCATCCGGGCCTTGTCCGGGTAGAGCTTCTCGAACTTCCGGATCTCGGCCAGAAGGGATTCCCGAAGGGGGCGCCCTTTGGGGATGACGCCGCGGATCTTCGTATTTAGCCGATTTTGGTCATCCTCGGTGAGCGTGCGGGCCGTGAAAATAATCACGGGAATGTTTCGGGCCGTCGGGTGGACCTTGAGTCGCTCCAGCGCCTCAAACCCGTCCACATCCGGCATCAGAAGGTCCAGGAGAATCAGGTCCGGCTGGACCTCGATGGCCAGATCGATTCCGTCCTGCGCCCGCTGCGACTTTAAGATGCCGTAGCCCTCGTTCGTGAGGATGGCCGAGATCAATTGGAGGATCTTTTCATCGTCGTCGATGACCAGGATCGTGACCGGCTTACGGGCAATCTTGGTGGAGAGGCTGAGCTTCTTTAAACTCTCAAGCAGGGCCTTCCGGTCGATCGGCTTTGAAAAGTAATCGGTGGCCCCAAGGCTGAAGCCCAGCTCGCGGTTCTCGATGATCGAGATAATAATGACCGGGATATCCTTGGTCTCGGGCAGCTGTTTGAGCTTCTGAAGCACCTCCCAGCCGTCGCGGCGGGGGAGCATGATGTCGAGGGTAATCGCGAAGGGCTGAAGCCGTCGGGCCTTGGTGATCGCCTCCTCCCCGTCGACGGCCTGATCCACATGATACCCCTCCTGCGCCAGATAGAGCGTGAGGAGCCGGGCCACCGTGGGATCGTCCTCCACCACGAGAATTCGGGGGAGGGACGATGCGGCGCCCTGGAGGCCCGCCGCGGTCTGGATGGGGATCGATTCCGGCTCGACGCTCATCGGGCGGCCGGTTCCGAGAGAGGGCTCGACCCGCGGCTCGACGGCAACCGGCTGCTCTCGCACCCGGCCGGCCTGGATGGGAAAGGTGATCGTGAAGGTGCTGCCCCGATTCGGTTCGCTCTCCACTTCGATCCGGCCCCCGATCAGCCCCATGAACTGCCGTGAGATCGTGAGCCCTAACCCCGTCCCGGAATAATCACGCGTGAAGGTGCTGTCGACCTGCTGGAACTCCTCGAAGATCCGGGCCTTGTCCTGAGGGCGGATCCCGATCCCGGTATCGGATACGCCGATCTCGACGGCCGGGTCTCCGTCCAGGCGGGTCTGCCGGGCCCCGATCGAGATCCGGCCCCCGACCGGGGTAAACTTGATCGCGTTGCTGAGAAGGTTGAGCAGGATCTGCTTGATCTTCCCTTCGTCCGTATAGATGAGCGGGCTGCCGGTTTCGATGCGGGATTCCAGATGTAATCCCTTCTTCACGACCAGGGGTGTGACGGTGCGCTTTACGGTCTCAATGAGGACCGGCAGTTCGAACCGCTGGTAATGGACCTCCATTTTCCCGGCCCGCAGTTTGGTCAAATTCAGGAGATTGTTGATGATCTCCAGAAGGTGATGCCCGCTTTCCTGCATGTTCCGGATGTAGTCTTCCTGGTCCGGTGTGAGGTCGCCCGGGATACGGTCCAGGAGGAGTTCGGAGAAGCCGATGATCGAAGTCAGGGGGAGGCGCAGTTCATGGCTGACGTTTGAGAGGAACTCGGATTTGAAACGGTCGATTTCCTTCAGGCGTTCGACCATCATCTTTTCACGCTCATACAGGGTTGCGTTGTCGATCGCGGTGCCCATCTGGTTGCCGATCGACGAGAGGAGCTGGAGATCCGAGGGATTAAATTGCCGCGGAATCATGCTGGCGATCGTCAGCGTCGCCACCAGCCGATTCTTGCTGTTGATCGGGATCGAGACGATGGATTGGAAACCCGCCCGAACAAGAGGGGCCTGGGCGTACTCCTTCAGTCCGGGTCCTTCGACCCGGAGAGGTTCTCCCAACTCGGCCACCTTCCCGGCGATATGATCGCCGGCCCCCAGTTCGGATGCGGCCTGGACGACCCCATCGGGAATGCCCCGGTAGGATTTGAGATACAGCTTTTGGGCGGTGTCGTCCCAGAGATGGATCCCGCCCGCCTCGATCCCCATGACCTCCAGAATTTTGTTCAAGGACGCATCCAGAATCTCCTGGATATCCAGCGACTGGTTGACCGTCTGGGCGATTATGTTTACCCCGGTCAATTCCTTCGTCCGGTCCGCCACGCGCTGTTCGAGGCCGGTATAGGAGTCCTGGAGATTGGCGGCCATTCGGTTGAATTCATCGGCCAGCTGTTCAATCTCGTCATGGGTACGGATTTGCAGGCGGTGGGAGAGATTTCCCTTGCCGATCAGCTCGGTCCCCTCATGGAGGAGATGAATCGGTTGCACAAACCGCTTTGAAACAGCCAGGGCCAGGAGGACCAGGAGACCCAGCAGGATTACGCTCGCGGCCGAGGCATAGGTCAGGAGGGCGCGGATCGGTCCATACAGTTCCTTGGGATCCTGGCGGGTGAATCCGAACCAGGCCTTCGATTGGGATTGGGCCAGGATGTGATTGACCCTCCTGACCGGAGAGAAACCCACGATCGAGTTCTCTCCCCCGTGCGCGTCGTTCTTCACAACCTTCCAATCGGTCGCCGGGCCCGTAACGGCTTCAACCAATACTGGATCCGTGACGTGCATCCCGGTGGGCAGAATGGGACAGATCAGGACGTCCCCGTTCCCGTCCAGAAGCATGGCATGCCCCGTATCGCCGAAACGAATCTCGTGGATCGGGGTCTTGAAATATTCCTTGACGTTATTGATGAGCGTGAGGACCCCCATGGGGCGACCCGTCGACGGGTCCAGGACGGGAACCCCGATGTCAAAGAGGAAGCTGGGGCTCCCTTCCGGCCGGTAGATATCGCTGATATAGGCCGAGCCCGCCCCGGCCGAAAAGCTCTTCTTCCATCCGGGGGAATCGCTCGAGTCAAACGGGGGAAAGGTGTTGACGCTGGACACGAGAAGACCGCGGCGATCCGTCAGGTAAAGGGCCACCTCGGCTCCGGGTTCCTCATCGAACTTTGAGAGGTTGGCGAGGTAGGGTCCGAGCAGGTGACCCAGCACGGGGTGACGGGTGGTTTTATTCTCCCGGGCCGCTTTCCAGTCCTGGGCCGATTGACGCATCCGCTCCTTGATCGCCGGGGCTGAAGAGTCCGCGTAGATGCGGTTTGCTTCCGATACGGCCTGGAGCGTTTCGGGGAGCGCCGCGAATCGCTGGAGGCCTTCGATCTCCTGTCCGATCAGGAGGTCCGTCTTGTTGGCCGCTTCCTGTGCCAGGCCCGCGAAATTGGCGCCGAGCGCGCGAAGCAGTTCCTCGGTCCCTTTTAAGTAGGTTAAAACAAGACCTAAAATCACGGGCAGGATCCCGACCATCAGGGTGGCCCAGATGAGCTTTTTACGGAGACCTCTTTTTCGTTCGTGATGGCTCATGTTCATTAACCGGGATTGAAATCCGGCCCGTTTTATTTTCCCCGTAACCCGATGCTAGGGAGCGGTCGGCGGGGTTTCCACCACGGCCACGCCCCGGGGAGGAATAAATATGAAAAAGGGATCTTTAAGGCCGGTATTGTTACGGATGTTCAAAAACTGGAACCGAGAATGATTTCCATTGACCTGGTAGAGCATCAGGCGTGTGATGAAAAACTTTTTGGGGTCGACCTCGATCTGGAGATGGGTCAGGCCGGTTTTCGGATCCTTCGGCGTTAGCCGCAACGGGCCGCGCCCGCCCGCCGCCACAGGGTCCGGGTCCGCCCACTCCACGGTGAAATCCTGGTCCAGTCGACCCATCCCCATGAGAAGGCGCAAGGGGAGCTGCGAATCGGTAAAACCGGCCATAGGGGATACGACCACCTGCTTTTGTTCGGGTGTGTAGATCCAGATTTTTTGATCATTCACCATGATCTGCTGGTGGTAAGGCTCTTCATAGTCCCAGCGCAGTTTTCCCGGCTTCTTGATATACAGCCTTCCCCGGGAGGCGATCGGCGAATCGAATCCGTCGATTTCGGTGATCTGCCGAAACTCCGCTTCCCAGTCGGTCGTGGCCTCGTAGGCGGCCTGGATCCTCTGGATGAACTCGGGAAGCGTGAGCGTCGAGGGGGCGGCCCGGCCTTCCGGCGCGGGACCCGTCGCCAAGGTCAATGCGAGCCAGAAAAGTAATCGCGTCCTGGTTTCCCGTCGGATCATTGCAACTCGCTGGGCGGGGGCGCCAGGACCTGGCGAGGCTTTCCCCCGGTCGCCGGCCCGACGATGCCGTCCTCTTCCATGATCTCGATCATCCGAGCCGCCCGGGGGTATCCCACGCGAAGGCGGCGCTGGATGAGGGAGGCCGATGCGGCCCCGGAGGTGACCACCAGATCGACGGCCTTATCATAAAGCTCATCGCGCCCCACGGATTCGAACGGATCGGTCCCGATTGCCTCTCCCTTCGATTCCGCGGCGAAATCAATATACCGGGGCCGGCCTTGCGCCTTGACGTGCTCGACGACGGAGCGGATCTCGTTCTCGGATACATACCCCCCGTGTATCCGTGTGATTCGGCCGGTGCCCGGCGCGAGAAAGAGCATGTCCCCCCGGCCGAGAAGCTGCTCGGCCCCGTTGGCATCCAGGATGGTCCGGGAATCCGTTTTGGAGGAGACCTGGAACGATATCCGGGCCGGAAAGTTGGCCTTGATCAGACCGGTCAGTACATCCACCGAGGGCCTCTGGGTGGCCACGACCAGATGAATGCCGGCCGCACGGGCCATCTGGGCCAGGCGGGTGATCGAGTCCTCGATCTCGCGGGCGGCCACCAGCATGAGGTCCGCGAGTTCATCGACGATCACCACGAGATAGGGGAGGGGTCCTCCGGGTTTTTCGCCGGCCAGTTCCCCGCCGGCCTCTTCCGGGGCCGGGGCGGCGGCCCGGCCGGCCTGTTCGGTCATTTTCTTATTGTAGCTCTCGATATTGCGCGCGCCGGCCTCGGCCAGGAGGCGGTACCGCTGCTGCATTTCGGTCACCAACCGCTGGAATACCTTAGGCGTATCCTTGGCCCGGACAAGGACCGGCATCATGAGATGCGGGATCCCGTCATAGGCCGAGAGTTCCAGCAGCTTGGGGTCGATCATGATCATCTTCACTTCCTGGGGTGTGGCCGAGTGGAGCAGGCTTAAGATCATGGCGTTGAGCGCGACGCTCTTCCCCGAACCGGTGGCCCCTGCGACGAGGAGATGGGGCATGCCGGCCAGATCCGCCACGACCGGAGCTCCGAAAATGTCCTTTCCAAGCGCCAGGGCGAGTTTGGATCCGGTGGTCGAGAAGGCCTCGGCCGTGAGGATCTCTCTCAGATAGACATCCTCCCGGTGGTTGTTGGGGATCTCGATTCCCACGACGGATTTCCCGGGCAGGGGGGCCACGATCCGCACGCTCATCGCGCGCATCGCCAGCGCCAGGTCGTCCGACAGGTTGACGATCTTATTCACCTTCACGCCGGCGGCCGGCTCAAACTCGTACATCGTGACAACCGGCCCGGGATGGACCTGGGTCACCCGTCCTTCGATTCCGTAATCCATAAGCTTCTTTTCGAGGATCTGGGAGTTGGCCATGAGCTCATCCTTGGAGACCTTGGGCTGGGAGGCCGGGCGGTCCGCAAGGAGCGTGATCGACGGCAGCTCGTAGGCCCCCTTCTCTTTCATGAAAGGAAGGGGCTCCTGCTTCGGGGGGGTCTTGGGAGGGATCGACGGATCGACGATCTTGGGCCGTTGGGCCGGAAGCCTCCGACGGATTTTTCGCTCGGTCTCCCATCGCCGCGACCGTTCCTGATAGATCGTGACGGCGGTTCGCGTCGATTGAATGAGACCGACCGTTCCCTCTCTTATGCCGAGGGACGCTCTTTTAACGAGCACGATGAGGGCGCGAAAAGAAAAGGAAGTCACGAAAAGGATCGAGAGGAGAAAAGCGGCCCCGACGAGAATCGAGGCACCGGTGGATCCGAAGTACTCGGAGAGCCATCCTCCAAAAAGTCTTCCCGCCAGGCCCCCGGCTCGTCCGGAAAGAATCGGTCCGCCCGAGATGGAGGGAAGACTGGTGATGAGCAGGTCGGCAAGGGTCGAAAAGGAGAGAAGGAGCAAACCGTACCCGGTCCACCGGAGTCGGTTGGGATGACCCGCCCCGAAGAGCAGAAGGCGCCAGCCGATCACGCACAGTCCCAGGGATGAGAGGTAAGCCCCGCCGCCGAAAAGCTGGAAAATCGCATCGGACAAGTAGGCCCCGAATTTCCCTCCCAAATTGTGGACCGTGGGGTGGGACGAGACGGTATTTAAAGAGGGGTCCCGCGGGTCGTAGGAGATCACGCTGATCAAGAGCAGCAGGCCGAGGGTTAACAGGCCGATGCCCCAGATCTCTTGCCGGCGGTTATCTTGGCGGGGGGCGTGGGCCATTTGGATCTAAAATTTATCATATTTTTCGGGTTATATCAAACAGTTTGTCGGCGAGAAGGGCCCACTCCTCGATCGTGAGGGTCTGGGGTCTGGGGCCCGGCGGCGCACACCGGCCGTTCGGCCCGATCGTCCGGAGGCCCTCTTCAACCGCGGACACCGGGAACCCGGCATGTTTCAGCGCGTTGCGGAGCGATTTCCTGCGGTGCGCGAACGCCCCGCGGACGACGCGGAAGAAGAAGGGTTCATCCCGGACCGGGACCCGCGGCTTTCCGATTTCATTCAGGCTGATCACGGCCGAGTCCACGGAGGGCGGGGGCGAGAAGCAGCCGCGAGGGACGATGAACTCCAGTCGAGCGCGGGTTGCGTACTGGATCCCGATCGAGAGCGGGCCGTAGTCCCTTCCCCCCACGGGGGCCGTGATACGACGGGCCACCTCGAGCTGGACCATGAGGACCATCCGATCGATTCCTCCTCGGAGCTTAAGAAGTCGGAACAAGAGCGGCGTCGAAATCGCGTAGGGGAGGTTGGCCACGACAACAAAGGGCGCGGGGAGGGATTCGAACGCGAACGTTAGCGCATCCGCCCGGATCAGTTCCACCCTATTCCCCCACGAACGGCTTCCCTCCCTCTCGATGTCCGTCTTCAGCCCGTCGACCAGCCGGGCATCCAGTTCGACGGCGAAGAGCCGCTGGGCCACGCGGCTGAGCGGACGGGTCAGAACACCCCGGCCGGGGCCGATCTCGACGACCGTTTCGTCCGGCGCGATCTGGGCGACGGCGAGGATTTTTCGAACGATATTAGGGTCGTGAAGAAAATGCTGCCCGAGAGCTTGTCGTCGGGTTCTCATCGTCCCGATGGCCCGGCCAGTCGGGCCGCCAGTGCGATCGCCTCGATCAGGCTTCCGGGATCCGCGGCCCCTTTCCCGGCGATGTCGAAGGCGGTTCCGTGGTCCACCGAGGTCCGGATAAAGGGCAGACCCACCGTCATGTTGACGGCGCGGCCGAACCCGAGGAGTTTGATCGGAATCAGCGCTTGGTCGTGATACATCGCCACGACGATGTCGAATTCCCCTTCGGTGGCCCGGCGAATCAGACTGTCGGCCGGAAGGGGGCCGGCCACTTGGAGGCCCTGGCGCCGCGCCTGTTGGACGGCCGGCCGAATCACCCTATCCTCTTCCCGGCCGAACAGTCCTCCCTCGCCGGCGTGGGGATTTAAGGCCGCGACCCCCAGGCGAGGGCGTCGGAGATCGAAATAACGCACGGCCGCCTCACGAGCCAGGCGAATGGCCGTTCCCACGCGCGCCCGGGTCAGGGCCTTCGGGAGTCGGTGAATGGCCAAATGGGTTGTGGCGAGGAGAATGCGGAGGTGCGTCGGAGGTTTTGAGGTTCGAGGCTTGAGGCAGGGATGGAAGGTCCGAGGGACCGGGGCGATCATCAGCATCCCGACATCCGCCACCCCGGCCAGCCGGGCCAGAAGCTCGGTATGGCCTGGAAGAGGATACCGGGCCGCCCGGAGGGCCGCCTTACTGATCGGTGCGGTTACGATCGCACAGACCCGTCGGTCCATCGCCAGTTGGGCCGCCACCCTCACCGCCTCTACGGCGGCTCGGCCCCCGGTCTGCTCCGGCCTTCCCCATCGCCATCGGGAGAGATCCACATTTTTGAGATCCAGGAGGGCGATTTCCCCCGGGGAACCGGTCGCCTCCTCCACGGAATAGACCGTGCGCCACCTCGCGGGCAGGCCGAGTTGGTCGGCCGTCTTACGAAAAAGACCGGCGTCGCCGATCACCACCACCCGGCCGATCCTCCTCGCCGATGGACGGAGGAGGGCCTTTAAGATGACCTCGGGCCCGATCCCGGCCGGGTCGCCCATCGTAATCGCGATCGGCGGCCTCATGAACGGGGAGAGGGGACGGAGATCTGGGTTTGGGGGGCCGGCTCCACGTGGATCACCATGTCCACCACCCCCTCCACCTCCTCCTTGATCCGATTCTCAATCTCGTGCACCAGCTCGTGGGACTCGTGCGTCGTCATCCCGGCCGGGACATGGATATGAAAATCGACGAAGACGTGGTTCTCGAGCCCGCGGGTCCGGATGCTGTGACAGGATTTTACGCCCGGAAAGTTCATGACTAGCTCGCGCACCCGTTCCGGGTCGACGCAGGAAGCGTCGCTCAGGACCCGGGAGGTTTCGAAGAGGATTTTGAAACCGGTCCGGCCGATGAATCCGGCGATCAGTATGGCCACGACGGGATCCAGGATGGAAAGCCCGGCCCGGATCATCATCATCCCGACGAGAACCGAGGCCGAGGAATAGACGTCGCTCAGTGTGTGCATCGAGTCCGCGTGAAGGATGCCGCTCTTGAGCTCGCGCGCCCGGCGGTGCTCGTAGCGCGTCACGAAGAGATTAATCGCGATCGTCGCCAGCATGATCCCAAAGCTCCAAAGCGTGACCCGGGGCGATTGGGGGGTGAGCCATCGGTCGTAGCTGCTCTCGAGGATTTTGAAGCAGGCGATAAAAAGGAAGACGGAGATCGCGAAGGCCGCGAAGCTTTCAAACTTCCGGTGGCCGTACGGATGGGTGGCGTCCGGGGGGTGGGCCGCCGCCCAGATCCCGATGAGTCCCACGATGTTGGAGGTGCCGTCGAACAACGAGTGAAGTCCGTCGGCCCACATGCTGAGGGTTCCGGTCGATTCCCCGTAAACCAGCTTGGCCGCGGCGACCCCCAGATTGAGGAGGAGGACCCGCCAGAGGACCCTCTTTATCTCACGGTCGCGGTTCATCGCCTCCGATCACTGGACCGGGTCCTGGGATCGGTCGGAGGTCCGGTCCGTCTCGGGCGGGGCGGTCGCCGATGGGACGAGCCCGCCCGTGTCCCCCCGGCCGGCCGGCGACCAGACGGGGAGGGTAAAATGAAAGGTGCTCCCCTTTCCGCGTTTGCTCTCGCACCAGATCCGTCCCCCGAGGTACAAAACGATCTCGTGGCAGATGGCCAGGCCCAGGCCGGTCCCTTTCGGTTTCCCCCCTCTCGGATCGACGAGCTGAGCGAACTTCTCGAAGATCTTTTGCTGATCCACGGTCGGTATGCCAATGCCCGTATCGATGACCGAGGTCCGGATCCACCCGTCTTCCCGTCGGGACTCGATGGTGATCTTGCCTTTTTCCGTGAACTTGATCGCGTTGCTCAGGAGGTTGTCCATGACCTGAATCAGCCGGTCCCGGTCTCCCCGGATCTCGGGAAGGCCTTCGGGAACCTCAAGCACGATCGGAAGATTCTTTTCGATCGCGATCGCCCGGATCGATTTGACCGTGTGCGTCACGATCTCGTTGATGGAGAGGGGGCGAATCTTCCATTCGATCCGTCCGGCCTCGATCTTCGAGAGATCCAGGATGTCGTTGATCAGACGGGTGAGCCGCTCGCTTTCCTCGTGGATGATGGAAATAAACTCCTGCTGGGTTTTGAGATCCACGTCGCGGTAGGAGAGCAGGATCTCGGTGAAGCCCTTGATGGAGGTCAGGGGGGTGCGTAGCTCGTGGGAAACCTTCGAAACGAATTCGGATTTCAATTGGTCCAGTTTTTTCGTCTGCTCGAACAAGCGGATCGTTTCGACGGCGATGGCCAGTTGCTCCGTGATCGGCACCAGAATCTCCATATTCCGGTCCGAGAAGGCGTGGGGTTGGGTGCCGGCCAGCAGCAGGCTGCCGATCACCCGGCGGTGCGACAGGATGGGCATCGCGAGGTACGATCGCAGGTCCTCCCTCTGAAGTTCCCCGTCTTCCGCAAACCGGCTTCCTTCCGTGATGTCGCGCCGGTAGAACGGGCGGGAATGATCCGTTACCCACTCGACGACCGTGCCCTTCAGCGGCACGGGTTCCTCCTGTTTTTTCGTCGGGGACTCCCGGGTCTTGACCAACTGGACGGTCATTTCCTGTTTCTTCTCCTCCGTCAGCGCAAGGCGGATCTGATCAAACGGGATCACCGTTTTGACCTCGGCCGCGAGTGCATCGAAGATCTGGTGGATGTTCAGGCTGGAACTGATCGTCCGGGTGATCTTATTGATGACGGATAACTCCTGGGTTCTTTCCGAAACCTTCCGCTCGAGGCTCGAGTAGGAGGCCTTGAGCTTGATCGTCATCTCGTTGAATTCATCCGCCACATCCTGAATCTCATCGCCGGTCCGGATCGTAATTCGGTGATCCAGATTGCCGAAGCCGATCAGTTTGGCCCCCCTCTGCAGGGCCTGGAGCGGGCGGACCACGTAACCGGCGGCGCGGAGTCCGAGGCCCGATAGGAGGACGACCCCCGCTCCCAGGGAGATCAGGATCCAGTCGAGCAACGTCTGGATCGGGGCGTAGGTCTTCAAGGGATCCTGGCTGGTGAAGATATACCACTGCTTCCCGCCGAAGCTGGCCGGATGGATGGACGGAGCCATATCGCCGAAATCGACCGGGGAAAAGGCCGATATGGTTTTCTGCCCGGTGTAGTGAACGTCGGCCAGGGTGATCGCCCAGCCGGGCTGGTCCTTGAAAATCGTCTGCATCAGTTCCGGCAGAAGGGTGTGGTTCCGGATCAGAAATATTGGACAAAAGATCAGGGTTCCGTCCGAACTGGCGAGCATGGTGTGATCCGACTTGCCAAGGTGGACCCGCGTGACGGCCTCAAAGAAGGGCTGCACCTGAAGATCCGAGCGCAGGACCCCGATCGCCTGGGTTCCGCCCGCATCCATGATCGGAACGGCGATGGTGAGGCTGAACTGCCGGTCAAACTCTTCCGTGGCCGGCTGCATCACCTGAATATCTGAGATATAGATGCTGCCCTGGCCGCGGTTGAAGGCGGCCAGCCACCAGGGGTCGTCCCCGTAATAGACCCGGGCCGGTTTCGCGTCCGCGGCCACTAAAATCCCCCGCCGGTCCGTGGCGGTGATCGCGAGGTGGTCCCGGCGTTCCTTGGGCTGACGCAGTGCGCCGCGAATGAAATCGGAGGCGGGATTCTTCAAGAAGCCTTCCACGAGGTCATCCGCGCCTTGGCTTTTTTCCCAGAGCTGGGTGAGGATCTCGATTCGTTTCCGCACGTCGGTCTCGCTCATCCGGCGCTGGGAATACGCCGCGTTGGCCAGCTCCACCCCGGCCCGGACGTCCGAGGTGAGCGCCAGGAACCGGGCCGAGCGGACATTATGCTCGATCAGGAACTTAAGCTTCTGGCTCGTCTCGACGGCGAGTTCGCGGTAATTCGAACCGATCGTGTTTTGGAGATGAGTGCGGCCCACGGTATACGTGACCAACAGGATCAGCAGCATCACTACGAGGCCAACGCCGAGGATCGAAAGCGTTATTTTCGTTCGGTAGCTCTTAACGATCCGGCGCAGATCCATCGTTTCGCCCCTTACGGTTGGAAGGCCGTTTTACCCGGACGCTCGGATGAAGATCCGATCAGCCGGCCGGGTAAAATCCGTTCACCGGATCGTGGTATGGGATAGGGCTTGAAACGGGGAGGCTTCCTTGATACAAGGATCGTATCCGATATCACGAGTTTTAACCCTTCCCCTGATTGCGGTTCATATCCTGAAAAGGGTATTAATATCGAGGGGTGCGATGATCCATCTTAACATCGGATAGGGGGGATGTCAAACCGCGGTCGATCCGCGGCGGCCCCGACCCGGGGGATAACCCGGAGAACCCGAACCCGCTCCTCCCGCTCGGGGGGCTACTCATTCGGCTCCTCGGTTCGCGAAGGGGCCAGACCCGGTCCCGGATTCAGCGACTGCTCCAGCTCTTCCTTCACTTGGCGGAGGGGAAGCCCCGTTTCCTGCGCGATTCGCTTCAAATCCTGGTATTCAGGGAACCGTTTCTCGAGGCCGCCGGCACCCGTGACGACCTTGACGCGGACGAGGCCGTAACGCGTCTCGACCGTCTCGGTTCCCCGCGGGAGGATGCGCCGGTGAACCGGGGTCTGACGGATCCCGAGCGTGGTGGTTTCCTTAAAGACGATCTCGGTCAGTTCGGCCACCTTGTGCTGTTCCGCCAGGACGGTCAAGAGGATTCCGGGGCGGCCCTTTTTCATCGTGATGGACGTCAGAAAAACATCCGCGGCGCCGGCCGAAAAGAGGCGCTCCATCACGTGCTCGTAAACCTGCGGGTTGAGATCATCGATATTCGTCTCCAGCAAAACCATCCGGTCTTCACAGACGGCCAGCGGGCTCTCGCCGACGATCATCCGAAGCATGTTCGGCCAGTTCGGGAACTCGCGGCTCCCGGCCCCGTACCCGATCTTCTGGAGACGCATTTCCGGGAACGGCCCGCTGGCCGTCACGAGCGTGGTGATGATCGCGGCCCCGGTCGGTGTTGTGAGCTCCACCGGAGGGCCGCCCGAGTAGACGGTGAAGCCCCGGATCAGCTCGGCCGTCGTCGGAGCGGGGATGGGGACGTTTCCTCCGTGGACTTGGATCATTCCGCTCCCGAGATTGAGCGGAGAGGCCATGACCTCGTCGATCCCCATGAGGCCCAATCCCAGCACGCAGCCCACGATATCCACCAGAAGGTCGATGGCGGGTTCGGCCTGGAACCGGAGCCCCTGGGCGTTTCCATGGGCCTTGATCTCGGCCTTGATCCATCGCTCCAGGATCGCCTCGACCGTTTTCTTCGTCGTGTCGTCCAGTCGGCTCCTGCGGATGATGTTCTCGAGTTCGCGGACCTCCCACGATTTCTGTTTCTGAGGTTCGACCTCGACATCCACCTTCGTTCCGATAAACGGTCCGCGTTGAGCCGAACGGGTCTTGAGCTCAAATCCTTTGATCGGGAGTTGGCCCAGGCGCATCCGAAGCTTTGACAGCTCCAGGCCGGCGTCCACCATAGCGCCAAGAATCATGTCTCCGCTGACACCCGAGAAACAATCGAAATACGCGATCTTCATCTCTCCTCGCTCAAGACCTTCCCGTCTTCATTTGGATGATCCGATGGGCCAGAACCCCCGCGCCGAAGCCGTTATCGATATTGACGACCGCGACACCGGCCGCGCAGGCATTCAGCATGGTCAGGAGGGCCGAGATTCCCCCGAAATTGGCCCCGTAGCCGATGCTGGTCGGGACGGCCACGATCGGCTTGTCCATCCATCCGGCCACCACGCTGGCCAGCGCGCCCTCCATGCCGGCCACGACGATGAGGACGGAGGCGGCCTCGAGGCGCCTCCGATGATCCAGCAGCCGGTGCAGTCCGGCCACACCGACGTCGTACAGGGTCTCGACCCGGTCCCCCAGATATTGAAGCGTGGCCTTCGCCTCCTCGGCCACGGGAATGTCCGACGTTCCGGCCGTGATAATCAGAATGGGCTCCCGCACCGCCCCTCGACGGCGCATCCGGCCGGTCCGGCGGCTTTTATCCGATCCGTTCGGGATCGTAATCGTCCGACCCAAGGAGTTATATCTTGCCCGCCGGTGAATCTTCCTTACGGCCCGGAACAGCGACGCCTCGGCCCGCGTGGCCAGGACGGCGCCCCCGGCCGAGATCATACGTCGGAGGATGGCCAGAACCTGGTCGGGACGTTTCCCCTCGCAGAAAACCACCTCGGGATGTCCCTGGCGGATCGTGCGGTGATGATCAATCGTCGCGAACCCGATCGGTTCATAAGGAAGATGGCGAAGCCGGTTTAACGCCTCCGGGACGGATAGGCGACCGCTCCGGACGCGGTCCAATAATTCTTCGAGGCGGTCCGGTTCCATCGCCTAGGCCGTCTCCAGGATCGGGTACGCGATACCGGTGATATGGTGATTGATCCGGACGAGGTTCGTCAGGATATCCAGGTGGATCGCGCTGGTCTCGATGGATTCCGTCAGGCCCGCGTGGAGTCTCTGGATATGGGCCGCGCGCAGTTCGCGTTCCATCCGGCGGATCTCATCCTTGGCCTTAATGATCCTACGGGCCAACTCGGGATCCTGGCTCGCGAAGGCCGAGATCACCTGCTCGAAATTCTTTCCGATCCGGTCGTGCAGCTCCACGATTTCCCGGAGTCCCTGCTCCGAAAATCGGAGGCCCTTGTAAATCTTTTTCTTGGCCAGTTCCATCAGATTCCGGTCGATGATATCCCCGATCGTTTCCAGATCGCTGCTCAAGGCCAGGAGGGCCACTTCCCGTTCCGACTGCTCGTCGGTCAGGGACTGCACGGAGAGTTTCGTAATGTACAGCTTGATTTCGCGGTTGAGGGTGTCCACCCAATCGTCCTGCCGTTCAATATGCTCGAGAATCTCGGGGTTGTTCCCCGTAAAGACCTGGATCGTCTGGCGATACATGTCACGGACGATGTCCGACATCCGAATCGCTTCTCGGGTCGCCTGGCCCAGGGCCAGCGCCGGCGAGTCCAGAACGCGCGGGTCGAGGTACTTCGGCCGCCCGATGTCGTCGATCGAGGGCCGTTCGGGAATCAGCCAGGTCAGGAATCGGGCCATCGGACCGGTGAACGGGAGAAAGAGAAGGGCGATCCCCAGGTTATACAGCGTATGGGCGTTCGCGATCTGGCGCACGGTATCGGAGGACGTCCGGCCGATCAGACTCCCGAAGGATTCCAGGAAAGGGAGAATCAGGACCGCGCCCAAAGTCTTAAAGAGAATATGGGCCCCGGCGACCCGCCGGGCTTCCAGAGAAACTCCCAGGCTGGCCATCCAGGCCGTGAAGCAGGTCCCGACGTTGGCCCCCAGGATGATCGGCACGGCCGATTCGAGGGGCATCAGTCCCTGCGTCGCGAATGCGATCGCGATCCCGATGGTCGCCGCGCTGCTGTGAAGGAGGGCCGTGAGGACGGCCGAGACCAGGATTCCCCAGATCGGGTTGTCGCCGACGCTTAGAACCAGCGCACGGGCAAGCTCGCTCTCCCGCAGCGGGGCCATCCCCTCCGCCATCAGCTTGAGCGCGAAAAAGATCAGGCCGAATCCGAAAAGGGCCGTACCGGCGGCCCGGATCTCGCGTCGCCGGCTGAAGAAGAAAAGGGCGAACCCGATCGCGACGATGGCCAGGGCGTAGTCCGTGATCCGGAAGGCGATCAGTTGGACGGTCAGCGTCGTGCCGATGTCGGCCCCGAGGATCAGGGCGATCGTTTGGGAGAGCGTCATGAGGCCGGCGCCCGTAAATCCGACCAGCATGACGGTGGTCGCGCTGCTGCTCTGAATGAGGGCCGTCACGAAAGCACCGACGGCCAGGCCGACCATCCGGTTCCGCGTGAACCTTCCCAAAACGGCGCGCAATCGGCCGCCGGCAATCCCCTGCAGCGCATCGCCGGCCAGTTGAAGGCCGTACAGAAGAAGGGCGACGCCGCCCAGAAGACTGAAGAACATGGGGTTGTACAAACCGGGGTTCCTCCCTCGATCTAAAGTCCTAACCGATCAGCTGACCTCATCCCCCGCGGCGCTTTCCATCAGATCCGTCACGGCCTGGTGAGGATCCTTGTCCTCGAAAAGTACGGAGTAGATCTCCTGGACGATCGGCATCCGGACCCCGTGCTTTTGGGCCAGGTGGTAAGCGGCCCGTGTCGTTTCGACCCCTTCCGCCACCATTTTCATCTGATGGAGGATCTCGGGAAGTTTTTTTCCCAGGCCGATTTGGTAGCCGACCGTGCGATTCCGGCTCAGCTCGCCCGTGGAGGTGAGGATAAGATCCCCCAGGCCCGATAGCCCCGAAAAAGTTTTGGGATCCGCCCCCAGCGCCTGACCCAGTCGGATGATCTCGGCCAGGCCGCGGGAGATCAATGCGGCCCGTGTATTGTGGCCGAACCCCAGTCCGTCGGCGCCGCCGGCCGCAAGCGCGATCACATTTTTCAGCGCGCCGCCGAGCTGGGTCCCGATCAGATCACTCGTTGTGAACACCTTGAAGTAGGGCGTGATGAGAAGCCCCTGCAACCGGACGGCCAGCGCGTGGTTTTTGGCCGCGAGCGAAACGGCGGTGGGGTGCCTCCGACAAACTTCCATGGCGAAGCTGGGACCGGATAAGACGGCGATGGCGGTCGCGCTGTGGGCGGGGAGGACCTCCTCCATCACCTGAGAGACCAAGAGAAGCGTTTCATTTTCGATCCCCTTGGTCGCGCTGATGATCGGAAGACCTTTGGGAAGAAGGCCGGCCAGCCTCGTTAGGATCGGCCGGGCGACGTGGGACGGGACGACGAACAGAATCGCCTCGGCGCCTTCCAGGGCCTCTTCAAGCGAGGCGGTGGCCTCGATCCGGTCCGGCAGCCGGATTCCGGGCAGGAAGGTCGCGTTTTCATGCGCCTGATTAATCGAGGCCACGACCTCTTTCTCGTAGGCCCAGATCGTCACGGCGTGTCCACGATCAGCCATCAAGAAGCCCAGGCTGGTTCCCCAGCTTCCCGCCCCGATAATTCCGATCTTGGTTGTCATGCCGAACGGACCCGTTGTGCCGGTTTCGCTTCCACGAAAAGTTTTTTGATTATAACGTGTTATGAAAAAAACTGTCAAGACGCGCTTCCGTCCGGTCGGCTTGATGGCCTCGGTAATCTGTGTTATAGTAAATGAATTTTTGAAGTCGTTTTCGGGAAGATTCGCGGCCTGGCGATGGGGCATCAGCGGCAATGATTTTCTTGGGTTTCGACCACGGGGTGGTCCTGATTTTGGGATTGCTGATCGGCAGTTTCCTCAACGTCTGCATCCACCGTCTTCCGCTCAATGAGTCCATCATCGCCCCCAGGTCCCGTTGCGCCGAATGCCGGCATCCGTTGCGATGGTGGGAGAATATCCCCCTCGCCGGTTATCTGCTGCTCCGGGGCCGGTGCGGTTACTGCGGGAAGCCAATCTCTTTTCGGTATCCGCTGGTCGAGGCCCTAAACGGCGCCGGTTATCTCCTTCTCGTCCGCCAGTTTGGATGGGGAGCCGAGACGCTTATCTACGCCGTCCTCCTGTCGTCCCTCCTGGTGGTCACCTTCATTGATCTGGACCACCAGATCATTCCCGATCGGATCACCCTTCCGGGAATGGCCATCGGCCTGGCGGCCTCGGCCCTCATTCTGCCGCCGGGTTTTCTGAACGCGCTGACGGGTCTTCTTCTGGGCGGGATTCTTTTTTACGGCGTGGCCATGCTGAGCCGCGGGGGGATGGGCGGGGGGGACATCAAGCTGATCGCCATGATCGGTGCGTTTCTCGGCTGGCAGCAGACGCTCGTGACGATCTTTATCGGGGCGCTTTCGGGATCGGTGATCGGACTGTTTCTGATGGTCTTTTGGGGCAAGACACGAAAATACCCCGTTCCCTTCGGGCCGTTCTTGAGCCTCGGGGCCCTGATTTCCCTCTTCGCGGGTCCGGCCCTCTGGACCTGGTATCTTAAACTCGGTGGCTTCTAATGCGGGCCAAGAACGGGCATCGGAATACCGGGCTGTGCGATGCCGCGGGGAGGATGACGACCGGCCACCTCCTTCGGCTGGCGTTCACACTGCTTCTCATCTTGGCACTGTTCTGGGGGCTTCATGCCGCGGTGCTCCTCCGAGCCGCGAAGCGGGCCTGGTCGGAGGAGTCCAACCGGCGGATCACGAGTCTGGCGCGGGTCATCGCCGCCGAAGTCCAGGTCGCGTACGGCCATGTCCTGGCCGATTCGACCTATTTGTGGAACCTGGCCCGTCAGAACGGGGCTTACCGAATCACACTGCTGGACCGTGAAGGAACCGTCTTGATGGATACGCTGAATCAGGAAAGGATCGGCCGGCCCGATCCGCTGCTGGGCACGACGCCCTCGCAGCTGGCCTCGGTCTGGGACGGCGCCCAGATGATGAGCGGGCCCCACGTGGACACCTCGATGCGTTCGCGACCGCAGATCCGGTCGATCTTCATTCCGCTCCGGGATCCCGGTTTCCGGACGCTGAGCGTCATGCGGGTGGACCTGGAGTTTCCGCCGCTGGAGGAAACCGGTCCGGCGGCCGTCACGTCTCTGTTAATGAAGATCGTGGGGTCGGCCGTCCTCCTCGTCCTGGGCTTCAGCTCGGTCCGCGCGCTTCTCGGTAGAAATCGGTCGCGTCTTGAACGCGAAGGCTCGCCGGGCGAGACGGCCGCCGTGATCGAGACCTTCCACGGGCTGGTCCGTCAACTGAAGGAAAAAGAGGCCGAGCTGGACCACCTGAGAAAGAGGGCCGAGGAAAGGGCGGCGGATATCGAGAGTTACAACGAGAACATCCTCCAGAGCGTCACCAGCGGCGTAATTACACTCAACACCGATCGACGGATCACCACCTTCAATCACGCCGCGGAGCGGATCCTGGGCCTTCCTCCCTACGGGGCCATCGGAAAAACCTGTCCCGAGGTGTTCGGCCCCCGAAGTAATATCACGGCCCTCGTGGAGCAGGCCCTTCAACGGCAGACGACGACCGCGCGGCAGGAACTCGAGCTCAACCGTCTGGACAACGATCGGTCGGGACCCAATCGGATCTGGGTGGGGGTCAGCACTTCACTCCTCCTGGACCGGCAGGATCAGGTCATCGGGACGACCTTGGTCTTCTCCGACCTGACCGAGATCAAGAGCCTTCAGGAACAGGTGGAACTCAAGCGACGGCTCACCGTGCTCGGTGAGATGTCGGCCGGGATCGCCCACGAGTTCCGAAACTACATGGGCGGCGTGATGGGATTCGCCAAGCTCCTTTCCAAACGCCTCCCGGCTTCCGAGGGGGGGGCGGGCGGCGGACAGGAAATGATCGCCGCGATCATGCAGGACCTGACGGCCATGAATCATCTGATCGAACAGTTGTTGAGCTTCGGTCGCCATGTGGAGTTGAATCTGGAGCCGACCGAGGTGGTTTCCCTGGTCCGGAGGATGGTGGACCAAATCCTGGGCCAGATCACGGGAATCCGACCGCATTTGGAACTGGTAAGTCCGGACGATCTTCCACCGGTTCCGATGGATGCCGTACTGATTCGGCAGGCGGTCGGAAATCTGCTCCAGAACGCGGTTGAGGCGATGCCCCAAGGCGGCGGACTCCAGGTCCGGGTCGAGGTTTTAGATCACGGGCCGCCCGGGGGGCCGCGATCAAGATGGGACCGGAAGGAGCTTTCCATCGAGGTAAGGGATACCGGAACGGGCATTCCCAAGGATAAGCTCGACAAGATCTTTCTGCCGTTTTTTACAACAAAGGAAAAGGGAACCGGAATGGGACTGGCGCTGGTCCACAAGATCGTTCTTCTGCACGGGGGACGGATCGAGGTGGACAGCCGGGAGGGCCGCGGGACGACCTTCCAGGTCCTGCTGCCGCTGGGCCCGGGAGCCTAACCGCACAGAGGAGGCGTGATGCCGGTCGTTCTTGTGATCGAGGACAAGGAAAGCATGGCCCAGATGCTCAGCCAGGCGCTTTCGGCCGAGGGGCATCAAGTGATCGTGGCCCGAGACGGGCGGGAAGGGCTCCAAAAATTCAAGGAGTCGAAGCTGGATATTATCATCACGGACCTGAAACTGCCGCATAAGTCGGGCCTCGAGATACTGGAGGCGGTGAAGGAGCAAAACCCTCTCATCCCCGTGATCCTGATGACCGCCTATGGAACGATCGAGACGGCCGTCAAGGCGGTCAAGGAAGGGGCCTATGACTTCATCACGAAGCCGTTTGATCCGGATCATCTGATCCACCTGATCAATAAGGCGCTGGAAAAGCAGCGGCTGGTCACCGAAAATCTCATCCTCCGCGAGGAGTTTGGAAAACATTTAAAACTGCCGAAGATCATCGGAAAAAGCCCGAAGATTCTCGAGGTGATGGATAAAGTTCAAAAGGTCGCGGCCGGCCATACGACGGTCCTTCTGCTCGGGGAGTCCGGAACCGGCAAGGAGCTGTTCGCAAGGGCGGTGCATTACTTGAGTCTTCGGAAGGACGGGCCGTTTGTGGCGATCAACTGTGCCGCGATCCCGAGGGACTTGCTTGAGAGCGAGCTGTTCGGCCACGAACGGGGCGCGTTTACGGGTGCCGTCGCCCGGAAAATGGGGAAGTTCGAGCTGGCCAACAAGGGGACGATTTTCATGGACGAGATCGGAGACATGGATCTCGCACTGCAGGCCAAACTTCTGAGGGTGATGGAGGGAGAAGATTTCATGCGTGTCGGCGGGACGGTAAAGCTCAAGGTGGACGCCCGTGTCGTGGCCGCCACGAACAAGGACCTCCAGGGCCTGATCGCCAACAAGCAGTTCCGGGAAGACCTCTATTACCGTTTGGCCGTATTCCCGATCACGATTCCGCCTTTAAGAGACCGCGCGGAAGACATCCCGGCGCTGGTGGAGCATTTTGTGGCGACCTACTGCAAGGAGCTGAAGAAAGAGCCCAAGACCGTTTCACCGGCCGCGATGGAGATGATGATCAAGCATCCCTGGACGGGAAACGTCCGCGAGCTTCAGAACTCAATCGAGCGAGCGGTCATTCTAACCGACGGGACGGCGCTTCTCCCCGAACATTTCGGGCTTCGCGCAAAGCCGCCGGCCGAGGCCGCCCTCGCGGATCTCCCGATTCAGGGATCGCTTCAAGACGTGAGCAGCGCGGCCTCGCAATTCGCCGAGATGCGTCTGATCCGGAAAGTCCTGAAGGAATGCGGCGGAAATAAAACGAAGGCCGCCGAGATCTTGAAGGTCAGCTATAAAACACTCTTGACAAAAATCAAGGATTTCGGTATCGAGTACTAATCCGATGGGTCAATCCCGGACCGATTGTCGCAATGGAGCCGTTTCATGAGTGATTTCAGAGTCCTACAAAACCAGGAGGGGGTTGTACTGCTGGTGGCCATCATGCTGCTGGCGCTTTTATCCGTGATGGGCCTGGCCGCCATCTCGACCACCTCGACCGAGCTTCAGCTCGCCTCCAATGAGCAAGCCGACGCCCAGGCCTTCCATTCGGCCGAGGCCGGGATCCGCGAGGTGCTCTACCGGTCCACGCTGGCCGATCTTCAGGCCGTCTCCATCGCGGGCGGGGGGAGGATGGCCGAGGCGGATGGAACGATATTCGACGCCGCGATCGCCGATCCCGGAATCGGGGGAATCCCGGACCCCGACTGGACCACCAATATTTATTTCGCTTCCGAGAGTCCCCCTTCTTCGGGCTCGATCATTAACAGCCGGACGATCCTGCCGGCATCCAACTGGTCACGGCTGGCGTACAGCCATCCCGACGCCCCGCTGACCGTCCGGTATCTTCGGGAGTCCGACCTGAAGGACTGGGGAGTGATTCCATTCGACCTGAATCAGGACGGGGATGAGTTCGATCTTGTTTACTATAACGGAAGTGGTCTCAAGCCCCAGCGGGTGGGGGCCGGGACGGCCGCCGCGGGCCTTGCGGATGCCACGCCGCCGGCCGAGCTGACACGGGACTCCGCGGTTCGTCTGATTACCTCCACGGGGCGAAGCGGGAAAACATCGAAGTGGGTCCGGCTTGAGATAGTCGGCTTTTCGGTGAATCCATCGGTGGTGGCTCCGCTCGTGAGCGGGGTTCCGGTGAAACTGGGCGGCTCCGGAATCGTGAGCGGATTCAACCACGATTCGGGGACTCGACGGTCCGACCGGAGCAGCGTGAATGCCGGTCTCTACGATCACAACGGCTGCAATAACTACAGCGGGGCCGCGGGAACCGGCGGCTGCGGGATGTCCCCGGACCCCGAGTCCAATTGCCCGGCGAACTCTCCCTGTAATGCCGATTACTCCGGCATGGCGCTTTCCGAAGGACACCGGCCGGCGATTCATTCGCCGGGCGATCCGGTCCTGAAGGGGAGATTCAAAGGCTGGGGGGGAACGGATGATAACTCGATGGGATGGAAAAGGATCGACGCCTCGATCTTTCCCACGCTGGCGGCGCTTCTTAATCTGGATGATGATCGGGTGGGTCAATTGTTGGCGGGTGCAAATGCCGATCCCTCGTCCTGCCCGGGCGGCGTGACCTACATCAACAACAAGGGGGGGGCTGACTATAAGCCCTCCGACAACTGCAGCCAGGGGCAAGGCTTATTGATCGTGACGGGGAACCTCAAAATTTCAGGATCATTTGAGTTTCGGGGGCTCGTTTACGTGGAAGGCCAGGCCGAGCTCAGCGGAAACAGCTGGCTTTTGGGAGCGCTCCTCGTCCGGGGAAAGCAGGACGGAAACGAGATGGTCACGGGAAATGCCACCGTTCTCTTCAGCCGGCCGATGATCGAACAGGTGTTTCGACAAGTCGTGATCCAGGCCGGTGTCCCCTTCGTCACGCTTTCGTGGAGGGAGGGCTGATCAGAACGCACGGAGTATTTCGGCCGCCTTGGCGACGTGCTGGGGTTTCACCCAGAGGATCGCCCCGAACCGCCCGCTCCCGGCGCAGACCGCGTCGATCGCGGTTACATTGATTTTGGAAGCCGCCAGCCGGGCCATGACCTCCGCGATCGCCCCGATCCGATCCTCCCCTTGAATCATGAAGGCCGTCTTCTTTTTCTCAAACTTGATTCCGGCCCGTTTTGCGGCTTCTTGAAACGCTCCCGGGTCCTCCGGAACAAAATCGATCTGTGCCCTCCGTCCCTTCGGGAACCCGGTGAAGGCGAGAAGGTTCACGCCCGACTGGCGCAGCGAGGATAAGAGCCGCGCCCCTTCCCCCGGTTTGTCGGCCACCTCCATCTTGAAATACTCGACCTTGCGGATC
>CAYJTJ010000004.1:0-35252 GCA_964372835.1 uncultured Nitrospirota bacterium
GAAAGGATTCATCTTTCGGCCCTTTGGGTTAGCCCCCTCCGGGCCGCCCCTCCCACCCCTCCCCTCGGCGGAAGCAGTCTGCGCGAGGTTCGATCCTCTTTCGGGCAGGGGGGGTCTTCGGTAGATAGGGTTGAATGTCATTGCTGCCATTCTGCTACCACCCTGACCATACTTAGACATACTTATCCCTTTCATGGGTTATTCCTTATCCTCTTTTTTCGTCGGTGGAAGTTGTGGTAAGATATCCGAGGAAGAATCAGGTGGGTTTTCGTAATCAGCAGGTCGTCGGTTCAATCCCGACCGCCGGCTCCATTTCCGATTAATCGCCGGTTCCACTCGAAGGAGGCATTGATGGGTAAAGTCGTTTCGGATTCCTGGGTCATGGCCCAATCACGCGATATCAAGCGATCGATCGAATTTTATTCCAGGCTGGATTTAAAACCCTCAAGGCGGATGCCGTACTACGTTGAGTTTAGAATTCCGGGCGGGACGGTTTTGGGGTTGCATTCGGCCGGGAAAAAGAAAGACCGAAAGCGGGGAGGGAGTAACCCCGGCGGCTGGGGCATCATGCTCCGGGTTTTGAACATCCGAAAGGTGGCGGGCGGACTCAAGCGCAAAAAAATTCGTTGCTCCCCCGTCAGAACGGCGCCCGGCGGGGCCTATTTTTCCTCCTTCAAGGACCCGGACGGAAATCGCCTGACCCTTCTCCAGTTCGGCCGGTAGTTCATCTCGGCCGCCGGCTCCGGCCAAACGCAACCCCGGCGTTTCCCGTTTCTTGAAATGGCCCCATTATTTCCCCTGGGTAGGCGGCTCGAAAGGGATTTCCAACGGACCGGAGATACCCGCAATGGCACGGCCGGGCCTCCGGGTATTGACGGACAATTGAAGGCAGGCTATTCTTTGGTGAGTCGGGTGGTCGGCATGGCATTATTTTTGGAGTGTGGGGCCATTGATTCAAAAAATAGTTCTCTTTGCGGCGATCTGGGCGGTTCTCTTCATGACCGCTCAACTCACACTCGGATGTTCTAACCAAGGCGGCCCGGCGCCCGTCGCGGCGAATTCCCCCCCGGACCAACCCACCGACAATCCGCTCCTCACCTATTTGGATCCGAAAAAGCTTTTCCTGCGTTCAGAAGTGGCGCTCATCGTGGACGGCCGCGGGGGCGACGTGCTGTACGAGAAGAACAGTCATGCCCGGAGGGCCGTCGCTTCTCTCGCTAAATTGATGACGGCCATGGTCATTCTGGACGCCGAGTTGCCGTGGGATGAGGTGATCACCATTGCGAAGGCGGATCACGACCGGCTGCGCGGATCCGGCTCGAAGCTCAGTTTTGGGACAAAACTCACACGACGCGACCTCCTGAAGATCGCTCTGGCCGCTTCGGAAAATCGGGCGGCCGCGGCCCTGGGGCGCACGTATCCCGGCGGGACCGAGGCCCTTGTCGCGGGCATGAATAAAAAGGCCCGAGGGCTCGGCATGAAGGATACCGTCCTCCGGGACACCGCAGGCCTGCATGGCGGAAACGTTTCCACCGCGGCGGATCTCGTCACATTGCTGGAAGCCGCCTATCGCTATCCTTTGATTCGCGAGTTTTCCACGAGCGGGACGGAATTTGTGACCGATCATCGGACCGGATGGAAGATCGAGTTCGTGAACACCAACCGCCTTGTCCGAAACGACGCGTGGAGCATCAGTCTCAGCAAAACGGGGTACATCGCCGAATCCGGTCATTGTTTGGTGATGCGTGCCGAGATCGCCGATCGCCCGGTCTATGTGGTCCTGCTCAATTCATGGGGCGAGTTGAGCAAATACGGCGATGCCCATCGGATCCGAAAATGGATCGATCACGCCGACCACCAGGCCCAGGAAGCGGCTCGCGCCGCGGAGAAAATCGCCGGCTGATCGGATCCCCGTTCCGCCCTCATGCCTGGAAAGATCCTTCGATTTCCCCATTTATTGTGTGCTAATTCATTATCAAATCCACGGGGAAAATGCGGTCTTCGAGGACGGCCAGCATCTTGGAGAGGGTTTCGGGATACAAGGCCGAGATCGAGACGGCTTGGTAGCGCCGACAGACGTCCTTGACCATCTCCGGATCGGCCCGATCCTCCTTGTTGAATACGATCTGGCGGGAAATGGCGTCCAGGTTTAGACGGGAAAGGAGTTCGTCGACCGTTTTGATCTGTTCCTCAAACTCGGGGTGGCTGATGTCCACCAGGTGGATTAGAAGATGCGCATCCCGCAACTCCTCAAGCGTTGACGCAAACGCGCCCATCAGGTCTTCCGGCAGATCTCGGATGAATCCCACCGTGTCCGTGACGATCACCTCCCGTTCTCGCGGAAACCGGAGGCGTCGGCTGGTGGTATCCAGCGTGGCGAAGAGCCGATCGTCGGTCAGGATGTCGCTGTGGGTCAGTGCGTTCAGCAGTGTGGACTTTCCGGCGTTGGTATAGCCGACGATCGAAACGATCGGAATCTTGCTCTTGACCCGTCGGGCCCGGCGCTCATCCCGGGCACGGCCGAGGGATTTCAGTTCCTTTTCGAGATGACGGATCTTGTCCCGGGCGCGCCTCCGGTCCACCTCAAGCCTCGTTTCGCCCGGTCCGCGCCCGCCGATTCCCCCGGTCAGCCTCGAAAGCGCCGTGCTCCGCTCGGACAATCGGGGAAGACGGTACTTGAGCTGGGCCAGCTCCACTTGAACCTTTCCATCGCGGCTGTGGGCCCTGCGCGAAAAAATATCCAGGATCAGTTGAGTTCGGTCGATGACCTTCAATTCGGTGACCTCGCCGATCGCCTTGACCTGAAGGGGGGTCAGGTTCTGATCGAAAATCAACAGGTCGACCCCATGCTGTAGGGCCTTGATGACCAGCTCTTTCAATTTCCCTTCGCCCAGGAGGTATTTCCCGTGCAGGGCCTTGGGGCGTTGGGTGAGGGTGTCCACGACCAGAACCTGGGCCGTTCTGGCCAGTTCTTTTAATTCCTCAAGAGCGTCCTCCTGGTAGGAACGACCCTTCATCGAGACGCTCACGAGGATCGCGCGCTCCCGCGTGTCCGACAAGGAGTAATGGGCCTGGTTTTTAGAAAGTTCCTCCTCGATCATCCTCACAAAGGAGGAAGGGTCCAGCCCGACTTGATGCGTCCAAACGGGCGGATGGACCCTCCAGGCGCTTCCCTCGGGGTTCGGAGGGAGGAGATGAGCCATGTAGAAATGGCCGGGGAGACCGTCCTCCCGGATACCGATCACGCCCATTAAATCCAGGCGAAGGAGAGCCAGGTCGGTCAGGTCGTCCTGCGTGAGCGGGGCGTCCTTGAAGTGGGTATGGATGCATCGGACCCCCCGAAGACGAAACCGGCTGACGCGGTACCGCGAGAGATCCGGAATCAGAATCTCCCGGTCGTTTCCCACTATGACAAAATCGATTTCCCCCCGCCGGGATAGGATCAGTCCGACCTGACGCCCGATCTCCATCGAAAGCTCGGTCAGGGTTCGGGCGAGCTCGGGCGTGATGACCCTGTCGGGGGGGACGCGCCGTCGGTAGAGGTGTTCGAGCCGCCGGAGCTGGCCGGCCTTGAGCCCGCCGAGATTTCCGTGAAGCGTGGGGATGGTCCTTCTCCGTTTATTGGACGTGGTCCGGCCGCCGGTTAAGCGATCCGGTCCAAGTCGGCCAGGATCTCCTTGGCCCTCTGGTACCGCTGGTCGGGATTTTTGGCCATGCACTTTAAAATGAGTTGGCCGAGCGGCTCGGGTATGCCGGGATTGAGAGACTGAGGGGAGGGCGGCGCGGTGTGGATGTGATGGTAATAAACATCCCCTTCGATGAAGGGGGGGCGGCCGGTTAAAATCCTGAAAAAGGTGCATCCCAACGAGTAGAGATCCGTGCGGTGATCGACCCTCTTTCCCGTGATCTGTTCGGGCGACATGTAAAGCGGCGTGCCCTGTACACCCGATCCCTCTGCCGTGGAGGCGGAAAGAATCTTGGCCAGACCAAAATCCATAATCTTGACCAGGCGATCCTTATTGATCATGATGTTCGCCGGCTTGATATCACGGTGGATGACATTTTTAGCGTGCGCGAATTCGAGCCCCTGACAAATCTGTTTGCCGATCGGAAGGAGGTCCGGAACCGGCATGGGGGAGTTTTTCTCCAGCAGTTCCTTAAGACTCGTCCCGTCTACGAACTCCATGACGATGTAGGGTTCCACCCCTTCCGAACCGGTGTCGTAGATGGTGACGATATTGGGATGATTGATGGCGGCCGCCACGCGGGCCTCCTGGAGAAAGTTTTCCAGGACCTTCGGATTATCCTTGACGCTCGGAGGCAGAACCTTGTACGCCACGATCCGGTTCAGGACGGTGTCTTCCGCACGATAGACGACGCCCATGCCCCCCTGTCCGACTTTGGTGAGAAGTTTGTACCGTCCCTTGGGAGCACTCGTGTCGGTTCCCTTGCGGCCCTGGGCCTGTTCCCGCCGGATGGCTTCCTTGACGAGCTCGATATGATTTTGAACGTCCCTGTAATTGTAATTTTCGGCCACCACTTTGTCGAAGAGGAGGAGGGCGTTCGTATACTCCCGGTTTTTCTCGTAAATGAGTCCCAGGTTGTAATACGGTTCGATGGATTCCGGCCCGATTTCCCGCTTGCTGATGAGCTTTTTATATCGTTCACGGGCCGCGTCCAGCATGCCGCGTTCCATGAAGATCTGTCCTAAAAGAAGGGAGGCCGGAAAGTAATCTTCCGATTGGGAATTGATCTTTTGCAGGAAAAAAACGGTGTCCTCGATCCGGCCGAGTTTATGAAAAAGCATTCCGGCTTCGTAAAAGTCTCCCGATTCCTCCATCAGCCGCGCGGCCACCTCGTACGTTCCGGCCTTGATGTAGAGTTGCGCGGCTTCCTTGTACTGTTTGGCCTTCTCCAGGGCCTGGGCCGCCGGTAGAACGTCCCCGCTGGACTGAAAAATTTCGTTGGCCCGAATATAGTCGCCGCCCTTCATGAACATCTCGCCGGCCTTTTTCAATTGATTGGCCTTCTCGTAAAGATCACCGGCCTGCAGACAATCCTCCGCCTTTTCGTACAGGCGCGCGGCCTCGAGGTAGTTCCGTTCGTCCAGGTAGAGCTCGGCGGTCACCGCGTGGGCCTTCTTCATATTGCCCAGCGATTTATAAAGGTCCGCCGCCTTTTGATACATTTTGGCCTGATGGTAGAGGTCGGCCGCCTTCAGGAAATCCTTCATTCCCACATAGGCCTCGGCCGCCTCGGCGGGGAAACCCCCCATGGAAAAAACACGGGCGGCCTTCTCCGTATCGCCGGCCTTAAGGTATAGACGGCCGCTCTGTTTGGCAAAGGAGTTGATCGCGAGTTTCTGATCTTGGCTCTGAAGCGTGGTGCTGACCCGCACCTTTTCCTGAAGATAGTGCTTCTCAAGGAGATCGGCGGCCTTGGCCGGGTCCTTGGATTGTTCATAGCAGAGGGCGGCCTTCTGGAGATAGCCGGCGCCCTCATAGAGTCGGGCCGCCTCGCCGAAATTCTTACCCTTCTCAAACATCTCGGCCGCCGTCATGACTTTGTTGTCCGTCATGAAGGCCTCGGCCGCCTTGATATAATTCCCGGCCCTCTGATACATGGTGCCGGCCCGTTCGAAATTCCGGGCCCCCTCAAAGGCTCCGGCGGCCTGGGCCCAGCTCTTCTGACGTTCGTAGAGGCGGCCGAGGGAGCCGTAGGCCTGGGCCTGGCGGTACATTTTGACCGCCTCATCGAGGTCGCCGCCCATCTCAAAAAGTTCGCCGGCCCGTTCGTACTCCTTTTCCCGTTTGGCGCGTTTCGCTTCTTTCCGGATCGCGTTGGCATCCGATTTCCCCGGCGGGCCGGAGCCGCTGAGGACCTTCTGGAGAAGCCGTGCGGCGATGATCATGACGGCCAGCGCGGCCGCCAGACCCAGAAGGGTGGTCCTGTCGAAGTTCTGGGCGGTTTCGTATGCGACGGCGAGGATGTCCTGAAGGCGGTCGAGATAGACTTTGATCTGATCCTGGTCGATCCACTGCAGTCGCGGATTCATCAGGATTCGACCTCAATGAACCTGAACACCGAATCGCCGATTCGGATCAGATCGCCGACGGCCAGCCGCTGGGAATGAACTTCCTGATTATTGATAAGGCTCCCGTTGGTGCTCTTGAGGTCCGTAAAGTAAAATCCATCATCCTTTCGCTCGATCGCCGCGTGATGGCGGGACGTTTTCGGATCGCCCGTGTTAATATCGGCCTTGCTTCGTCCGATAATGGTGCGGCTCTTCAGCGAATGGCGCGATCCCACTCTTTTTCCCTCCACCACCTCAAGGATGAAATGGGCGGCACGCTCTATGTGGGGCGGAGGAACGGGGGTCGGGCTTGGGGGCTCGGCCGAGCCCTGTCCGACGACGGTGGTCTCCAACGGGTTGATCCGATCGAGTTTAGCCCGCGCGCCGGCCGGAGATTTCTGGATAAACAGGATTCGAAGATCGCCGATCCGGATTTCATCCCCGTCCGAAAGCGTTGCGGTCGAGACCTTCTTTCCGTTGACCAGAGTTCCATTACGGCTCTGCCGATCCTCGAGAATGAACTGACCCGCCCGTTCCTTGATTTGGGCATGCTCCCGGGAAGCCAGGCTGCCGCTCACGGTCAGATCATTCTCGGCGCCCCTCCCGATCGTGAAACGGCTCTTGGAGAGGACCTTTTTATCGAGCGACTCCCCACCGGAAAGGAAAACCAGTTCGGGCCGTTCGCGCAGGTAATACTCCACGATCCCGCCGGGCCAGTCGTGCCACGCCAGGTCGGCATCCTCGGCGGGGGTCGTCGTGGTGTCGTGATAGGCCTGGACGGTTATCGGCGATTGGGCGTTTCCGCTGTACGCATATTCAAGAAGCAGATCCTCGGAAAAACCTTCTTTGCCGGCCCAGCTCGGATCCGCAAAATAGCCTTCCTGGAGGGCCCCTTTGAGAAAATAAAAAAGGTTCAGTTCCTCCCCCCGCTTCAGACCCACAACCACTTCCTTCCTTGACGATTTAATCTGGTTCATCAGTCCCTCGAGATTCAGGAGATCCGTCGTGCCGGCCGTGGTCGGATTTTTCTGCGCGGCGACCAGAAGGCACTTGAAAAGGATCGGGCTTGTGGCATACAGCGTCAGATGAGATCCGCCCTGGACCGACAGCAATTTAAAAAACTCGGAAAGATTGAGGTTTCTGAAGCGATCCCCGATCAACTCGGCCGCGGCATAGGGGCTGTCCTGAAGGATGAAGAAGATGAGGACGTGCTTGGGATCGGTGGCGGTGAGAACCCAGCCGGAGGGGGTCGCCTCGCCTTTGACCAGTTCAAACAGAGAATCGATCACACCGGGGGAATAAGGCCTACGATCGAAGACGGTTTTGCTTTGTGGTAACCGGATTTGGGGCATTTACAAGGTACCCGATCGGGCTTACGAAACTAATTGTAATGAAAGAACTAAATATTGTCAACGAGCCTTCCCCCGGTCACGGGCGGGATGGCTATTCTTGGAAGGGGTCGTCTTCGTCCGGTCGGCTCACGGATGGGACGCGAATCCCCGCGGTAAACGTCCTTTCCCGGTCAAGGAGGCCCTCGATGCTCATCCCGAAAAGGGGGTAGGAGTAGGGGACACGCAGAGTGAGAGTGGAGGTATCCGCCACCAGGCCCTTTCCCTCCACCAGACGGGAAGTGGTGGTCCCCTTTTGGGCCGGCTTGATCTCCACGAGAATCTGGTTCGGATCCAGATCAATCCCAAACAATCGAGCCTTGTTTTGAATTAAGGCGGGCAGGTTTTTCTCGCTCAGATCGCGTGGGGAATTCAGGAGGGAGTCCACCTCCTCGATGAAACGGTTCTTATTTAAGAGGGCCGAGCCATACCGGTAACCCGCCGAAACCACCAGGCCCAACAGGACGAGATAAACCAGACTCTTTTTCATCGCTCCGGGTCCAGCCCGACCCCCCGTTTAGTTAAACCGCGCTTCCTCGCCTTCGATCCCGGATTCGATGCGCCTATTCCGCCGGGGCGGGAGCCGGCGGCATGTCCAGCGGTAGGAAAATGATCTCGATTCGGCGATTCTTGGCACGGCCTTCCTTCGATTCATTGGAGGCGATCGGTCGGGTGTCGGCGAGACCCGCGGCCGAAAGCCGGTCGGGTCGTATGGCGATGCTGTCGGCCAAATAGCGCACGACGCTTGTGGCCCGGAAGACCGAGAGCTCCCAGTTGCTCGGAAACTTCTCGGCCAGACGAGTGCCGATGGGGACATTGTCCGTATGACCTTCGATCCGAATCGTTTTGTCTTCCGCCGATTTCATGATCCGCCCCAGGCGGTTGAGAATCTGAAGCCCTTCGGGTTTGATCTGGGCGCTCCCGGAATCGAAGAGGGCCTTGTCCAGGAGATTGAGGATCAGGCGATCTCCCGCCTGGGTGACCGTGATATCCCCTCTGCGAATCTCGGGCTGTAGCTCATTGAAAAATTCTTCAACCATGGATCGAAGACGATCCGCTTCCCGTTGTTTGATCGTGGCCTGCTTAGCGATCTCGTTAAGAAGTCCTTCCAATTGATGTCGGAGCGACTGGATCGTTTCAAGGTGATCGCGATTCCGGCGGGTCAGATTGGCCAATTCGGACGACAAATCGATGTTGCGTTGGATGATCTGTTCTTTCTCCTGGTCCTGGAGCTCCCCCTTGGTCTGGAAGGTCACGATCTGCTGACGCAAGTCCCTGATCTGATCGTCGCGCGCGGCCAGCGTCACCTTAAGACCGCCCCGTTCTTCCTTGAGTCGGTCCGATTCTTCTCTCACCTGGGACAGGTCCCTGACCACGGCCTCATGGACCGAGGAACTGACGCAGGACGTTCCGAAACACGCAAGCGAGGCGGCCATCAGCCACGGGATTTTTGGGGCATTCATCCTAACCGGATCCAAGATGTTGGATGGCCTTCCGGAGAATTTCGCGTTCGCTCTCAAAGTGAACGGCAGAAACGGCCTTTTCGGGGGAAAACCAGGCCGCGTCAAAAACCTCTTCATCGTGATCGGCCATGTTTCCTCGGACGTAATTCATCATAAAGAAATGGACGGTCTTGGTAATATGGGCGCGATCCTCGCGCGAATAAAACTCGTACGAAATCTCGCCGAGCTTGGAGACGATATCCCCCTTAAGGCCGGTCTCCTCCATCACCTCCCGTAGCGCGGCGGCCTTAAGGCTTTCCCCGGGCTCGACCCATCCCTTCGGGAGGCCCCAGATCCGGCGTCCGTCCTTAAGGGCTTTTTGAATGAGGGCGACCTCGACGCCCTCCGGGCTTCTCCGGACGACGACACCGCCTGAGGAGGTCTGGGGAATAATTCTCATTGCATTGAGGAGACCCATAAAGATGGTGAGACTATACCATGATAGGTTCGGTTTGACAAGATTGGCGGCTTCGTCTACGATGCAGACCATGGCGGAATATCTCGTTGGACTGGATCAGGGGAGCACGAGTTCAAAGGCCGTCCTGTTGGACCGACGGGGACGCATGGTGACCGCGGCCACGGCCCCGCTCAAGACCCGGCGACCCCGGCGGGGGTGGACCGAACACGATGCGGAAGACCTGCTGGAGTCGGGGCTGTCGGCGCTTCGCCAGGTGGTGCGATCTCTAGGGCGTGGAGGGCATCGGGTCGCCGGGTTAGGAATTGCGTGCCAACGTTCGACCTTCCTGCTTTGGGATCGGCAGACGGGGCGGCCGCTGGGCCCGGCCATCAGCTGGCAGGACCTCCGGGCGGAGGGCTTGACCCGACAGTGGGCGGGACATCGAGAGGTTATCCGGGCTAAGACCGGTCTGGCATTGTCTCCGCACTATGCCGCTCCAAAGATTCGGTGGCTTCTCAAGCAACATCGGGGTCTCCGGACCGCGGCGGATCGGGGGCGGGTCCTCTGCGGGACGGTGAATTCGTTCTTCATCTGGCATCTGACGCGGGGCCGGACTTGGGCGACGGACCACACGAACGCGGCCCGCATGCTCCTGATGAACCTCGGAACCCTATCCTGGGATCCCGCCCTCCTTGATCTTTTCGGAATCCCAAAGGCCATGCTTCCCCCGATACGGCCCACGATCGACGATTACGGGACGGCTCGTCTGGACGGGTGGACCCTCCCGATTCGGGCCAGCATCGGGGATCAGCAGGCGGCCCTCATTGGCCACGGGCTGATTCGACGAGGAGAGGCCCTAATCAATTACGGCACGGGGGCCTTCGTGCTCGTTCCGACCGGCCGGATGAGAAAACGGATACCCGGTCTCCTGACCAGCGTGGCCTGGTCCGCAGCCGATCGACCGGAATACCTGGTCGAGGGAACCGTGAATTCCGCCGGTTCGGCCGTGCAATGGTTGAGGGAAGTCGGGCTCCTGAGAACCGATGAAACGGTGGATTCGCTCTGCGGCCGATTGTCCCGTGATCCCGGGCGCGGGACCTTGGGGATTCCCGCCTTTGCCGGTCTGGGTCCGCCTCATGGGGACAGTGACCTACGCGCGGTCTTCTACGGGATCGATCTTAAAACCCGGCGGGCGGACATTGTTTTCGCCGTCATTGAGGGTGTCGCCCTCCTGGTTAACGAGGTCCTCACCTTGATGGATAAGGATCGCTCAATCCGACCTGTCCGGCTCGTGGCCAGTGGCGGCATGAGCGAGGTGGCGTGTTTGCTTCAGGCGCAGGCGGACCTGTCCGGCCGCCCGGTTCGACGGGCCGTCTCGGGCGCCGCCACCGCGCGGGGCGCGGCGTTATTGGCCGGAATGGGAATAAAATGGTGGGGAACACGCGCAACCGGATTGCGTCCGATTCGTGGAACGGCGGCATTTAGACCCCGCCTCACGCGACGCGATAGACTGAAGGCGGTCGAACGATGGCGAAGACTCCTCGCGGCCGCAAGAGGAACGGAGCCGTAAGGGATGGACGAAATGCGGATGCCATTTTTTATCCGGCATTCTTCTCTTGTGTATTTTCTTTGATGGTCAGCTCGTTTTTATGGGGAATTTCATCCAGGAAGTCTTTATTGATCAGGACCGTGTCCAACGGCGTGTTTCCCCGCGCGTAGAGCATTCCCTTCAGTTCGTTTCCCAATTGAAGCGACGCCAGGGTATGGTCGCTTAAATCCCCCAGGCGGATTTCGTATAGAGGCGGCTTAAGCCCGACCGAGCCCAGCCCCCGGATGGGGGCATCCGGGGCTTGGTGGGCCTTTAGATTTTTAATCTGTTCGATCAGGCGATGGACCCTGTCTTGAGCGATCGGGGGGCTTTCTCCTTCCAGTCTCCATTCCGAGTCCTTCCTGGCCAAAACGTATTTTTCCTGTGGAGTTTTTACCTCTATTTTGTAGATATCATTATCTAATAGTATCAATGTCTTATTCTTATAATTAAAAGTTTTAGATTGAAAACTGTCCAGAACGGACCTCCCCATGCGGTAGATCGGTTTTGTGGGCTCCGTAACGGCATAGACATAGGGCGACTCGGGGGAGTCGTAGAAGAAAATCCGCCGTTCTTCCTGGCCTTGGCGGAGGGTGATGGCAATGATCGGACGCTTGAACCTTCCCTTGATCTGTTCGAACTCCTCGCCCGGGTCAATGAAGAAGTTGGCCCGAAGATTCTCGATCGCCAGGAGAAGAGCCTTCACCGCTTCATCGTCCGCACCGGCCTCGACCGGCTCCTTCAATTCCCAATGCTCTCCCTGTTTGGTGAGTTGGATCCGGGTTTTTGGGAACTCGAGCCGGACCAAGTTAATGAGCGTATGATCTACGGGAAGGACGATCTTGGTCCGAAAATCAAAGACCGTTTTAGAGAGCGCCGCCTTGATCCATGCCTGGGTGAGAACGACTTTTTGGTTCGACTCCCGTTCCACGAATAGTGTGTTCGGGAGAGGGCCCTCGTCCCCAATGAGGAGACGTTCGGAGCGATCGGGAAGCCTGACCGTAATGTCGAGAGTCGGCCGGGCCAGACCGAACTCGGCCGGATGTGCGACGGGTTCTTCGATCACCCGATCAAACCGGATATCGGATAGTGTGTTTAAATAGCCATGGACCTCTCGCGGGTCGGCGTCGCTTTCGATGGGCCGGATCAATCGCCATGTCCCGTTTTCCGACTTCTCGAGCTGGATGGGGTCCGACAGGGTTCGTATGAGGAGACCCAATGCCTCCTTGCCGTCAAAGACAAACAGCCGATCGGCCGTTTCCTCGGCCTGTCGGGACTTTCTTTCCCTCGGAAACTCAACGGATACGAGATAGATCCCGAGCGCGATGAGAAGGCCGGCGAGAATGAGCGTAGGCCGGTATGGGGATCGCGTCGACATCCTTAAGGGTTTCCTTGGGTCCGCGGACCTACAGATGGCGTCGGCGCCTCCGGATGAAGATCCCGGCGATCACGGTGGCCCCCGGCAGTAGGATGAGGGAAACGTACATCAGAATCTTTCCCTGAGAGCTGGTTAAGAACAGGGGGGTGAAGCTGGGTTCCTTCGGACGGATGGAGATCAGACCCTTTTCCTGGGCAAGCCAATTGATCGTGTTCAGTAGGAGATCGCCGTTCCCCGAGAAGTTAAAGGAGGCATTGGCGGCGAAGTCTGAATCGCCGAAGAGGACGAGGGTAGGGCGTGAGGGGTCCCGTCCGGTCTCATCGGGGACCGTTCCCGGGATTCCCGAGTCGGACTCGGGATCATGGGCCTGCGCGTCCGAGGCCCGGGCCCGCCGGGTGAGGACGGCGGCGATGGTGAGGGGCCCCCGGATGTCTTCGGCCGGATTGAAGTTCAGTTGCCCGCTCCGAAGGTTCCTCTTCATCCAGCTGTTGTCGCCTGAATTAGCGAGAGGCATGAACTCGATCTCGGCCGCTCGGCCGTTATCGAACTCGATTCCCTGGGAAACGGGGAAAAACGTGGCCAGGTGAAACTCCTGTGTAATTTCGTGCGGAGGGTATTGAGTCACGACCGGAATTGTAAAATCACCCCCCAGAAGGCGGGAGAGCGTGTCGATGATTACGCCCTGACCCATCTTGACTCCCCATTCCGATAAGAAATCATCCATCCGGGCGGGGACATCGGGATCCAAGAGCAATAGGACCTTCCCGCCTTTGGAAAGGTATTCTGAAAGGGCGGATTTCTCCTGCGGTAGAATACCCTTCTGCGGGCCCGCGATGACGAGCACCGAGGTGCCTTCCGGGACCGTTCCCTGTTCGAGCAGCGACAGGCTCTCGATCTCGAATCCCTGTTTTTGAAGGGCTTCGCGGACTTGCGAATAGCCTGCTTTTTCCGGGTCGGCGGGGCTGTGCTCTCCGTGATCTTCAAGGAAGAGGATCTTTCTCCGTTCGTCCTTGCTGACCCGAATGATCGCGTTCGTCAGCTCCTGTTCGGTGGCCGATTTCACCTGGGTTTCCTGTTGTCCGGATTCCAAGACCAGGGTGTCGTACTGGGTAATCCCGTACTGTTTGGCGATCGCCGGTTTCTTATCGGGATCAATCAGCGTGAACGAGATATGGGAAGTATGGTAACGATAATTATTCATCAGATCCTCAATCTGAGGGCGGGTCCGCCCCTGTTCCGATACGAATGCCATGATCCGGACGTCGCGTTCAAGGTTCTTGAGGACCAGAAGCGTCTGGGGGGCCAGGGTAAAACGCTCGGTTTCGGAAAAGTCCATTCGGAAAGGATGCCGGCTCGAAATGAAATTCAGGATGATAAGAATCGATAGAATGATCGCGACCATTAAAACGCTGTTAAAGCCGAGTTTCGTGGACCTCCGGGTGGAGAAAGATTTCAGCGATTCGAACCGGAGCCTAAAGAAAAGGACAAGAAGGCCCGCCGATAGAATCAAAAGGAGAGTGATGGCGATCCTCCAGCTTGGATTAAATTCAAAAAGAATAAAAGCGGCCGCGGCGGCCGCCAGTCCCGACCCGCCCGATATTTTCGCCACCCACTTCATCCGTTCCATTTCCCGCATTCCCCGCTATTTCCAGCGATGCGACTCCAGGACCCGGTGTGTGAGAAACAGACCGAAAAGGACCAGGGTAGCTTGGTAGACGAGATCCCGGGTGTCGATGACCCCCTTGATGAAGTTTTGGGTATGCTCACCGATGGAGAGAAAGGTGAACAGCGGCGCCAGAACCGTGTCGGTCATTCCCTGAGCCAACCAACCGATCAGCCACAGAATCAGGATGATGCCGAAATTTACCGAGCTGGCGATAATCTGATTTTCGGTCAGGGCGGAAGCGAATAGGCCGACCGCGATGAAAACCCCCCCCACCAGCCACACCCCGAGGTACCCCGTCAAGATCGGGACCCATTGAATGGAACCGAATATCCCCATCAGGATCGGCATATAAAACGTAAGGAGCAGCATGAGGGTGAAGACGACCATCGCGGCCATGAACTTCCCGACAATGATGGAGGACAGGGAGAGGGGGGAGGTCATCAGGAGTTCCAGCGTCCGCACCTTTTTTTCCTCGGAGAAGAGACGCATCGTCAGCAGGGGAAGCGTGAGCATCAGAATAACGGTCATATTATGAAACGTGGGGCGAAATACGATCTCGTTCAGATTGATCTGGGGAAGGGCACCCTGGGTTCTCATGATTTGGACGCTTTGCGTGCTCGCGAAAATGACGATGTTGTAGTAGAGATAGCCCGTAATCAGAACGAAAACGGCCGACACCACGTAAGCAATCGGGGTCGTAAAATATATCCGTAACTCCTTCTCCATGATGGCGAACGCGCTTTTCATCCGGCCCCCCCCGACGCACGATCCCGGGCGGACCTTTCCTGATCCTCTTCCTCGGTCAGTTTGAGGTAGACGTCTTCAAGTGAAAGGCTGAGGGAGCGGAGTTCCAGCAGCCCCCAGCCCTGTTGAACGGCCAGGGAGGCGATCTCGGGGCGCAGGTCCCGCCCCAGTGCGCATTCCACCGTGAAGGCCGGTCCATCGGATGGGTCCTCCGGGTAGGCGGAAAGAACACCCGGGAGGGTTTTCAAACGATCCGCGGCGTCAGCGGGAGGCGTCTTGAGCTGAATCCGGATTTTATCCGATTTTCGAATCTGGGTCGAGAGACGCTCCTGCGTGTCGACCGCCACGATTTTTCCCTCGTGGATGATGATCACCCGTTGGCAGGTGGCCGTCGCTTCGGAGAGGATGTGGGTGCTGAGAATGATGGTGTGTTGTCCCGCGAGCTCCTTGATCACCTGGCGAACCTCGATGATCTGTTTGGGATCGAGGCCGGTCGTCGGTTCATCCAGGATAAGGACCTCCGGGTTATGAATGAGGGCCTGGGCCAGTCCGACCCGCTGACGGAACCCCCGGGAGAGGTTACCGATTAGGCGGTCCTTGACGCCGGTCAGCGCGCATTTTTCCAGAACCCCCCCGAGGGCGCTTGATCGGACCTTTCGGTCCACCCCCTTGATCTTGGCCACGAACAGGAGATATTCGGAAACGGTCATTTCATGATAGAGGGGAGGCCGCTCCGGCAGGTAGCCGATACGTTTCTTGGCCTCATGAGAATCCTCAAAGATATCGTATCCGGCGATGGCGGCGGTTCCGCTCGTGGCCGGGATGAATCCGGTCAGGATACGCATCGTGGTGGTCTTGCCCGCTCCATTGGGGCCGAGGAAGGCGAGGACCTCCCCCTTTTCCACCTTGAAGGTGACGTCCTTAATAGCGAGAAGTTCCCCGTACCGTTTTGTCAAATTCTGGACGTTAATCATTCCAAGCCAGGCCGTGAAAGAGAGTGATCGTTCGATTCCTCGTCGGATCGAATCGCTCCCGCTGCGATCCCAAGGAAAATTATCTGCTTCATGTTATCGAGGGAGGCGTTTGGGATAACCGGCGCCGGAGTCTTGGAACAAAACGCCGGTGGGCTGGATCCGATTTCCTGCCGTGGTTGATGGATTACAAATTATAATACCCGAGCTTCAATTGTCAATAGGTCGCCCATCACTCGGGGTGGGAAAGGCGGGAGGGCCTCGGTTCGATGATCTGATCCCGGGACCGGATGGCCCGCTACTCGCTCCGGACGGGCAGCGAGATGATAAAGCAGGCGCCGTGACCGCTTTCGCTCTCGACACGGATCTTGCCCGTGTGCTGTTTGAGGATTCCATAAACGAGAGCCAGACCGAGGCCGGTTCCCTTTCCCACCTCCTTTGTGGTGAAGAAAGGTTCGAAGAGTTTGGGGAGGTGTTCGGGCTTGATTCCCGGGCCGTCGTCCCGGAAGGAAATACTAATCTCGTTGGAGGCTTCCAGACGTGTGGTCACGACGATCTCGCCGCGATCCCGGCTTTCCAAAATGGCTTGTTCCGCATTCAGGAGAATATTGAGGAAGACCTGCTCCATTTCATGTTCGTCGATTACGGTCAGGGGGAGTCTCGGATCAAGATGCTTGACCAGGTTGATGTTATTTACGCGGAGCTGGTATTCGCGAAGGGCCAGTGTCCGATCCACGACATGGTTGATATCGGAGGGCTGACGAGAAGGTTCTTCCTGGCGACTGAACCGGAGCAGGTTCTGGATGATACGACGAGCGCGTTCGGCTTCCTGGTAAATCCGTTCAAGATCGAAGCGATGCGATGCATCCAATTGAGACTGGTCCTTCAGAATCTCGGCAAATCCAAGGATGCTGGTGAGGGGATTGTTGAGTTCGTGCGCGACGCCGGCCACGAGCTGGCCCACGGCCGCCATCTTTTCAGACTGGACCAGTTGGGCCTGGGCCTGCTTGAGCGCCTCCAAACGGGATTCCAGGGACTGGAAGTTTTTCGTATTTTCAATCGCGATCGCTAGATGATTGGAGTAGATCGTCAGAATCTGGGCGTCATACGAGGTGAAGGGATCCCCTCGGCGGAAGGCCAGAATCCCGCCAATCATGCCGCCATCCCCGAAGAGAGGAATCCCCAGAGCCGTTGTCATCTCGAGGTTTCCGATCAGATCGGTCGAGAAGGGAGATTCGGACCGAAGGTCTGCGGCCACGAGCGGCTGCTGGTGTCGGATAAGCCACTGGCAGAGTCCGCTATTCTCGGTGGGAAGCGTTTGCCCCTTCAGGATTTCGCTCAACCGACCATAGGCATCCGCATAGGTGAAGGTGCCGTCCCCGTTGCAGATTGGAAGGGCGACGACATCCGCCTGAACAAGACCTTGAGCGATTTTCACTCCGGCGGAATAGATTTCCTCGAGTCGCCCCTTGGCCATCATCGAGGCGACGATCTTTCCGCTCTCGATGAGCTGATTGAAATCGAGAAGCTGCTGCTGGAGGCGTCGGGAAAGCGTCTCGTTCTCGACGGAACTGAGCCATTGACGGATGGCGATCAGAATAAGAAGGGTGGGCGATCCGATGGTCACCGCCCTTCTAAGATTTTCCGGACCGGCCAGCGTAACGGCCAACAGGAGGATCGCGACGAAAACCGCCCCGAGTGCCAAAATGAAAGGGGCCGAAAGTTGCGGGATCCCGTTCTTTTTCTCAAGCACGGGAGGCCTCCGCTTCCATGCCTTTCGAATCGAAACCGATTCGGACCGCCCCCAGGCCGATTAAGAGGAACGCTCCGACCCAAAGCGGATCCAGAATGCTTCCAACCACGTAGCCCCCCGAAACGATCGGAACGAGATAGCCGGTATTCGCCACGGAATAGACGACCATTCCCATCATCACCCATCCCAAGGCCTGCCGATGCGCCGTTTCCTCGGTCCGTCCCCGGACGATCCAAAGGATGTAGCATGCGGTGATGGGAACGATGGGGTAGAATAGAGCCGCCGCCTTTCCGAGAATCGAAACGTTGGATTCGTCCAGGGCTTCAAAGAACAGGACCAGTAGTGAGAGGGCCAGTATATTGATCAGGATCAGACTGTCGAGCAGGAGCTTGGACCGTTGGAAGGAAAATGGGGTCGAATCCACAACAAAGAAGGAACCCGCAAGGATCAGAATACCGAAGGCGGTATATCCGAGGTCGGCGATGGAGGGAAACGGCGTAATCCATCCCAGCAGAAGTTCATAAACATTCCAGGCGACCATTCCCAGGCTCCAGGTCAGGCACCCCAAACCAAATAGAAACCAGGCGGCTCTTTTTCCAGAGATGATATTTCGGGTCACGGCGAGGCAGATCAGGCCGGCTCCAAGGGAAACCGCCGTCCACCAGAGATCCGTCCACCAGTGAAGCGAGGCGGTGCGTGCGAAGAGGAATTGGTTTCCGATGGTGAATACAAGGAAGATCGAAACCGCGGTGAACGCGGCCGCCTTGAACGCCGCCCGATGTCGAGGGGTATTTACGGCTTCGTGATCCAAAAGGCCCTTCTTCGGGTCTGCCAAGGGACCGGTCCCAAATTCGGCCATTGGAATGATACACGGTCGAGCCCGGGGACGCGGGGAGAAATTAAGAACCGACGATACGGAAAACTACCTAAAATATACCATGGAAGATTAACGTTGTCAAACCTTTCGGGCAGGCTACTCGCGAGAAATTAGGGTACGAACTCAGATGTTTAGAACGATACTGGTCATGGTCTTCATGACGCCGTCGATTGATCGGATTTTGGAGAGGATTAGGTCCCCCATTATCTCGAAGGTGTCGGTCTCGACTTGAATGATCAGGTCATGCGCCCCGGTTACCGCATACACCGATTTGACGCCGGCCATGCGGGTGATCGTTTTATAGGCGCTCTTCGTGTGATCGCCCCTTACATCAACCAGGATAAATGCCGAAATCGCCATTGTTTTCCCTCATTGGATCGAAAAGTTTAATGTTTTTAGAATCGTACCGTCCTCCGAGGTGACGTCGACCCTCCAGACGCCTCTGGAAGACGGCAAAATGGTCTTGGTGCTGTAGGTCCGCCAGTGGAAGGATTTAACCGGAAGCGAAATCTCCATCACGAAGCGATCCCCGTGAAACCAGAGATGTTTAATGAGTGTGGGATGGGAACGCGTCTGTATCTGGGTGAAACAAATGACGCTTCCCACATCGCTGTCGAATGATGAGGCCTGACCGGTCGGCACCAGATTTTCCAGCCCGGTGGCCATCACGGCCTCCACGACACGAATCGATGGTGACGAATCCCCTTGTGAAAGTGCGGGTGCTTCAGATGTGAGGGTGACCGATATCGATATCAAGATTATCGGGCCGAACCGCCTCGCGACCGATCGAGTCATTCCGCGTCGCCTCTCTTGCCAACCCCGACTGAAGGCCGGGTGAATGAGTCAGGCAGCACCATACCAGATGGATTTTCAGCAAGTCAACGGGAAAAGAACTCACCCCTTCCTTCGCGTCTTAAGACCCTTCAGGATGCTCCGTTCCAATTGGATCCCGATATCCGGCAGCGTTCGCAAAAGCCTGGACCGAGCCAACTTTTCGAGATCTTCCCTGGTTTCAATTCCATAGCGTATATGAAGTAACTTCATGACCCGGGGATTGACTCCGGGGATCGGACCCGGAGGGTCGGCTTCGGGGACCGAACGGGACTCTAACTCTTGGGGTTCGTCCAAACGCCCGGTTTGGATCAGGCCGAGAATCCTTGCCCCGAGCTTTCGACCTATGCCCGGGAGACGAAATCCCGATGGACGCAGGGCGATTTCCGAAATGGGACTCCTAAACCGTTCAACATGGGCCGCCGCCCGCCGATAGGCCTGGATGCGGTAGCGGTTGGCCCCCTCCATCTGGAGCCGATCGGCTTCCTGGCGGAGGATCAGGGCGATCTGGGCGTTGGACATTTCGCGATTATATCACAGGGGATTGAACCGGCCGGTATGGTAAAATGAAATAGGGAAAATGGAAAATCGCTTCCAAGACCGATTCGGTACCCGATTACCTATACATTGGATACCCGAGGGAATAAGGGGGTCTGGGCCACCTCGAATGAAATTGCATCCGATTGAGATTAATGGGGAATTATAATTTATAATCGGGCCATTTCGGTACTAAAATTGCATAATAAGCGTACGGAATAACAGGATCGCCCATGAGCGTGAAGAAAATCCTCATAGCCGACGATGAAAACAGCCTTCGGTTTCTGCTCCGTAAGACTCTGGAGGGAACCGGATATGAAATCCTCGAAGCCGTGAACGGAAAGCAGGCCCTCTCTCTCGCCAAGAAAAAGCTCCCGGATCTGATCATCCTTGATGTGGTGATGCCCGATCTGTACGGGAGTGAAGTCTGTGAAAGGTTACGGAAACAATCGAAAACCGCAAGAATTCCGGTGATGATCCTGACGGCCAATTCAAACCTCTATAATGAGGAGCAGGCGAGAACCAGCGGGGCGGATTACTACATCACGAAACCCTTCAGCCCTCTTGCGCTCAAGAGCATGGTCCAGAGGATTCTAGCGGGTCAATAGCCAAACGGGTGCCACGATCGCGCGGCTTCAGGTCCCCATTTCCCACGATCCGAGATACTTTTCCTGCTCCTTGGTGAGTCGATCGATTCGGACCCCCATTCCCTTCAACTTGAGTGCGGCGATTTCGGAATCGATCTCCTTCGGAACGGAGTAGACCTTCCGGTCCAGGGTTTTTCCGCGTTTGGCGAGATGCTCGGCCGAAAGCGCCTGGTTGGCAAAACTCATGTCCATGACGCTGGCGGGATGCCCTTCCGCGCATGCCAGGTTGATCAGGCGCCCCTCCCCCAGGAGATTGATCCGTCGACCGTCCCCCATTGTGTATTCCCGGACGGACTCCCGAATCTGTCGCTGGCTCCGGCCCATTTTCTCGAGGGCCGGAATATCGATCTCCACATTGAAGTGTCCCGCGTTGGCGATGACGGCGCCGTCCTTCATAACCTGAAAATGGTCTTTCCGGAGAACTTTTACGTCCCCGGTCACGGTGACGAAGAAATGGCCCTGCGGGGCCGCCTCCATCATCGGCATGACCCGAAACCCGTCCATGACGGCCTCCAAGGCCTTCAATGGATCCACCTCCGTAATAATGACATTCGCGCCCATGCCCTTGGCGCGCATGGCCACGCCTCTTCCGCACCAGCCGTATCCGCTCACCACAAAGGTCGTCCCCGCGATGAGACGATTGGTGGCCCGTAGGATCCCGTCCAGGGTGCTCTGACCTGTTCCGTGCCGGTTGTCGAAGAGATGTTTGGTTTGGGCGTCGTTCACGGAGATGATCGGAAACTTCAGCACCCCCCGATCCGCCATGCTGCGAAGCCGGATCACGCCGGTCGTCGTCTCCTCGGTCCCGCCGATTATTTCCTTGAGAAGTTCTTTGCGCTCGGAGTGAATGGTGGAAACGAGATCCGCTCCATCGTCCATGGTGATGAGGGGTCGATGATCCAGTGCGGATCGGATGTGGCGGTAGTAGGTCTCGTGGTCCTCGCCCTTGATGGCGTACACCGGGATCTGGAAGTTTTCCACCAGCGCGGCCGCCACATCGTCTTGCGTGCTCAGGGGATTCGAGGCGCAGAGGATCGCATCGGCCCCCCCGGCTTTCAGCGTGATCATCAGGTTGGCCGTCTCGGTTGTGACATGGAGGCAGCAGGAGAGGCGTAATCCCTTCAGGGGTTTTTCCTGTTTGAATCGCTTCTTGACCTGGTCCAGGACGGGCATTTCCTGCTGAGCCCATTCCATGCGTAATAGTCCCTTGCCGGCCAGGCGAATATCCTTAATGTCGTATTCCATGCGTCTCCCTTGTCCGAATGAGGGTTGTCGATTTCAATTATCCATGCGATTGGGGAACAACGGTGTACGGGTTAAAGCCCTGCTTCCTTGCGGAGGGTGGCCGCCATATCGGTCTTCTCCCACGTGAACTCGGGTTCGTTTCGGCCGAAATGCCCGTAGGCGGCGGTCTTTTTGTAGATGGGTCGACGGAGTTTGAGATGTTCAATCATCCCTTTCGGGGTCATCGGAAAATGCTTGCGGATCAAGGTCTGGATGGCCTCCGTGGGGACCTTTCCCGTGTTTTTCGTGTTGACGAGCAGGGAGACCGGCTCCGGGACGCCGATCGCATAGGCCATCTGAATCTCGCACCGGTCCGCAAGACCGGCGGCGACCACGTTCTTGGCGATATAGCGGGCCATGTAGGAGGCCGAACGGTCCACCTTCGAGGGATCCTTTCCCGAAAAGGCTCCTCCGCCGTGGCTTCCAACGCCCCCATACGTATCCACGATGATCTTCCGGCCGGTGATGCCCGTGTCCCCCTGCGGGCCCCCGATCACGAATCGCCCGGTCGGGTTGATGTGATACGTGATGTTTTCCTCGTCCAGAAGCTCCGCCGGAATCGTGGGTTTGATCACCTTTTCGATGATGTCTTCGCGCATTCCCTTCAGCGTCATCTCGGGGCTGTGCTGCGCTGAAATGACAATCGTGGTGACCCGGACAGGCATGCCGTTTCGGTATTCTACGGTTACCTGGGACTTTCCATCCGGGCGGAGATAGGGAAGGAGGTCTTTTTTCCGGAGTTCCGTGAGGCGGCGGGTGAGCTTGTGAGCGAGAATGATCGGGGTCGGCATGAATTCCGGTGTCTCGTTGCTGGCATACCCGAACATGATTCCCTGGTCGCCGGCTCCCCCCGTATCAACGCCCCGGGCGATATCGGGGGACTGGGAGTGAATCGACGTGATGACCGAACAGGTCTCATAATCAAAACCGTACTTGGCACGGGTGTATCCGATCTCTTTGATCGTCTCCCGAACAATGTCCGGAATCTCCACATAACAGGACGTGCTGATCTCCCCCGCAACGAAGGCCAGTCCGGTTGTGACGAGTGTTTCGCACGCGACCCGGCAGTTGGGATCCTGGGCGATGATCGCGTCCAGAATGGCATCCGAGATCTGGTCCGCGATTTTGTCCGGATGACCTTCGGTAACGGATTCAGAGGTAAACAGGAAATCCTGTTCCGAGGCGGGCGACATGGCTTTTGGGGGAGGCTGTTTCTTCCCCGTCATCGACTGAACTCCGGAATTGCTGGGCCGAGACCATTCGGGCTCGGGGGATTAAAAGTGCGACGATGGCGTGCTTGGCTAAGTCCATCATTTTTATAGCAGACGGCCCGCTTTTGTCAAGGGAAAAGTGGGTCCCGCGATGCTTGACAGACGAAAGGGGGACACGATACAGTGACCTCACGAAACGCGAACTCGGGTTCGGGCCGCGACGGAATCGGAACTGCCCCCGATGAAGTTTTTACAACTCGTGACCTACTTTGACCGTCTCGAGAAAACGAGCCGCCGATTGGAGATGTTCGATATCCTGGCCGAGCTGTTTTCCCAGTCGGATCCCAATGAGGTGGATAAGATTGTCTATTTGAGCCAGGGACAATTGACGCCGCCCTTCAGGGGGCTTGAGATCGGTATGTCCGAAAAGTATCTCCTCCGCGCGCTCGCCGTCGCTTCCGGACAGGCAATCGATACGGTGACGCGGATTTTTAAGGAGAAGGGAGATCTCGGACTGACGGCCTCGGAACTCCTGACCGGCCTGGGAGAGGGTCCCTCGGTTGAAGAGGTTTACGCGGGACTTTACGAATTGAGTCAGATCACCGGAGAGGGAAGCGTCGAGAAAAAGGTAAACCTGCTGAGAGACCGGCTGGTCTCCATTTCCAGGGAGGAAGGCAAGTACCTCGCGCGGTTCGTGGCGGGCCGGCTTCGTCTGGGGGTGGGGGACATGACGGTTTTGGAATCGCTGGCGCATGCCAAGTCCGGTCGGGAGTTCAGGCCCGAACTGGAACGGGCCTATAATATCTGCTCCGACCTGGGCCTCGTGGCGCGGACTTACTTTATGGGGGGCGAAGAGGGGATTCGGAAGATTCGAGTACGCGTGGGTTATCCCATCCGGATGGCGTTATGTGAACGATTGGCCACCCCGGAGGAAATTATCGATAAGATCGGTCGGTGCGCGGTCGAGGTCAAATACGACGGCTTCCGGTGCCAGATCCACAAAGAGGACGATCGAATCGAGATCTTCTCGCGAAATCTGGAGCGCACGACGGCCATGTTTCCCGAAATCGTCGAGGCGACTCGTCGGCAATTTCGGGGTCGCCAGGGGATATTCGAAGGAGAGGCGTTGGCCTATGACGATTCGTCGGGTGAACCCCTCTCTTTTCAAATGACGAGTCAGCGCAAGCGAAAACACAAGGTAGAGGCTTTTGCCAAGGAGGTGCCGTTGCGGTTTTTCGCCTTCGATCTCCTGTATTCCGATGGGGAAGACTTAACGACGGAAACCTATCGGGACCGACGGCTCCGATTGGAGCGCCTGCTCGAGACAGACTCGATCATTGAATTATCGCAATCGATCGAGACGGAGGACCCCAAAGAGATCCAACGTTTTTTTAACGGGGTCATCGAACGCGGCCTGGAAGGCATTATCGCCAAGCGCTTGGATGCCCCGTATTCGGCGGGAGCCCGGAATTTCACATGGATCAAGCTGAAGCGAAGCTACAAGGGAGAGCTGTCGGATTCGATTGATCTGGTCATCATCGGGTATTTCAAGGGAAAGGGACAGCGGGCCCAGTTCGGTGTGGGGACGGTTCTTGGGGCGGCCTACGATTCCGAAACGGATTCGTTTAAGTCGGTGACCAAGATCGGGTCCGGCTTTACCGAAGAGGAGCTGGGACGGCTCAAGGAGATGCTGGATGCGATCCGATCCCCCCGGATTCCCCGTAACGTCGAGTCCGTGATGGTTCCCGATATCTGGGTTGAGCCCCGTTACGTGCTTACCGTGAACGCGGATGAGATCACGCGTTCTCCTCTGCACACGGCGGGAAAGGTCGGCGAGGAACCCGGGTACGCGCTCCGATTTCCACGGACCGTGGGATTCATCCGGCCGGACAAACGTCCCGAGGATGCCACGAGCGTCAAGGAAATCATGGAGATGTTCGATCAGCAAAAGAGGGTTAAGCTGAAATGATCCGCGCCGGATTTCTTCAGTTTGAACCGACCTTCGGGGAGGTCCGCCGGAATGTGGATGCGGTCCTCAACCGACTGGATCGTATTGGAAAGCGCGAGGCGGACCTCGTGGTCCTTCCGGAGTTGTTTAATACGGGCTACCAGTTCGTATCCCGGCCGGAGGTGGCGGAACTGTCCGAGGGGATTCCTCGAGGCTACACGACCCGGCTCTTGAGCCGGTTTGCCGCGGATCGGAAAATCTGGATCGTGGCCGGATTGGCGGAGCGGGCCGGCCGCAGCTTGTACAATTCGGCGGTTCTGATCGGGCCGCGGGGATACGTCAAGACCTATCGGAAGGTTCATTTATTTTTTGAAGAGACGCTTTGGTTTCGGCCGGGACGAAACCGATTCGAGGCCACCGATATCGGTAAAGCCCGAATCGGGATCATGATCTGTTTCGACTGGTTTTTCCCGGAGGCGGCCCGGGCCCTGGCCCTGGCGGGGAGCGACATTCTCTGCCACCCCGCAAACCTCGTCCTGCCGTACGGTCCGGACGCCATGATCACCCGATGCATCGAGAACAGAGTGTTCGCCATCACCGCGAATCGGATCGGCTCCGAGCGGCGGGGGGGAAAGGAAAGATTGACTTACATCGGCCGGAGCGAGATCGTCGGCCCCAGAGGGGGGATTCTTTATCGGGCCCCGCGGAACCGGGAAGTCCTAAAAATTTTGGAGTTGGATCCCCGGGAGGCACGAGCCAAGAGGCTGAACCGGTATAATCACCTATTTGGAGACCGGCAACCCGCGCTCTATTCGCGGCACTGAGAAGGAAGGCCCGTAACAATGGCGAAGACGCGTTCACCATCCGGGGGGCGATACGGGCTGTCCCGGTCCGATCCGAAGGCGTGCGGCGGGGCCCGGGTACGAACGGTCGCGCGGAACCTCACCCATCTCCAAGCGGTTTTAGACCGGGAGTTCCCCGATCCGAAATCCGAATTGCGTTTTTCGAATCCCTTGGAGCTTCTGGTTGCGACGATTCTCTCCGCCCAATGCACCGATGAGCGGGTGAATCGCGTGACGGCCGATCTGTTCCGTCGGTATCGAACGGCGGAGGATTACGCCCGTGCCGATCCGGCAGTGCTCGAGGCCGAGATCCGACCGACCGGATTCTTCCGGGTCAAGGCCAAGAATATCATCCGGTGCGGCCGGGTCCTGATCGATCGGCACGGCGGAGAGGTCCCAGCCACCATGGAGTCTCTCGTGGGGCTTCCCGGGGTCTGGAGGAAGACGGCCAGCGTTATTCTCGGGAACGGCTTCCATCGACCGGCCATTGTGGTGGATACGCATGTCCGGCGGGTGAGCATGCGCGTGGGGTTGAGCGACTCGGATGACCCGGATCGCATCGAGGCGGATCTAGCCGGTCTCATCCCCCAGGAACGATGGACCCGGCTCTCCCACCAACTCCTTCTCCATGGACGGTACATCTGTCTTGCCAGGACCCCTCGATGCGGGGAGTGCGAATTAAGGTCGGTCTGCCGGTTTTACAAAAGCCAACCGGGCCCCGGGCCCTCGATAAAGGTTTGACAATCCGGATCTCAATGAATATAATGAGCAATTCATTTCGGGGTGCATCGAATGATTTGTAGCATGACCGGTTACGGTCGGAGCGAGGGTGCGATTGGGGAGACCGCGGTGGTCGCTGAAATACGGTCGACCAACCATAAGTACTGCGACATCGTGGTTCGAGTTCCCAAATCGCTCATCCCGCGTGAGACGGCCCTTAAAAAGCTGATACAGGAGGGATTTACGCGAGGGCGGTTTGAACTGACCGTCGCCCTAAACGGGGCAGCCGATCGGACGAAGCGGCTGGATCTCGATCTGGAGCTGGCCGAACGCTATTACCGAGTCCTCAACGATCTGAAGGCCAAACTCGGGCTTCCCGGCAGCGTCGACCTCAATCTGTTGGCGAACTTTCGCGAGATCATTTCGGTTGAGGAGGAGAGTCCGGTTGATCAGCTGGCCGAGCGCGTCGAGGGATTGGTCAAGGAGGCGATGGCCCGCCTGGCTGAAATGCGACGGAAGGAAGGATCGGCTCTCGCGCGGGATCTGGGAAAACGGATTACGCTGATCGAGAAGACCTTGAGCCAAATCACGCGACGGGTTCCCCGGATGGTTTCCTCCTATCGGGACCGCCTAAAGAAGCGGGTGACCCAGCTCGCCCGGGACATTAAACTCGATCCCTCCCGGCTGGTCCAGGAGGTTACGATTTTTGCCGAGCGGTCCGATATCAGTGAGGAGATGACCCGGATGCACAGCCATCTTAGGCAGTTCAAGGCGATGCTTAGGAAGGATGAACCGGTCGGTCGCAGCCTGGATTTCCTGATTCAGGAGATGAACAGGGAGGTGAATACGATCGGTTCCAAGGCCAGCGACGCCACGATCGCCATGGCGGTTGTCGGAGCGAAGACCGAGCTCGAAAAGGTGAGAGAGCAGGTTCAGAATATCGAGTGAGGTTTCGGCCGGTGACGAAACCGGGCATGAAGGGGGGATCCGTGAGGCTCCCGAGTAATCGGCCCGGGCAAGGGGTGGGGAGGCGAAATCGACATTCAATGAAAAAGCCGCGGAAGGGACTATTGATTGTGGTTTCGGCGCCCTCGGGGGCCGGGAAGACCACGCTCTGCCGTGAGATGGCGGACGCGATTCCTTATCTTAAGTACTCGATTTCCTACACGACACGGGCGCCGCGGCCGGGAGAGAGGGATGGAAAGGATTACATCTTTGTTTCCGAGGATGAGTTTAAGAAGATGGTCGGGCGGGATGAATTCGCGGAGTGGGCCGAAGTTCATAACCATTATTACGGGACCCATGAAGGTTTCCTCAAGCGGACCCTTGCGACCGGAACGGATGTCCTCCTGGACGTCGACACCCAGGGCGCCAAGCTGCTGAAAAAGCGGTTCCCCGAGGCCGTTTTTATCTTTGTTCTGCCTCCGTCCCTTGAGACGCTGAAGGATCGGCTCCGGGGACGGCGGGCGGATTCTCCCGATGAGATCGAGAGGAGATTCCGCGTCGCGCGGCGGGAGATTGAAAGTTACGGCGAGTACCAATACATTATTTTCAATGAGAACGTGAAAGAGGCGGTCCGCGAGCTCGAGTCGATCATTCTGGCGGAGCGGATCCGAATCGATCACTGCGACCGCGAATGGATCCGGAAGAAATTCCTGGAATAAGGCCCCCGGCCTCCGAGGCCGATTTTGAGGTTTGCGGGAAGAGGAGAGGTGAAAAGATGGATATGATGTCGCTATTGACGGATTTCAATGAAACCAAAATAGACAGCCGGTATCGGCTCGTGATTATTTCGGCTCAGCGCGCCCGGCAGATGATGCTTGGCTCCAAGCCCCAGATCACGAGCAAGTTCACGAAGGAAACGATGATGGCGCTGGATGAGGTGCTCCAGGGAAAGGCCGAGTTCCTAACCGGCGAGGAGGCCCGGGCGGCGCTTAAGGAGGCGATTTTAACCAAGGCGCTCGAGACCCGGTTCAGGCCGCGGATCCCGCAACGGCCTGCCGGCGAGGACGATTCCGAAATCAAGAAGGACTTGAGCATTTATGTGAATGATCAGAAGGGGGATGAAGCCCCGGCCGACGGGATCAAGGAATAAGGTTTTAGGGGTATCGGCATGGATCTGTCGGACAAACACATCCTCCTCGGGGTTACGGGGAGCATTGCGGCCTTCAAGGCCATCCTGATCCTACGCCGTCTGACCCTAGCCGGAGCGCGGGTGACGGTCGTGCTGACCCGGTCGGCCCAACAGTTCGTGACCCCCCTGACTTTTCAGGTTCTGTCGCGCCGGCCGGTCTACACCGATCTTTTCGATTCGAGCCCGGAGATCCGTCACCTGACGCTGGCCGAAGAGGTGGACCTGATTCTGATCGCCCCGGCCACGGCCAACCTGATCGGAAAGCTGGCCGGCGGAATCGCCGATGATCTCCTGTCCACGATCGCCCTGGCCAGTCCAGCCCCGGTCGTGGTCGCCCCGGCCATGGACGGCGAGATGTGGAATCACCCCTTGCTTAAGCGCAATCTTGCAATTCTGGATGGCCTTGGATACCGAATCGTTCCCCCGGCCGAGGGATCCTTGGCCTCCGGAAAGGAGGGCATCGGACGGCTGGCTTCGGAGGAGGAGATCCTCTCCAAAGTGGCCGAACGGCTTGCCCGACGCCAAGATTTGGCCGGGGAAACGGTTTTGGTGACGGCCGGTCCGACTCAGGAGCCGATCGACCCGGTTCGTTACCTCACCAACCGATCTTCAGGAAAAATGGGGTTTGCCTTGGCCCGGGCCGCTCAAGAACGGGGTGCCCGTGTGATTCTGGTCAGCGGTCCCACCGCCCTGTCGGCGCCGGCCCGGATAAAGCGGATTCTTGTTCGAACCGCGGCCGAGATGAGGGAAGCGGTTATGGCACACTTCCCCGAAGCCTCCGTTCTAATCATGGCGGCCGCCGTCGCGGATTATCGCCCGGTCAAGACCGAGACCGAAAAAATTGACAAAAGAACCCAGACGATCCTTCTCGAGCTGGAGCCGACGGAGGATATCCTATCCGAACTTGGATCTCATAAAGGGGATCGAATCGTCATTGGTTTTGCGGCCGAAACCCGTGAAGTTTTGACACGGGCGGAAGAGAAGCTGCGACGAAAAGCCCTCGACCTCATCGTCGCGAACGATCTGACCCAAGAGGGAGCCGGTTTTGATATTGAAACCAATGTCGTGACGATGATCAGGGCCGGAGGTGAACGTATGCCGCTTCCGCGAATGCTGAAATCCGAAGTGGCCGATCGAATCCTGGATCAAATCCGAGGTCTTCGGAGTTCGACGACCGCCAGAACTACCTCCAATCATTGACTTTTTTCCGGGATCTGTTATGATAGCTCCTCGCTGATCAACCCGATGGGTCCTATGGATAAAAAGGAAGACCCAGGCAGTCCGATCGGTCCTGAAGTCCTAAAGCTAACGGAAAAGCTTGCGAAAGACCCCAAATCAAGGCTTTTCATGCCGCTCGCGGAGGAGTACCTGAAGATTGGAATGCTGGATGAGGCGGCCCAGGTGCTGACCGAGGGCATAAAGATCCATCCGGCCTTTCATGCCGCTCGAGTCACGCTTGGGAAGGTCCTCCTGGAGCAAGGGGAGGTCGCCCTTGCCAAAAACGAATTTGAGCATGTGATTGAGGCCAGCCCGGATAATCTGCTGGCCCATCGCAAACTGGCCAAGATCTATAGGGATGAAAGGCTTATCGAGAAGGCGCGCGTCTCTTGCCAGGCCGTTCTTTCGGTTAACCCCAAGGACGCCGATATGAGATCGGTTTTAGAAGAATTGGATCGATTGGAACGGACCTCCCCCGAGCCGCCGATTATCCCTGTAGAGGTGTCAACCTCGGCCGAGTCCCAAAACTCCGCGGCGGCCGAAACAGAGCCGGCGGTGGAGAAGGGGGCCCTGGAAAATCCCGCGGCACAGGAATCATCTCCCCCGATTATGGACGAAACACCGCTTGGGCCGAAAATCGAAGAGGTTCCGGTCGCCTCCGACTTTCCCCCGGTCGGGTCGACATCCGATTCCGTGGTAATTTCAAACGAACCCGAGGCGCAACCGGCGCCGCCCGAGTCCGAATTGGGGATCGCCGAATCGGGTCCGACCGAAAACCCGCCACCCGCGGATGAGATCATCACCGAGGCCTTGGCCGATCTTTATATCAAACAGGGCCACTACGATAAGGGAATCGCGATGTTCCGGAGGCTTCTTGCGAACGATCCCGACAATGCGGCACTTTATAAGAAACTGGATGAGACGGTAGAGCTCGTGAAACTCCTTCAGGAGGGTCCCAAGCTGAAAAAAGCGGTGTCGGTCGCACCGACCGAACCTCCTAACGCGACCCCCGCGCCGGCCGCCGAGACGGAGGAGGCTCGGCGTCAGGCCGAGAAAATCCGACGCCTTGAACTCTGGCTGGAAAGCATCAAGAAAGATCAGAAGCGATGAGCCTTTCCGACATCCTCATGGGAATCATCGGAGAGTTGGAGGGGTCCCGTGGGGTGGCCGTGGTGGGGATGGATGGAATCCTTGTTGAGGAGCAGAAAAGAGATGGGGAGTTGGATCTGCAGACACTCGGGGCCGAGTTCAGCGGTCTGCTCAGGTCATCCGAAAAGGCCTTCGAGTCGGTTGAGGCGGGCGAGGTCGTCGAAATCATGATGAAGGCGGCACGCTCCCTCCTGTTGCTTCGGAGAGTCACGCCGGAGTATTTCGTCATGCTCGTCCTTCATCCCGATGGGAATCTTGGAAAAGGCCGCTTCCTCCTCCGGCGTGCCGGTGTGGATCTGAAGCCCGAACTGTGAGGGTTAACCGTCGCCTTGGATAAAATATTAGTTTTGCACGGGCCCAATCTTAATTTATTAGGTTCCCGAGAGACTTCGGTGTATGGCTCCCATACGCTGGCCGAAATCAACCGACGGCTCAAGGCGTTGGCCCGATTAGAAGGGGCTCAAGTCACGATCATGCAGTCGAATTCAGAGGGAAAGTTGGTGGATCTGATTCAGAAGGCGCCCGGCAAGTACCACGGCCTCGTCATCAACCCGGCGGCATTCACGCACACCAGCATCGCGATTCGCGATGCCGTGGCCTCCATCGGGCTACCAACGGTTGAGATCCACCTTTCGAACATTGACCGGCGGGAGGATTTCCGCCGCCATTCTTATATGGCCGAGGTTTCACTGGGGCAGGTCTGCGGGTTCGGAGCCTTCAGTTACGAGCTTGGTCTCCGGGCCGTGCTCCAACATATACGTGAGAAGACAAAGCCGTCCCGATAAAGTCGCTCCCATGAACCCGGAACACAAGGAGAAGCGATAAAGTGATTTCCACGACCGAATTCAGAAATGGAGCCAAAGTCGAGATCTCGGGTGAGCCGTTTGTGATCGTGGAATTTCAGCACGTCAAGCCGGGCAAGGGAGGGGCCTTCGTCCGAACCAAGCTCAAAAGTCTTAAGTCCGGAAATGTCCTGGAGCGAACCTATCGATCAGGGGAGGTGCTCGAGGAACCGGACATTCAGGAAAAGGAGATGCAGTTCCTCTACGCCCAGGGTCGCGAGTATCACTTTATGGATACCACCACCTATGAGCAGATTTCTTTCGAACAGGATCAATTGGGGGACTCCCGCGACCTTTTGAAAGAGGATATGAAGGCCTCAATCATCATCTATAAGGGGAAACCGATCACGGTTCAACTGCCGAACTTCGTGGAGCTGAAAATTGCGCGGACCGATCCGGGGGTCCGGGGTGACACGGCAAGCGGGGGAACGAAGCCGGCTGTTATGGAGTCCGGTGCCACCATCAAGGTCCCGCTCCACTTGAACGAGGGTGACACCATTCGAATCGATACGCGAAGCCGCATCTACGTAGAACGGGTCAAATAACCGATGAACCTCAAGGAACTTCGAGAACTCATCGACTTGGTTCAGAAGAGCGACGTAACGGAGCTCGAGCTGGAGAAGGCCGGGGTCCGGGTTCGGATCAAGAAGGAGCCGGCGGGTGGGTCCGCAGCCCCGGCACGTGAAAACGCATCCGCCCCGGCAGCGGTTCCGGCATCAGGGCTCGCCCCGCAAACTGCGGGAACCCCGCCCCCTCAGCCCGAAACCGGCAAGGGGGTCACCTTAACCTCGCCCGTGGTGGGCACGTTCTACCGTGCCCCCTCTCCCGACTCCGAGCAGTATGTAGAGATCGGAAGTACCGTGAAAAAGGGCCAGATCGTTTGCGTGATCGAGGCGATGAAACTGATGAACGAGATCGAATCCGAGTGGGACGGAAAAATCATCGAGGTCCTTGTAGAGAATGCCCAATCGGTGGAATACGGGGAGCCTCTTTTTCGGATCGAGCCGACCCCGGCCGGCTAGACACACAAGGCCCGCGGGATTCCGGGAGAATTCATGTTTAAGAAGATTCTGATCGCCAACCGAGGGGAAATCGCCGTGCGGATCATCCAGGCCTGCCGCGAGCTTGGAGTACGGACGGTCGCCATTTATTCCGAGGCGGATGCCACGTCTCTGCATGTCCGTCTGGCGGATGAGCACATCTGCATCGGGCCGGCCAACGCCACGAGCTACACAAACATCCCCAATATTTTAAGCGGGGCTGAAATCACCGGGGCCGAAGCGATCCATCCCGGATACGGTTTTCTGGCCGAGAACGCGCACTTTGCCGACGTCTGCCAGTCGGTTGGAATCAAATTTATCGGCCCGACCTCGGAGAACATAGCGATGATGGGCGATAAGGCCAAGGCCCGTGAGGTGATGACCCAAAAGGGGATTCCGGTTCTTCCGGGCAGTCCGGGGATCATCTCGGATGAAAAAGAGGCCCTTGAAACCGCCGAGCGCATCGGTTATCCGGTCATCATTAAGGCCGCCGCGGGAGGCGGGGGTCGGGGAATGCGGGTCGTCACGCGCGAAGAGGATTTGATGGCGGCCTTTCAGACGGCCCAGGCCGAGGCCAAGGCCGTCTTCGGCGACAACAGCGTTTATCTAGAGAAGTATTTCATCGAGCCCCGCCATATCGAGGTGCAGATCCTGGCGGACGAAAAGGGCCGAACGGTTCATCTGGGGGAGAGGGACTGTTCGATCCAGCGGCGCCACCAAAAATTGATCGAGGAATCACCCTCGACCGCCGTGGACGATTCGCTGCGCCGTGAGATGGGAAACATGGCCGTTGAGGCGGCCAAGGCCGTCGACTACAGTAACATCGGCACGGTGGAGTTCCTGCTGGACAAGGATCGCAAATTTTACTTTATGGAAATGAACACGCGAATTCAGGTCGAGCACCCCGTCACCGAGATGGTCACGGGGATCGATCTGGTCAAAGAACAGATCAAGATCTCGGCGGGTCTTGCGTTGGAATTCCGGCAGAGCGATGTCCGTCTTCGGGGACACAGCTTCGAATGTCGGATTAACGCGGAGTGCCCGGAAAGCTTTACGCCGTCTCCCGGCAAGGTGACCGATTTTCGGCCGCCGGGAGGACCGGGCGTTCGTGTGGATTCCGCGATGACCTGCAATGCGATCGTTCCTCCCTTCTATGATTCCCTGATCGCAAAATTGATTGTCCATGCCGAGAACCGCGAGATGGCGATTGCGCGGATGAGACGGGCCCTGGACGAATTCACGATCGAAGGGATTAAGACAACCATTCCACTCCACAAGCGTATCTTTGAGGATCCCGCCTTCCAAAAGGGGAGGATCTCGACCGGATACCTCGAAAAAATTCTCTCCACGGACCCGTCGCGCGTTGCCGGCTGATGGATCGTTCCCCCCCTCACGGCCTCTACCTGATTTTAGATCAGCCTTCGATGCGAGGACGGCCCCTGATGGAAGTGGCCGAGGCGTCCATCTCGGGGGGTGTAAGGACTATTCAGTATCGCGCCAAGGGATTGGGCAAGGCCGAGTGCTTTGCGGCCGCGTCACCCCTCAGGGCGCTTTCCCATCGGGAGGGGGTTGCCTTTATCGTGAACGATGATGTGGACATCGCCATGGCCGTGGACGCGGACGGGGTTCATCTCGGCCAAGAGGACCTCCCCTTATCGATGGCCCGTTCGATTCTGGGGGACGGCAGGATCATTGGAGTTTCGGCGCACACCCTGGCGCAGGCGCAGGAGGCCGAATCCGGGGGCGCCGATTATGTCGGCGTCGGCCCCATCTTTCCTTCAAATACCAAACAGGTCCGTCCCGCGCTGGGCTGCGGCGTATTGGCCGAAATTCGGAAGAAGATCCGAATTCCCGTCGTCGCAATCGGGGGGATTACTCTCTTAAATATCCAGCCGGTGTTGGAGACCGATGTGGACGCCGTCGCAATCGTTTCGGCGATTCTCTCTCAGACGGACATTCAAAAGGCCACCGCAGAATTCGCGGCGGTATTTCAAACCTTGCGGAGGCCCGGACATTGACAAAACGCCGGCTGTTTCCTATACTTCGCGTGGGGTCGTTGCAACGGCCCGAGACCATGGACGGGGCGTTTTGAAAATCAAGGCCGATGGAGAAACTTTATCTGAGAGTAGGGGACCAGGTCCTCCACCAACGATACCTGCAGTGGGGAATCGGTGTCGTTACGGAGCAACGATCCTCGGTGATGGTGGGCGGGACCTGTATCGTACGAATTATTTTTAAGGATGGAATCGAGCGGTCCTTCATCAATGATCTGGATAATTACAGCTGCTGCTACTACGCGGGCGTGCAGATTCAGGAGGCCGCGACCGATGTGGATATCCGTTAGGCCGTGAAACCCGGTGCTCCCTTGAGTCTGCAACGACTCTCCCGTCTGTTTTTCAGATCCCTCAAGCCGCATGGAAATGGATATCTCAGGGCCGTAAGGCCGATCGGGTTCCACGATGGCCGGTGAAAAGATCCTCATTGTGGACGATGAGGAACATATCGGTTTATT
>CAYJTJ010000005.1:0-18013 GCA_964372835.1 uncultured Nitrospirota bacterium
CAGATCGCCCAGGAGCTGGCCTTGCAGGGCCATTCGGTCACGGTCGTCACCAGTCAACTGGATGTAAAACGGTTTCTATCATCGGAACCGCGGTTCCGTATCGTCGAAACCGGAGAAAGCCTCTTTGGCCGATCCGGGGGGAGGCCGCGTTGCTTTTCAACCCCGACCGGCCCGAAGAGATCGCCGAGGCCATCCGCCGCCTTTGGACGGATGAGGCGCTCCACCGGTTGCTGATCGAACGCGGCCGAAAAAGGGTGGACTGCTTTACCTGGGATCGAACGGCGCGCCTGTTCCGCGCCCACTACCGTCGGATTGCGAACCGTAAATTGACGGATGAGGATTGCGCGCTCTTAAATTCCCCGATGCTCGTTTGATCGGAATCGATGAGAATGGCATGAAGCTGATCGCATTCCAACCGTATGCTCAACGCGAAGGGCACTTTGCTTGTTACACGACCCGGGTCTGTCAGGTCTTGGCCTTGCTGGGTCACAGGATCACCCTGGTTACGACGGAGATGGATCCACGGCCCTATCTTGCCGAGTTGCCTCATTTTCAGATCGTGAATACGGGGCCGAGCCGGTTGTTGGCCTTCCGAAAACGAGGCGCTGTACTGGAAGGCCTCGTTCGAGGCGTTTCAATGATCTGGGACAATATAAGAGTGTTATTCCACCTCCTACGGATGGTTCGGAGGGAACGGTTTGACGCGATCCAATTCTTTGATTATGATCCCGTCACGACGTATGCGTTACTGTGGACGGTCTCGAAGCTCTTCCGAGTCCGGCTCCCGCCGATCTTTTTTGTGGTCATTGCGGCCAACTATACGGCCGATGACTATACGAACGCCTTGTATAACCTATACGGCCGATTTTATCACCGCATGAACAGAATCCTCCTACCGGGTTATGCAAGGGCGATCATGGCCGACGGAAACTGGCAGCCGGGCGAGTTGGAAGCCCTGCTGGATCTGGAGGTCGGATTCCCCCCGCTCTATTCAATTCCTCACGGGATCATGCTGGCGGAGAAGCCCTTTTCGAAGGAGGAAGCGCGTCGGACGCTGGGTCTCGGTTACGACGGTGTCCTATTGTTGTATTTCGGCATTCTGAGAAAAGATAAAGGCGTCGAGCTGCTGATTGAAGCGATGGGAGGGGTCAAGGGGGAGTGCAAACTCCTTCTCGCCGGAATGCCGTTTGACCTCACCGAAGAGAGCGTCCGGGCCCTGATTCGTACCCACGGTTGCGAGAACAAGATCATTGCGGATCTTCAATACGTTCCCCAAGACCGGATCGCCTATTATTATTCCGCTGCAGACGCAATCGTTTATCCGTACAAATCACATTACAAGGGAACGGTCGGGACCTTGAATACCGTTCTGGCCTTCGGCAAGCCCGTGATCGGCACGATGCACCGTTCGATGACGCCTTACTTTGGGGCCTCCATGATTGGAATTTTGGTCAAGCCGGACGATGTCGAATCGCTTCGGGAGGGAATGGAGCGGTTTCTATCATTGTCGATGTCCGAGAAAGAAGCAATGGTACAGAACGGCCGGCGGTTAGTGGAACCCGAATCTTGGACGGCGCTGGCGACGCGGTTCTCGGATGTTTATCATCGGCATCTGGAATCAGAGGATACCCCTTAGGATTCACATTGGAAACGGAGAGGACAAATGGATATTCGCGAATTGAAAGATCACTGGGATGATTTAAGCCGAAGGGATCCCCTCTGGGCCATCCTCACCGAGCCCGGTAAACAAGGGAATCGGTGGTCGGTGGAGGCGTTCTTTGAGACGGGCCGAAAAGAAATCGACGGGCTCATGGCCCATGTCGAATCGTTGGGCATCCGGCTTCCAAAGAGAAAGGCATTGGACTTCGGGTGCGGCATCGGGAGATTGACTCAGCCGCTGGCGCATTTTTTCAACGAGGTCTGGGGAGTGGATATCGCCGCGCCGATGATCGAGCTGGCGAAGAAACACAATCAACACGGTGATCGGTGCCATTACGTTGTGAATGACTCGAACGATTTGAAGCGCTTCCCGGCCAACGAATTTGATTTGGTCTATACCAACATCACGTTACAACATATCGAACCTCGATATGCAAAAGATTACATCAAAGAATTTTTGAGGGTGCTGTTACCCCAAGGCTTGCTCGTCTTTCAACTGCCGAGCCATCCGGCAATGACGTTAAAAGGCCTGGTCATCCGCATGACACCGGCTCCCCTTTTGGATATCATCCGCGCCGGAGGATTGAAGGCGTTGATTCTCTACTGTAAAGATAGAAATCAACCCCGATTGCAGATGCATGGGATCAGAAGGAATGAGGTTGTTGCTTTTCTTAAAGAACATGGAGCCAACGTTGTAGATATTCAACCCAATCAGAATGCAGGAAAAGGATGGATCAGTTATCAATACAGTGCGTTAAAATCAGTGACGGCCTGAACGTTTCACCAGGTGACCCGTGCCGATGATCCGCCAACGGGCCATCTTAAAGGGACTGGATCGGCTGGTCGGGGGCGTTCTGGCGCGCGCTCTCCAAAGAAGGCGGCGGCCTTGGGCTTCGAATCCATTTTTGGGAAACCCCGGTGCGCCGCGCCGTGTCCTGATCATTCGCCCCGGCGGGATGGGGGACGCGGTCCTTCTGATCCCGATGCTTCGCGCGCTCAAGGAAAACTTTCCGGCCGCGCAGATCGATCTTCTGGCCGAGCGGCGGAACGCCGGAATCTTCGACCTCGTCCCGGAACTGGGCCTGCAGATCTTTTGCTACGACCGCGTCCGGGACCTGTTTCGTGTACTGACGGCACGATACGACGCCGTAATTGATACCGAGCAGTGGTACCGCCTTTCGGCCGTGGCGGCCCGTCTGATCCGGTCTCCCGTTCGATGCGGCTTTTCGACCAACGAACGCGGACGGCTCTTCGACATCCCGGTGGCATATGATCCGACTCGGTATGAAGCCGAGAATTTCCTGGCGCTGTTGAGTGGACTGACCGGAAAACCCATCGTCCTCGACCCGGAAAAACCCTTTCTGGGAATTCCGGCCGGGATCCCACGAGAGACCCGAACCATTTTAATCGCGCCGGGGGCGAGTTATCGGGAAAAGCGGTGGGGGCTCGAAAAATTTCGCGGCCTGACCGAATGGCTGTTGGATCAAGGCTGGTCGGTCGGGCTGATCGGGGGACCGGAGGATGTCCGTGAGGCGGCCGCCCTTGCGGAGGGGCTATCCGCCGTGGAGAACTGGGTCGGACGGACCACGCTGTCCGAAACGGCCCAACGAATCGCGGCCGCCTCGCTGGTGGTCGGGGGGGACAGTCTGGTGATCCATTTGGCCGCGGCCATCGGGACACCCTCGATCGCGCTGTTTGGGCCTACGCCTCCCGCGCAATGGGCCCCGCGGGGAAAGCGTCATCATACACTATATCATCCGCCCGCCTGCAGCCCATGTTCCCGGTTTGGGCATATTCCCCCCTGCCCGTATGATGTGGACTGCATGAGGCGGATCTCGGTCGAGGAGGTCCAGGCGGCGGTGGCGGCCATGAGTGTAACGCCTGATCCATCCGAGAAATCCCGATAAGCGATCCCCACGGTTCAAGGCAGAGGATGCTCAACGACGGACTCCAGAATCGATTAGGGTGGCTGCCTGCCGCCATTGCCCTCGCCGTCAATCTTAATGTCCTCTGGAACGGATTTGTCTGGGATGATAATTATATAATTCGGGAGGCGGCCCATTCGGTGCTTGGGCCCGTAGTCGCTCAAGGAGTCGAAAATACCTATTACCGTCCGGTTGTCGAGTGGTCGTGGATTGCGGATCGCGCCATTTGGGATAAGAATCCTATCGGATTCCATCTCACGAACCTGATCCTTCACATGGGAACGACCCTCCTGTTGACCTTCGTGGGTCTGCGGCTCCTCCGAGGTTACGCGGAGGGATCCGCCGTGGCCCTAGTTGCCGCGACCCTTTTTGCCGTTCATCCCGTTCATTCCGAAGCCGTGGCCTGGATCGCCGGACGAAACGACCTGTTTCCGGCTTTTTTCATGACGCTGGCCATGGGATTCTATCTTCAGATTCGACAGGGCGCCCCCGGCGTTTGGCGCTGGCCGCTCTGGATGATCAGTGTGCTCCTGTCCCTGTTAAGCAAGGAGTCGGCTCTCCCCCTGTTGGTGATTTTCCCCTTGGTCGATTGGGCGATCCTCAAACCCGGGCTTCCTCTTTGGCGATATGGGCTGAAACCCTCCGGTCTTTTTCTCGGGATCTTGGCTCTGGCCTACGCCGGATTGCGCCATGTCACGCTGGGTTCGCCCGTGGGCGAGGCTTCAGTGCGCGAAATGTCTTCGGCAAGCGGGCTACTGACGGTTCTTCGGAGCCTGGGCTTCTACATCAAACAAAGCCTCTTTCCCCATCCTCTCAACGCATTCGTTCTGCCCGCGTCCGAAACGAACCCGGCCGATCTTTTTTTCGTGATCCTGGCGATCGCCGCATCGACCCTCTTAATCGGTCTGACCCTTCGACGTTCGACGCGGCCTGTTTCGCTCGGCCTCTGGACTTTTTTTCTGGGGCTCGGCGCACCTCTCCTTGTTCCTTTGGTACAGGTTACCCATGCCCCTCTGGCCGAGCGATACCTTTATCTCCCCAGTTTGGGGCTCGTATTTATCCTGGCCGTATTCCTGATTAAAGGGTCTTCGTGGATCGGAGGAAATCGGGAGGGTCTGCTATCTCATTTGGGGCCGGTTCTTGTGGTTCTCGCGGTGAGTCTATACTCGGCGATTTTGTTCACGAGAAATCAGGTCTGGCGCAACGATTTGAGCTTATGGGAGGATACGGTCGTTAAATCGCCCCACGCGGCGGTGCCCCATAATCTGCTCGGCCTGGCCTACAAACACGAGGGGCGATGGGAGGACGCCAAGCGGGAATTTGAAATGGCGCTCCGATCCAAGGGAGGTTCCGACACGTTGGCATTGGCCGCAAACAATCTCGGAAGTGCTTATTACCAGGACCGGCAATTCGATAAGGCCGAGAAAGCATTTGCCGCGGCGATCGATCACGAACCCCGGTTATACCTTCCTTATCATAATCTCGGGCTGGTCTATTGGGAAAAGTTCCGGGCGGCCTCGGCGATGGCCGGACCCCCCGGCGGTTCCGAGACCGGCCAGGAGATGTTGGACCGTGCGCACCAATCCCTTGTCCAGGCCATCGTCCGAAACCCCACCTATGCCGATTCCTACTATGTCCTTGGCCTCGTGGATGTCGTCTTGAAACGAGAGGACAGGGCCAGGGAGAATTTTAAAAAAGTGCTCGAACTGGCCCCGGATTCGGCTTTTGCGAAGGATGCGGGAAAGCGGTTGTCGGAAGGATCACGTGAGGACTGAGCCGAGATGAGCCCAATGGAGTCCATCGCAGGCCGACGGATCCGTCATCCCGGGCTGGCATGGCTCGGATTGATCGTTTTGTCGGTCGGGGTCTATCTCCCGACGCTCCAGTACGATTTCGTCTGGGATGATCATCAGTTTATATCGGGCTTCCGGTCCTTCGATAAAGCCGCCGGGGGGTGGAATGATTTGAAATCGGCCGTCCTCGAAACCGGTCATCTGACTTATCGCCCCCTCTTCCTGTTCAGCCTCAGGCTGGACTGGGCGCTTTGGGGTTCCAACCCAGCCGGGTTTCATCTAACCAATCTTGTCCTCCACGCCCTCGTGACCCTGGTCGCGTTCGGTTTTGTCAAGGAATGGTCCGGATCCGATCGGCCCGCCTTTTTCACGGCCGCCCTGTTCGCCCTCCATCCCGTTCACGCGGAGGCCGTGGCCTGGATTTCGGGCCGTGCGGATCTACTAACCACGCTCTTCAGTTTGCTGTCCATATGGGCCGCCCTCCGGTCCGCGAAGGCCGATGGGCCAGGAAAGTGGGCTTGGCTGGCGGCCACCGGGATCGGGCTGGTTCTGGCCCTCCTGGCCAAGGAGACGGCCATCGTGCTTCCGGCCTTGGCCGCGCTGATCGCCTATTCGTGTCCCCGGGTCCGCTGGCGCAGTATGATCCCCTCGATCGCGGTCACGGCCGCTATCGGCGTCGCCTATTTCCTGTGGCGGTCGTCGGCTGTAATGGCGGCGGACGCGCGCTCGTGGCTGAATAGCGGTTCGGCCGCGCTTCAGAATGCCTGGGGATCTCCCGCTGACACGGCTTTCGCCATGGTTTATGTAACGGGGGAATATCTCCGGCTCCTTCTCCTTCCGGTCTCCCTTAAAGCGGTCTATACCCTCCCCCCGTTTTCTCTATTGGATCCTACCCTGGCGATTTCGATCCTCCTTCTGCTCGGTTGGATGGGCGGGATTTTCGTACTGATGGGCCGATCGCGACTCATATTTTCGGCGATGGGCTGGGTCCTCATTTCTCTTCTAACGGCGTACGCCCTCATCCTCTACACCTCGGTCTCTCCCGTTGCGGAGCGGCTCGCCTATCTTCCCTCATTGGGATTTGCCTTCTTCCTTGCCGATTCCCTCACGCGTTTCGATCGGTCCAATCCCTCGTCCCGAGGCCTTTTGAAGACCGGGCCTCTCGTCCTCCTGCTTCTATTGGCGGCCTACGGGCTGGGCACGGTCATGGCCAGTCGGCCCTGGGCTCAGGACGAATCCCTCTGGACACATGCGGTGCAAAAAAATCCCCAAAGCGCCCTGGCGCGTTTTAATCTGGGCGCCGAATATCTGAAGCAGAAACGTTGGGGCGAGGCATTGAAAGAATATGAAAGGGCCGTGGCGATCCGGCCGAGCTATCCGGAAGCACACTTTAATATCGGAAATATTCTCTCGGCCCAGGGCCGCCGGGAATCGGCGGTCGAGGCCTATCGGTCCGCATTGCGGCAAAGATCCGATTATGCCGATGCCTATGTGAATCTCGGGGTCACCCTATATGAACTGGGCCGGCCTGAACAGGGTTTTGAGGCGCTGCAAATGGCGGTTCTCCATAATCCCCGAAATGCGGTGGCCCATAACAATCTGGCCAATGCCTACACTCTGAGGGGCCGATGGGACGAGGCCGTTCGACACTACGAGGAGGCGTTGTCGCTTCAACCGGACTATCCGGAAGCCAGAATGAATCTCGAACGCGCCTTGCGGTTTGACGACCGGGGGCCCATCCGTTAGAATGAGGCCATGCGAAAAGGTCGAAGTCCGTTTTTCGGGCTGAAAGGGGTCTCCGCGGGGTTGATTCTACTGGCTTCGGCCTGCCGCTGGGCCGGTCCCCCTCCCCCCCTACCGGTCTGGACAAACTATCAGATCAACGCAAGCGTTTTCGCACTGGAGTTCGATGGAGATTACCTTTGGGTCGGGACCGATCAAGGGTTGATTAAATATGATCTTGCGAAGGACGAGATCATCGCCCGATTCAACAGCAAGAATAGCCTGCCTCTTGATATCGTCAGGACGATCGCCATCGATCCCCATAAAAACGTATGGGTGGGAACACACGGCGGAGGACTGGCCCGATATGACGGCGCGGCCTGGACGCATTACGGCGTACCCGATCTGGCCGATCCCTATGTCTATGATATCAAGTTTGATCCATCCGGCCGGATGTGGGTTGCCAACTGGAAGGGCGTGAGCGTATTCGACGGAACGGGATGGAAGAGCTACACGAAAGCCGACGGAATCATCGATGACTGGGTTTATGCACTCGCGATCGACCGCGCCGGAGTGGTCTGGATGGGGACGGAGGGCGGGGTGACCCGCTACGACGGTGGAGGATTCGTGAGCTACTCGCATAAAGACGGCGTGGGGGCCGATCTGAAGGCGATCGGGGATTTCGAGAAGCTCAGGAACCCCAGCTTCCATCACCAGACGACCCCTGGGAAGGAAGCCGAGGGGTACAACCCCAATTACATTCTGGCGGCGGCCGTGGATTCCAACGACACGAAATGGTTCGGGACCTGGGGCGCCGGGCTGAGCCGGTTTGATGGAAAGAAATGGACGAATTTTACCACCCGGGATGGATTGGCCGGAAATTTTGTCACGGATATTCTGGCGGACAAGGACGGGACACTGTACGTCACGACCGATGGGGGAATCAGCCTGTTTTCGGCCGGCCGGTGGCGGACCTATTCCACAAAGGACGGTCTGGTCAATGACGGGGTCTTTACGGCGGCGGTGGATGGAATGGGGTATAAATGGTTCGGAACACTGGCCGGAATCAGCAAACTCGATGGATTTTTGCCCGGCGGCGGACCCCGTGGATCCTGATTCGCCTTGGGTCCGTGGGAACGCGGCCTGCGATCCTGATCTGCCCGTCGGAAAACAATAACGGACCGAATCCCGGAACGAAAGGTAAACCAATCTCTCAATTTCCCGCCGCAAGGATATTACATATCACAGGGTTGTGGAATCTTTTTCCTTGACACCGATATGAATTTTTTGTAGCCTATGGCATTTGGAGACCCGGATATCGGTCATTCGGGAAACCTCCAATTCTACCGGCAGTTTTCTTGACCAAATCCTGATCTTCCTGTACCTTTTTAGGTAAGGATGGAATGGGATTTAAGGGGATGACTGTGCTGCCTGATTGGATATCCGATAAGTCAGGCGTGAGGATCGGTCGGGCCGGCGCCGCGGTCTTTCTTATTTCCGTGGCCCTGATCACGATTAGCGTATCGGCCATGGGCGGAACCGTGATCGGTTCCCGCCACGATCTTTCCGCCTTCAACCATCGAGGTTACGGCAGCGAAACCGGGCCGATGACCGGCGGCACTTTTGACGACTATCGAGAAACCTGCATCTACTGTCATACCCCCCACAACGCCAGCACCGACATTCCGCTTTGGAATCGCCAGCTCCCGGATCAGATCGACTATCAAATGTATTCCGGCCCGAATATTGATGCGGCAATTCCTTCCAATAAAGCACCCGACGGGATTTCTCTGGGCTGCCTATCCTGTCATGACGGATCGGTCGCCGTGGATGCGGTTCTGAACAAGCCCAAGTTCCACGACTGGTTTGACGCCGGCGTGCATTACCGAATGAGTCCGGAGGGGGGGGTTGGTTCCGACAGTTGCGGGAAGTGCCATAACCGCCAGGAAGGGGCCTACGGGGGTCTGAGCGCGGCGCATGACGCCACGATCCGATATCTGACGAAAAATCTGCGCGACGACCACCCGATCTCGATTCCTTATCCGACCTTCAGCCAGGACTCGGGTTTTAATCAGCCTCTGATCGCAAAGACCGACGGGGGGCGGACCTTTCCCAACGGCGTGCAGACCTTTGATGACGACAAGGTTCAGTGCGCCTCGTGCCACGATCCTCATAACCCGGACGAGACCAATCTGGAGGGGAGGGATCCGTTCCTGCGGACGTCGAATCGGTTCAGCGCGTTGTGCCTAACCTGTCACCAGAAGTAGGAGGGAAGATCGCTGTGAGGCATGCAAGGTTGAGACATGCGGGGTCGATCGGGGCGATCATTACGCTTATCGCGATGACGGGGTGCGCCACGCCCAAGCCGGTCGAAGTCATCTGGCCGCTTCCCCCCGAAGAGCCGAGAATCAAGTATGTGAAAAGCATCAGCAGCTCCGCCGATGTGGAGAAAAAGAGCATTTTTAAAAGTCTGGCGGAGTTGATCGTGGGACAGAAAGCCAACGCGATGCTGGCGAAGCCGTATGCGGTGCACGTCGACCGGGACGAAAGGATCCTCGTGACGGACGCGGCCTATCCGGCCGTTCTGATCTTTGATCCGAAGAACGAAAAGTTCACGCTGATCGGGCTGGAGGGTCCGGGGGTTCTATCCAAACCGATGGGAGTGACGACGGATTCGGCCGGCCGGATCTACGTGACCGACACGGTGCAGGATCGGGCCGTGGTGTACGATCGCGATGGAAATTTCCTGCTCGCCATGGGCGAGAGGGGACGGCTCGACCAGCCGGTGGGAATCGCGGTCAACGAGGCCTTAAATCGAGTGTATGTGGTGGATACCAAAAAGCACAACATCTCCGTATTCGACTCGAGGGAAGGGAAGTTCCTCTTTGAGATCGGCGCCCGCGGCATTGACGACGGCCAGTTCAATTGGCCGACCAACATCGCGATCGATAAAGAGGGGAATCTATACGTGATGGACACGTTCAATTTCCGCGTACAGGTCCTTAACGCGGACGGGAAGTTCATTTCTAAATTCGGCGGCATCGGATCCGGCCTCGGACGCTTCTCGAAGCCCAAAGGGATCGGGGTCGACTCCGAGGGACATATTTATGTCGTGGACGCGGCCTTCAACAACATCCAGATTTTCGATAAGGAAGGTCAGTTGCTTCTGTTCTTCGGCGGCTTTGGAAATCGTCCGGGGCAGCTTTGGCTTCCCGCCGGCATTTATGTTAACAACGAGGACAAGATTTTTGTGGCCGACCAGTACAATCACCGGATAAATGTTTATCAGTTTTTGGGCGAAAGTTATAAGGCCCGCGAGGGGGCGGCCAAGCGCTAGGCCGCCCGGCCCGGAAGAAAGCGACGGATCATGGCATTTTCGATCGGCAGAAGATTGAGCCTCCGGACGGTCATCGCGGCGCTCGGCGTCTTGCTATCTTTGGGGTCTTTGTCGCTGGCCGATCACGACGTCAAGCTCTCGGAGGACATCAGCCGGACGAAGCACAATCTCACCTCAAACCCGGATATCAGCGCCACGGGGACGACCGATATCTGTGTTTTTTGCCACACGCCCCACGGGGCCAACTTGTCCGCTCCCGGACAGGCGCCGCTTTGGAACCGGCTCCTCCCGGAGGACTCCAGTTATCAAATTTACGACGGCCCCAACTTTGATGCCCAGGACCTGACGGGAACGCGCCGACCCAAGGGCGTCTCGCTGGCCTGCCTGTCCTGCCACGACGGGAGCATCGCGTTTGATGCGCTGATTAACGCGCCTCTGTCGGGCGGGTTCATCCCGTCCAACGTCGGGGTGGGGCGCGGTCCGGGAACAAGCGCGCCCAAGATCGACTTTATCGGCGGGGGAATTGTGGATGGGAGTTCAAGCTTCACGGAGGGCCTGCGGGATTTAAACCTGTTCGCGCCGAACTCCGGCGATCCGGGAGGCTTGCATGACCTGGTTCATGGACCGGGCGCGGGAAGCGAAGGGGCCCAGCCGTTCCCCAATCTGGGTCAGGATCTGCGCGATGATCATCCGATCGGGATCGAAGTCCCATGCAGTACGGACGCCCAGTTCACCGAGATCTGTCGGGATCTCACCTCGCTCAAGCTCGACGGCGGCACGGACGGATCGAATGTGGCGTTCATTTCCAGAACCGGCCCGAATCAACCGACCATCTGGCCGATTGAAAAGCGGGATCGCCTCCGCGTCTACCCGTCCACCGAGGAACCGGGACGCTACTTTGTGGAGTGCGCCTCGTGCCACAATCCGCACACCCCCCGAGTCTCGTTCCTGAGGCTTCCCAGCGGGGTGCCGGCGCTTGTGGCCGAAAACCTCTCCCCGGCCGATACCATCGCGTTTCCTTCGGGAGGGATCTGGGGGCAGCAACCGAACTTTGGGAGCGCTATTTGCTTGTCTTGTCACGCGAAATAATATTTTTTTAATCAGGCTTGCGAGTTTTTTTTGAGGCTATAATTTAGATAAAAGGATGTAGGCCGGCAATGTTTAAAATCCTGAACTTTAAAGGTGGTCCAAACGGATCGATCGGAAGGGGGTGAGGGAACGGGAGCCCATCGGATTTGAATTGATCTTGTAATCGGTTGAGATAGTTTTTGTCGGACGTGCGGCCGCGATGCATCGCGGCCAAAATCCGAGATCGGGTTTCTTGCAAGACCCGATCTCAAACTCAACAAAGGAGAACACAATGCGATTTAGATGTAGACACCTCATGCTCGCCGTCGGGTTGCTCTGGATGGCGGCGCCGGCCGTCGTTCAGGCGGCTCACCTGGGTGGAAGTACCGGGCATCCCGCTCCGGGGACCATCCTGACGGAAGATGTGCGGAACACGCTTCACAATTTGTCCGACACGATTTCAGGTTTCAATAACCCCAACATCAACCCGGCTGCGGGAGTCGGTCGAGAGGTGTGCGTCTTCTGTCACACCCCGCACGGATCGAACACGGGCCCGGGAACCTTTCCGGGTCCGGCCCCACTGTGGAACCGGCTGATGCCGACCACGGCCAACTACACACTGTACACCGCTCCGAATATGGATTCCACGGCGACCGGTCCGGTGGGCGTCTCGATGGCGTGTTTGTCCTGCCATGATGGGACGGTCGCTCTGGATGCGCTGATCAACGCGCCTCTTTCGGGCGGATTCCGATCGGGCAACCTGGGGACGTCGGCGGCTGGGCCCGGCACCAGCGTCGGTCTGTTGTTGGATAACACCGATTTCATGCAGGCCGACTTTACCATGGAAGATGCTACGCGGACGGACACGGGCACGAACTACGCAACCATCGTGACCGGCGCCGCGCCGTTCCCGAACCTGCAACGAAACATCGGGGACGATCATCCGATCAGCATGGCAATGCCGACGGCTACGGACCCGCAGTTTGCCTTAGGTTTGCCAGTAAGCTCACCTCTCACCTCGACGGTTGATGGGAACATCAACAAGTTGACCCGAAGCTATACCTACGCCGATAAGCGGGATGCCGTGAGGCTCTATCCGGCGTCCGGCGGAAGCACGGGTCCGGGGACTTGGGTGGAATGCGCCTCATGCCATAACCCGCATGCGCCGCGACCGCTGTTCTTAAGGCTGCCGAGTCCGCTGGATTCAAGCCTGGTGGGCGGTACGATCACAAGCGCCACGCTGATTCCGGCGAGCTGGGGTGGGAATGGTACGACGAAGTGGTCGGAAGATCCAAACTGGGGCAGCGCGGTCTGTCTGACCTGCCATGAGAAATAGAAACACCGGCGGGTAGAAGACCGTTCGTCCTGGTCCGGTTTCCAGGAGGAGTGTGGGATTCGCGGGGGCGGGCAACCGTCCGCCCCCGCGTTTTCTTAAGCCTCCATTCGAGGGAATCAGTATACCGGTGCAACCCTATCGATGCTCACACCCGCCAACGGGCGTAGGGCATTCTTTATTTTAGGCGGGGTAAGAAAGATGAAATCAATCGGCGGTAGGATAGCGGTCCTGCTCATCGCAGGGATGCTGTTCACGGACGTTTTGGGCGTATCAGCGGTTCTGCTTGCCCAGGAGCCCTCCCAAGAGTCAGCTTCACTTGAAAAGTCGGCGGATCCCTCGAAACCCATGGCATGGGTGAACGGCGTGCCGATTTTGGGAAAGGATCTGATTCGTGGGGTCCAGGAACGAATTCCGATGACCGGCCATCAGAGCCTTTCCCGTAAGCGGATGGCCGAGATTCGGATGGAGGTTCTTGAAGGGTTGATCATTCAGGAGATTCTGGTCCAGGAGGCCAAGAGGCTTAAGGTTCAGGTGGCTCCGGCCGAACGGGAGGCCGAGATGGAAAAAATCCGGAACCGATTCCGCTCGGACGAGGAATACCGGACCGCTATGAAAGGCCTGGGACTGACGCCGGATGAGATCCGGGCCGGGGTGGAGCGACACCTCGCGGTGCAGAAACTGACGGATCAAGAAGTTCGGTCGAAGGTGAGCGTGACGGACGAGGAGATGCGAGGCTACTACGCCGAGCATCCCGAGAAATTTCAGATTCCGCCGCGCGTCCGGCTCCGGATTCTTCTGGTGGCCGTGGAGCCGTCAAGCTCGATTGAGGAATGGGAGAAGGCCCGCGTCCGGGCCGTGGAATTGGCGGATCGGGTGAGGAGCGGTGAGGATTTCGGGAAGATCATCGGGGAGTTTTCCGACGAGCCGAATGCCGAGGCGACGGGCGGGGACACGGGTTTTCTCCACCAGGGCCAGCTTCCCTACTCCGAGATGGAAGAACCGGCCTTTTCCCTCCCGCCGGGAAGATTGAGCGATCCCGTCCGGACGCTGTACGGCCAGGTGATCTTTCGGGTGGAGGAGAGGATGCCGGCGGAGCATCTTTCGTATGAAAAATTAAACAAGGACTTATTTCGGAGCGAGTTGGAACAGTCAGCCACCGATGAGAAAGTAAAGGAATGGATTACCGGCCTTCGATCGAAGGCCGAAATTAAGATCTTTTAAAGTCGGAAATCGGGGCGCGGGGCCGTTGATGCGACGGGGGGGTAGGGGGTCTACTGGCGTGGGGGTCCGTTCCGGGTCTCTTGACATAGGCGGCCGTTTAGGAGTGTGTCTTGAGAGGCTCGGGCCATTCGCCGATCGACCGGATCGGATTGAGCGCCCGGGGTTTCGGCGTTGGTCGGCCATCGCGGTCGCCATTGGGGCTCTATTGGCAGCCCCGCGGGCCGAGGCCAGGCCCCTAAACCTCGGCGGGTCGCTGAGCATCAATTACGGGCGGGCGACAACTTTCCAGGATACGGATACGGGGAAAACCCGGACGACCATCCTCACGCTGGGCCAGCAGTACACATTGGGGGTCTTTGGGGATTTCTATCGTCTCGGCGGCTACCGCGCCGATGTTTCCTGGATGGACCAGAAAGTGAACATGAAAAACCTGGACCAGGAGAATCGATTCAATGTGGTGGATTACCGTCTCTCACTGAACCTTTTTCCTCAACTGTCACCCCTCAGCCTGACCCGTCAGCAGATCGTCAGAAAAACCGATTTGGAGAGCGCCGGCGTGAGCATCACGACCAAAGACCGGGTTGATTCGTTCGGGGCGAACTGGGTCCTCAATATTCGGCGGATGCCGCGGCTCGTTATGAATTATCAGCAGTCCGATTTGCGGACCGACCAGGGGAGCGATTTCACGACCCGGGCGGCCAGCGCCTTCACGGACATGGCCATCGGTGTCACACGCCTGAACTTGGGTTACCAGTTCAGCGAGACGGAGGCCGAATCGGGAAGGACGCGATCCAACGGCTGGAATCTGGATACGAACTCCCAGTTAACGACCAGCCTTACCTTGACCGCCTTCGCGCGGTACTCGAGCACCTCGCTTCCGGAAGTCGCCCCGGGCGTGAGTTTCTTTGAGGAGAGGGCCTTCGGATCAAGCCTCGTTTATCGTCCGCCGCTGCACTGGTGGGACGGCAGCGCCTCGTACTCGTATACTGAAAACCCATTTTTCAATGACTTTAAAAGCCAGACCCTTATTGGGCTCGCAAACGTCCGTTACAACGAGAAGACCGATTCGGCCTTCAGCACCAGCTTTCTTCATTTTTCCGTGGTCGATACCACCGTCGTCTCCGAGGCGGGCTCGGCCAGTCTGAACTACCGCCCGTTGTTCGGCCTCTCGACCGGCGTGAGCGGTTCGGCGGGGCTCACCTCCACCGATGCCACGGGCGCGCAGGATACGGACAGTCTGTTTCAAAATTACCAGTACACCATCAATTACTTTAGACCCTGGCAGTTTCTCCAATACCGGGCCGGATACCAGATCGTTTACGGCGTCTCCGATACCGAGCCGACCGGTTTTAATTCGCGGGACTTGACCAACACGGTTAACCTCGGAATTGATAATACCAACACCCAATTCGTCCATGTGAGTCTCAACACAAACTTTAGCAACATCCAGCGGATTACGGAATCGGTCAAGACGGAGCAGAGCACCTATCTGGTCCAGCTGGGCGCGGACAGCTCCTACCCCCGAAATTTACTCCTGTTCGGGGACGCCTTGTCGCTCCGGGCGGTCGGAACCTATTCCGACAGCACCGGCTTCGGGGTGGAAGGGCGGGTCGTCTCGGGGGATTTGGGAACGACGTATTCGACCCCGGTGGGGTTTTCCGCGAACTTGGGGTATCGGATCGAGGATTATCCGCGGGAACTCTCCCTGGACCGGCAGATCTTTTCGGGCAACATTCAGTACATGACGGCCTTGTTCTTTCGAATGAATTTTGCCGTTTCACTCGGCGAGATTCTGGAAGACAATCGGTTCCGGCCGGACGTCAGTCGATTTGAGGTCAAGGCCAGCCTGGATTACCGAATCGGGAAAATGGCCCTGGGGCTGAATTTTCTCGAAACGGAAACCCGATCATCGGGCGACCGATTCGGGAGTTATTCGATCCTGGCCAAGGCCACCCGCACATTTTAGGTTAATGGGACCGGAAAACCCGGCCGAATCGGATCGGACGTGAAGTGAAGATTTTATATTTGGAAAGGATGAGCCGTCTTCCCCTCATTGAATTCATCTGCCTTTCGTTGATCTTGACGGCCTGCGCCACCGCCCCGCCTGTCAAATCGCAAGTGGAACGGTATTGGCCTCTTCCGCCCGATCCCCCCGTCATATCCTACGTCAGCAGCTTTTCCGAGCCCAAGGACATGGGAGAGGATACGGGCTGGTTCCGGAGGATCTTCAGATTTTTTGTCGGCGAAGATGAAATGACTCCACACATGATCCGCCCCTACGCCGTCGCCACTGACGGGAAGGGCCGTGTGGTTATCACCGATACCGGACTTCAGGTCGTCCATATTTACGATTTCCCGAGCCGGCGCTACCGCCAGCTGTTCTGGATCGAGCGGGGATTGGCGAGATTGAGGGCCCCGGTCGGCCTGGCCCTTGATGAGAACGGAATGATCTACGTCTCCGATTCGGAATGGAACCGGATCTTCGTCTACGAGTCCAAGAACCGGGTCCCGGTCCGAGTCATCGGGGAACCCGGCCAGTTTCAGAGGGTCACCGGCCTTGCCTATGACAGCCAGTCCCGGCGGCTGTACGCGGTCGACACCCTCGGAAACCAGATTCTGGTATTTAATCCGAACGGAGAGAAGCTGATGAGTTTCGGGCAACGGGGGAAGGGCGAGGGCGAGCTGAACTTTCCGACTCATATCGCCGTGGACTCAAGAGGGCTTGTCTACGTGACCGACTCGATGAATTTCAGAGTCCAGATCTTTGACCCCGACGGAAAATTCCGAGGGCAGGTGGGGAGAATCGGAACATCGATCGGGAATTTTTCAAAACCTAAAGGAGTGGCCATTGATTCGGAGGGTCATATTTACGTGGTGGACGGTATATTCGATACGGTCCAGATCTTTAATCAAAAGGGGGAAATATTGATGAATTTCGGACAGACCGGTGAAAACGAAGGGGATTTTTGGCTTCCCTCCGGCATTGCGGTCGATCCGAATAACCGTATTTACGTCGCCGACACCTATAATCAAAGGGTTGCGATTTATCGGTTTTTGGGAGAGCCGAAATTCCAGTAGATCAGCGTAATACAACTCTGTGGAATGGCTTGTTATTATTAGCATTGAAGTTTGACAAAAGTGCGATCGGTTGATACCCTTTTAAAGAGGGAATCTCTCTCTGACGCTAGAAATATAAGTGATTGAGATATATGAAGAATAATTATTACCGGGGTTTATTCCAGACTATCACTATTCCGGCTATTCTTGCGTCTGGGATCTTGGCTTTCGCCCTGATGTCTTTCTCCGATGGTTTCAGTCCTTCACCGGATGTCGCTCTAGCCGGGTCCGCTCCATCCCCCTCCTATCGGCCCTTCTCATCGACCGGCGACCATGCCCTGCTTCTGGCTCAAGCCGGAAGCCGGTCGGGGCCGGGTTCCGGATCGGGCTCCGGAGGCCGCGGCGGTGAAGGAGGCAGCCCGCGAAACGATCGCGGCGGCGGTTCCGGAGGAGGAGAGCCTTTTCCGGATCCGGGAACCGGTTCCTACCCGATGGCGATTCTGAGAGTCTCCGTGACGGATTCCGAGGCCGATGAGGGGCTTGCGTATAATGAACTTTTGGCCGGGGCGGCCCCGAAGCCGATCGAGCGATTCGATAACGCCTATGACGTGAGGGCTTTTCTGAGCGGCCCGGTTGAGGCCTACTTTGATCATACCGGAGAGTCCGGTTACGACGCTCTCTCAAACCGGCTCTGGCACGATTTCCGCTCCAGCGGAAACCCGAACAAGTCATGGACCCTGGCCGTGAAGACGTCGGTCGGCCGGACGGTTACGCTCGAGTGGTCCTTCCCGAACGCAGACATCCGGTGCGACACCCACCGGTTCATTCTGGATGACGGGGGGAGCATGATCGATCTTTGCGCACAGGCCGCATACCAGTTCTTAAATACCAGCAA
>CAYJTJ010000005.1:18113-34968 GCA_964372835.1 uncultured Nitrospirota bacterium
CGATCAATACCGGCCACACGATCACGCTGGATGCGGACCGAACGGTCACGGCCCTGACCGTCAATGCCGGCGCGACGCTTGACGCCTCGACTCGGAAGTTCACGGTCCAAGGAAATATTCGTGTGGATGGGACCTTAAGCGGAACAAACGAACTGGTCCTTTCAGGCTCGGGCACGACCATCAGCGGTACGGGGACGGTTACAGTCAAGCCCACGATGAACGGCGGCAGTAAAACGATTCCTTCCGGAACGGATCTCCTCTTCTCTTTTGCCGGGGATTTTAAAGTCGATCAGCCCGTCACAAACAACGGGTCCATCACGATCGTGACTTCCGGAAAAATGACCGGCGGCAGCACCTGGACCAACGCGGCCAATTCGGTCCTTAATAACGCTACGAGCAATACGGACATCAATACACTAACCGCCTCCGCCGACCCCAACACGGTCACCTACAACCGCACCACCGGCAACCAGACGATGAAGGGGGCACCGTACCACCATCTGGTGATTGATACGGTCTCGAACAATGCCACGATGGGGGGGGGCACGACGGTAGGCGGCGACCTGACGGTCAATTCCGGAACCTTTGTGATGGGCGGCAACGCGCTCACGGTGCCGGGAGACCTGATCGTGAATGGAACGATCACCGGAACCAACACGCTGACCTTGAGCGGCGCCGGAAAGTCGCTCGATGGAAGCGGCTCGATCGCTCCCAACATCACGATCAATGCAAGCCATACCGTTTTGTCCTCGGCGAGCCTCACGATCTCGGGAACGATCAATCTTTCCGGTGCGATCACGCTCACCAACAACGGGACCGTGAACAGCACCGGGGCGAGCGGGATCACCGGCTCCGTGGCCGGCTCAACCTGGCTTAACGCCGGGTCTTCGACGCTCAACGTGTCGGGACCCGTGCTCGCCACCGGGACGTTGACGGCGATCGCCGTGCCCAACACGGTGAATTACAGCGGGGGCGGCAATGTCAATGTGAAGATAACAAACTATCACCATCTATCAATTGCCAAGGGAGGCTCGACGGCCACGATTGCCAATGCCTCGCCGATAACGATCAATGGAAACCTTACGATTCTTTCAGGGACCCTAAACGCGGGAAACTCTACCCACGATCTGAAGGGATCGTATTCCAACTCCGGAACCTTCACGCACGGCGACGGCACGATGCGGTTCAGCGGAACAACGGTCCAGAGCCTATCGGGAAATATGACGGCGGTGTCTTCATCGGCGTTTAACAACCTGACGATCACGAACGCTTCCGGCACTGACCCGGACACCAATCCCTCGGTCATTTTCAATTCGGCCGCACAGGCGGGGACGCTGACGATCACGACGGCAAACGTTAAGGTCCAGTTCGCGGCCGGCCAGACCTTCACCTTCACCACCTTTACGCTCAACGGCCAGGCGGCCGAAACCCGCGTCCGCCTCCGATCCACCGTGGCCGATACACCGTGGCTGCTGAACGTCACCGGCACACCGCCCACCGTCTTGAATACCAATCCCCAGGACTCGGACGCCTCCCCGGGTAGTGCTATTCTCGCCAGCGTTGGAAACGGCAACCTGGACGAGGGGAACAACACGAACTGGATCTTCGGGAATGCCTGCTCTTCCGTCGCTACCGGAAACTGGAGCACGGCGGGAACCTGGGCTTTTCCCTGCAACGTGGCCGGCGGGCCGGGCGCCGCCGATGCGGCCACGATCAGCAGCGGCCACGTGGTGACCGTGACGGCCGCCGCGCAGGCCGCGCAGGTCACGATCGCGGCCAATGCCGGCGCGGGCAACGGGATCAATATCAATTCCGGGATCACCCTGACCGTCAACGGCTCGGTCACGATGAACGCCCCGACCGCCGCGACCTCCGATTTCAATGTCGGTGCGGGGACGTTGATTGCGAACAGTATCAAGATCAACGGGAGCGCCACGGCCGGCCGGTTCGCCACGATGAGCGTCAGCACCGGGACGGTCACCACGAGCGGGTCGGTTACCTTTGCCGGGACGGCGGCCCAGGCCCGGTTCACCTTCACCGGAACGGGAACCCTCAACGTCGGGAAGAACTTCGGATCCGGCGGGACGCTCACGACCGTGGCCGGGAGCACGATCAACTTCAACGGCGCATCCGCCCAAACGATCGGGACCTACACGACCTATCGAAATGTCTCGATCAACAACACATCCGGCGGCGTGACCTTTACGGGGACGACGACTATCCAGCAAAACGTGACGGTCACGACCGGGACGATTGATTTCGGGGGTGTCGCGACGATTGTCAATGGTACCACGAGCGTTTCCGGCACGCTTCAGATCTCGTCCGCAGCCGGGAGCAATCGATTCGATGGGCTCGTAACGATCAATCCTGCGGGAACATGGAACAACACCGCCAACGCGGCCGTCAACTTTCGTGGCGGGATCACGAACAACGGGACCTTTAATTCCGGCACCGGCGTCCAGACCTTCGACACAAATGCCCAGGCGATTGGGGGATCGGCGACAACCATTCCGAATGTTACCGTTACAACGATTGTCCTCACCAATAACATCACGACCGGCGGGCTGACCGTGAGCACGGCATTAAGCGGCACCGGCACCCTCAGACAGGGCGCTAACGCGATACTGAATGTTGGAGGCTCTCCCATCGCACCCGGCCTGGATACTGCGACCAATCCTCCCAACACGGTCGTCTACAACGGGACCGGGGCCCAACAGGTAAAGAATGTGGCTTATCACCACCTGACGATCGATAATTTGGGGCAGACCGCCACGTTGCAAGGGGGGAGCGCGATCAATGGAAATCTGACCGTCGCGCCCGGCGCGATACTGGCCTCGGGAGGTCAAAGCCCGTCCGTCTCGGGGAATCTGATTGTGGACGGGACCTACAGCGGCGGCGGGACCACGACCCTCAATGGTGTCGGCACCACGTTGGACGGGACCGGATCAATCGCCCCGACCGTGATCATCAACACCGGCAATAAATCAGTTTTGCTATCCGCCTCACTGACCTTCAACGGGAACGTTACCGTGACCGGCGTCACGACGACCAATAATGGGATCGTGACCCTTCCCACACTCGCCGGCACGGGAAGCTGGACGAACGCGGCCGGCTCGGCGCTCCGCGTGAACACGAGCATCACCATCGCCACCTTTAACGCAAGCGCCATCGATAACACGGTAAACTATTCCGGTAGCGGTGATCAGTCAATCGTTCTGCCTGTGGGCAGCGTATATCACCACCTCACCAGCAGCGGGGGAACGAATACCCCCGCCGGCGCGCTCACGATCAACGGGGATCTTCGGATTTCGGCCGGGACACTGGATGTTACGGCCTCAAATCATGCCATCAATCTGAAGGGGAACTACATCAACAACGGCACCTTCAATGCTCGGGCCGGCACGGTCACACTGAGCGGAACGTCCCTCCAGACGCTCTCGGGAAACATGACCGGCACCTCCAAGTTCAATAACGTGATAATCACGAACAATTCGGGAACCAATCCGGATACGAATCCCTCGGTGATCTTTTCTTCCGCCGCCGAGGTTGACGGGACGCTGACGATCACGACCGCCTCGGTCAAGGTCCAGTTCGCCGCCGGTCAGACCCAGATCATGAGGAACATTAATTTTAACGGCGGATCAAACACGACGCGGGTGCAGCTCCGATCCACGACGGCCGGGACGCAATGGAAATTAAACCGGAACGCGGGCGGCACCCAGACCGTATCGAACACCGACGTGAAGGACTCGGATGCCAGCCCCGGGGCCACCGTGACCGCGACCGCGACCTCGAACCTCAATTCCGGGAACAATCTTAACTGGACCTTCACCTCCGGATGCACCTCAACCGGCGTAACCAGTGCCTGGAACTTATCCACGACATGGAATCCGCCCTGCGACGTACCCGGCGGGCCGGATGCATTAAAGGACGTCACGATCCTAAGCGCCCATACCGTGACCGTGACGGCGGATGCGGCCGCGAAGACGCTCACGATCGCGAACGCGGACGGAAGCTCAAATGGCCTGACGATCAATTCGGGCATCGGCCTGACGATCGGTTCCGGCGGGACCGGCGCAATCACAATGACCGCCTCGACGGGGGCGGGGAACTCGACACTTTTGGTCGGCGCGGGGACGTTGAATGCGGGGAGCATCACCGTGCCCGGCGGAGGCTCGAGCGGAAACACGATCGTGAGCTTGAGCACCGGAACGATCAACTTGACCGGCGGGATCACGTTCAGCGGGACGGCCGCACGGGCCCAACTGAACTTTACGGGAACCGGAACGTTAAACCTCGGCGGGAACTTGTCCGCCGGCGGGACGCTGACGGCCGGGACCGGGACGATCAACTTCAACGGCTCGGGCGCACAGACGGCGGCGGGTTACACCTATAATATATTGAAGGTCAATAACCAGACGGGCCTGACGCTGACGGCCGCCGCGACGATCCCGACGCTGACGATCGGGGACGCCAAACCGCTCAGCATCTTTAACGACGGCGGCTTCCAGGTCACCTCGGGCGGAACGCTGAACTTAACCTCCGGGACATTCAAGCTCGGGGCCGGCGCGGCCACGACCTTCCCGGGATTCGCCACGAACAACATCGCCGCCGGGACGACGGTCGAGTACGCCTCCGGTGCGGCTCAGACCGTCTCGGTGGCGCCTATCTATCAAAACCTGACGATGAGCGGGGCGGGAGCGAAGACGGTCCCGGCCGGGACGCTTGAGATCCGAGGGAACTACAACGCGTCCGGCGGCGCGGTGGGATATACCGCGGCGAACACGGCGCGGTTTTCCGGAACCGCCGGTCAGACGCTTTCGGGAACGATGACCGGCAGCTCGGCCTTTAATCATATTGAGGTCAACTCCACCGCGACCGTGAATCTTGGCGCGGCCGCCGATCTGAACGGGAACCTCACGATCACGGCCGGGACGCTAAGTACCGGCGCCAGCGCGCTGGCGATCAAGGGAAACTATACGAACAACGGCACCTTCGCGGCGGACGGCGGCACGGTCACGCTGAACGGGACGGGCTCGACACAACAGACGCTTTCGGGGACGATGACCGGGACGTCGGCCTTCAACAACCTGACGATCACGAACAATTCGAGCGCGAACCCGCGAATAATCTTTGCCGCGGGGGCCACGGTCAGCACCTTCACGGCTACGACCGCCTCGACCTCGATGCGGTTTAACGCCGGCTCGACCTACAATTTCACGAACATCAACCTAAACGGCCAGGCCGTCGGAACGCGCGTGACGCTTCGGTCCTCGACGCCGGGGACGCGCTGGTTCCTGAACGTCACCGGGACCCAGACCGTGCTGAACACGGACGCGCAGGATTCCGACGCGAGCGGCGGGAACACGATCATCGCCACGGATGCTTCCAACCTGAATTCCGGAAACAATGTCAACTGGGCCTTCAGCGGGAGCTGCACTTCGAAGGCAACCGGACTCTGGAAAGATGCCTCGACTTGGAATGCGCCCTGTGATGTGGTCGGCGGTCCGGATCCGGGAAAAGTTGTCACGATCAGCTCGGGCCACACGGTCACACTGACCGCGCCGGCGGGCGCGAACACGATCACGCTGGCGGCGACCGCGTCCGGGACGACGAAGCTGGATGTGGGCAACCAGACGCTCTCGGTCGGAAGCGGCGGGATCACGATCAACGGGGGCGCCGCGAACAGCATTCTTGAGATCAACGCCGGAACCGTGAATGTAACGGGAGGCGTGACCTTCGCCGGGACGGCGGCCCAGGCGCGATTGACGTTCGTCGGAAGCGGCGCGCTCAATCTCGGCGGGAACTTGTCCGCCGGAGGAAATCTTACGGCCGGGACCGGGACGATCAATTTCAACGGAACCGGGGCACAGACGGCGGCCGGCTACACCTACAACACATTGAAATCGAACAACGCGGCCGGCGTGACGCTGACAGGGGCCGCGACGGTCTCGAAGCTGACGATCGGGGATGCCGTCTTAAACAGCGTCTTCAACGACGGCGGCTTCCAAGTCACCTCGACCGGCATACTGGATCTGTTGTCCGGAAAATTCAAGCTGGGGGCCGGAACGGCCACGACCTTCCCGGCCTTCACCTCGCGAGCCATTCTCGCCGGTACGACCGTCGAGTACGCCTCCGGGGCGGCCCAGACCGTCTCGTTGACGCCGATCTATCAGAACCTGACGATGAGCGGGGCGGGGACGAAGACCGTCCCGGCCGGGACGCTTGAGATCCGGGGGAACTATACGGCGAGCGGCGGCGCGGTCGGCTTCAACGCGGCGAATACAACGCGGCTTTCCGGGACGGCCCAGCAGACGATGTCCGGGACGATGACGGGAGGGTCGGCTTTCGCCATCCTGACGATCACGAACAATTCCGGGACGAACCCGGACACAACGCCGTCGGTCATCTTCTCGACGGCCGCGACGGCCACGACCGTGAACATCACGACGCCCTCGGTTAAGGTACGCTTCGGTGCCGGCCTGACCTACACCTTCACGAACATCAATTTCGACGGACAAAACATCGCCACGCGCGTCCAGTTCCGGTCGTCCTCAACGCCGACGCGGTGGATCATCGCCCGAAGCGGAACGCAGACGGTCCGGAACGTGGACGTCCAGGACTCGAACGCCACGCCCAGCGCGGTGGACGCGACGCATATCTCGAACCTTGATTCCGGAAACAACCTGAACTGGAGCTTCGCGCCGGATCCCGCCTTCGGCGAAGGCCGGATCGTCTACGCCGACAACGGAAACGCCACGCCACAGCAGCGGACCTACACGGTTTCGACCAATGCCTGGTCGAACCCGGCGACCGGAACGGCGGCCGGGGACCAGCCCGCCTCTGTGAGGACCAAGTCGGCCCGGACGCGGGATCAATATATCTCGGCGTATGTCGACAGCGGCGGCACGCTTCGCGTGATGTGCTACGACGGCGCGACCTGGTCCGAGGATTGGACGGTCTCGGTCGGCTCAAGCGCCGATCTCGGGCGGCGGTTCGACGTCGCCTACGAACGGGAGACGGACATCCCGATGGTCGTCTACTCGAGGAACGTCTCCGGCACGAACGAGCTCGGATTCCGGCGGATGACAAGCCCCGCGCCGCCGGCCGGCCCGCTCTGCGGCGCGGCCAACTGGACGGGTGAGACGACCATCAATCCGCAGCGGATCAACGGAACCGTCCGGTATGTGAAGCTCGAAGCGAAACCGAAGAAGGGCTCGAACGATATCGCGATGATCTTTGTCGACAATAACGAAGATCTTTCGGCGATGATCTGGAACGGCTCGTCGTGGGGAAACGAGCCGAGCTTCCTGATCGAGGGCAAAATTTCAAAGGACGGATCCGCAGCGGATGAAGAGTCGGCCGACCTGGCCTACGAAGCCCTCACGGGCGATCTCCTGATCGCCTGGGGCCGTGACGGCACGAAGGGATTCTTCTACCTCACGAGGACCGGAAGCAGCTGGGGAACCGCGATCGCGTCGGGCGGGCTGGACCGTGTCGAGCAACTGGTCCTCGCCCCGGATCCGATTTCCGACAAAATTCTCCTCGCCGCCATCGACAAGGACGACAAGGACCTCACGATCGGGATCTGGTCCGGCTCGAGCTGGACGATCAAGAACAACGTGGATGTGGATGTGCGAGCGGCCGTCAAGAACCGGAAGTACGTCTCGGCCGGCTGGCTCAATTCCGGGCTGATCAAACGGGGAATCGTGGCCTACGACAGCAACACGAACACGATCGACTGGGTCGTCATCTCCGGGACGAACGCGACGGTTCAGTCCTCTTTCAGCCCGTCCCCGGCCATCACGGCGAGGGCCTGGATGGAGATCCAGTCGGACCCGGTCAATCTGGACCGTCTCATCCTGACCTTCTCGGACACGAACAATGATCTCTTCGCCAAGCGCCTGAAGCTGAGCAGCGATGGAACGCTGGCCTGGTCGAACACCGAGCCCGGCGGGGCGGCTCTCGAGACGGATCTGGGCACGTCGAATACACAGGCCTTCAGCTTCGCCTTCAAGCGGTTCGTTCCGCCGCCCGTCATCGCCAATATCGGCGGCTGCGTCGTGAACTGCGGCGCGCGGGCGGGAACCACGATCACGATCAACGGAAGCAACTTCCAGGTCGTTCAGGGGACGGTTACGGTCAACGGCGCGGACGCGACCGTGACGAACTGGACTAACACGCAGATCACGGCGATCGTGCCGATCGACGGCCTGGTCTTCGGCAACATCGTCGTGACGGCCCTGGACCAGGACTCGGCGGGCTTTGCCTTCACGATCACGCCGACCGTGACGGGCCGAACGCCGGGCAAGAGCGTGGCGGGGGCGAACGTCAACGTCACGATCTCGGGCGATCACTTCGGGGGCGGCCCCTGCAACGGAACGACGAACAAGGTCCGGTTCGGGGCGACGGATGTGGCCTGCGTCGACATCGTCAGTTGGAGCGGGAGCGCGATCGTGGCCAAGGTCCCCGTGAGCCTGACGGCCGGTGTTTACTCCATCGTCGTCCGGGCCGAAGGGGCCCCCGGCATTGGGAATGACAGCAACACGAACATCACCTACACGATTGTCTCCACGGCCGACACGACGCCGCCGGGCGAGGTCTCCTCCCCGCTCGTCACCGATCCCCGGACGGGCAATCAGCTCACGCTGTCCTGGACGAACCCCTCGGACGCCGATTTCGCGGGGATCCGGATCAGCCGCCGGCTCACCACCGACGGGGCCCCGGGCAACTGCACGGCCGACGTGATCGCGACGCTGACCGCTCCGCCGTTCACGACGCCGGGGGCGAGCGTCACGTTTGACGATTTCGGGGTGGTGGATAATACGCCCTATAGCTACCTCGTCTGTACGTTCGACGATTTCTCCACATCGAACCTCTCGACCGGCGTGCCGTTGGCCGGTACCCCGACGGATTCCATCGCCCCGGAAAACGTGAGCGACCTGACCGTAGACAGCATCGGTGACGGAACGCAGTTGTCCCTCACCTGGACGAATCCGAGCATCGGGCCGCAGAACGCCGACTTCAAGGGCGTGATCATCAGCCGCCTGCCGGGAGGCGTGCCGCCGGCCCCGTTCTGTCCGGTCGGGACCCGGATCGCGGTCCTGGATATTCCAACGGCCTTTTTCGTCGATACGCCGTCGGGTGATCCGACCGGCACCTACTCCTACCGTGTCTGCTCGTTCGATGATGAAGGGGTGAAGCCGACGACCGGCGCGGCCGGATCCGCGAACCTCTCGATCGGGGCGACCGCGACGCGCGGGATTAGCAGCCGGTGGTATCTCCACCAGGTGCTCGCCCAGGCGTCCGGACTGCCCGAGACCACGTACTCGGCCGACTTCCCGCACAACACCTGGTTCGACGCAAAGAGGATCCGCCAGATGGATTCGAGCAAGGGGGCGGTGCAGTGGGCCGCGATCGGGAACACCGGCCCCGGCGGGAACACAGTGGACACCGGCCTCCACTTCCTTCGGTTCTGGGCCAGTCCGCCGCTTTCGGCCCAGACGATCCCGGCCGCGAGCTGGAAGATCAACATCGCCCGGTCGGTAAACGATCTTCAGGCGAACATGGAGCTGCGCGCGACGATCTATGTCTGGCGCCCCTCGGGGGGCTCCCCGGCGGGGTCGGGCCAAAAACTCAGCCCGCCGATTGTGGCGGCCACGCCATTGAGCGCGATCGGGCAGAACATCAACGACAACACGCCCGAATACGGCGAGGAGACGCTGGCCGGCTCGTCCGTTACGGTCCAGGCCGGAGACCGCGTAATACTCGAGGTGTGGGCCAAGGCGAAGCAGACGAAGGAGTTCGGCCAGGCCTCATCCAACGGGGACAAGAACACCCTCAACGACAACACAAAGGCTTGGACCGGCGATGGGGCTGGGGGGGCGGTTGACCAATGGCAGGGAGCCACGGTCGAGATCATCGCCGGAATCAATTCCGGCCAGGTCCGGACGATCTCGTCCAACACCGCCACGTCGTTCGACGTGAGCCCGGATTGGCCCGAGAATTCGGATATCAGCTCCCAGTACGTGATCACCTGGCCGTGTGACCGGGCCTCGACCGATTTCGCCAACCATTGCGAGATGATCATCTATTACGACGGAAACGAAGTCACGACCGGCCAGCCGAATAATACCGAAGTTGCCAACCACGCGAGCTTCGTCGAGGTCAGCGCCCCGCTCATAATCCGAAGAGAGCCCCAGCGCTGGTACCTGCACAACGCCGTGGACGGAACGGCCGGGCTCCCGACGACCAGACAGTCGGGCGACACGGTCAACACGAACTGGGAATTCCCCGGGACGAGCACGATCTCGATCCGAAACATGAACACCGTGATCAGCCCGCCGCCGCAGGCCTCAATCACGGCCAGCGGGGCGGCCACCGGCAATCATCTCATCCGGGCCTTCGCGAGCCCGCCGCTTTCGGCCCAGACGATTCCGGCCCAGTCCTGGACCTTCAACGCGGCACGGCTTCAGTCCAACTGCAACAACAACTTCCGGACGCGCGTCTACATGTACGTCTGGAGGCCTTCGACACAGACCAAGGTGGCCGAAATCGGCGGCCCGACCACCTTCGGGACGGCGAATACGGATCCGGGCCTTTGCGTCGGCTCGTCCCTCGACGGTCTGATTAAGTCTGCGGTGCAAGGGCCGCCCAGCACACTAACCGATGGAAGCGGCCGGTCGTTCGCGGCCAACCAGTGGAAGAATGCGGAGATCGCGATCACGGCCGGACGCGGCGTTGGGCAGAAAAGGATCATCTCATCCAACACTCTCGGGAGTTCAACAGTGGATGGGATTTATACGATGGCCTCCGTGTGGACCACCCTTCCTGGGAAGGGCGGGAAGTATGATATTACGCCGCTGTGGGGCGAGCCGTCCAACGCCAATTCGCAGGAGATGACACAGGGGGGGATCACCCAGCCGAGCGACGTTACGGTGGCCGCCGGCGACCGGGTCATCGTCGAGTGGTGGGGCGACGTGACCGGGACGGCCGGCTCGACCCTCTCGGCCTACTACGACGGCGTGAGCCTCAACTCATTCCCGCAGTCTCCGAGAAACGCCGTGGTGGGAAGCCTCGCGGCTTTCGTGGAGCCCTCGAGCCGCGTTGATCTGGCCGCGGTGGACGCGATACTGGACGGCCAGGGGCTTCTGGTCTTCGATCCCTGCAGTCCGAGCTGCAACGGCCTTGGAGGGACCGCCTCAAAGAGTGTTTCGTCCTTGAGTACGGTCCAGTACATCCTCCGCATCCGGAATGAGGGGTCGATCGCGCAGGCCTTCGACATCTCCTGGACGACCCCCGCCCAGCCCGGCTGGACGGTCACGTTGGTTCCCGAGGGATCGGTGGCGAGCGTCTGCGATGGAAGCAGCAACCCGGATCCCACCTCGCCCTGCCGAACCGGCCCGCTCCAGCCGAGGGAAACGGGCGGCGAGACGAGCTTCTTCCTTCAGGTGACGGCGCCGGCAAGCCCGATCAGCCAGGATATTGTGATCACCGTCCGGGGGGTTGACGTCCCGGCCGCGGCGGACTCGGTCCGTGCGAAGGCGATCCTCATTGCCGCCCCGAGCGGGCTTGGCTTCTCCAGTATCGGCCCGACCCAGCTGGATATCTCCTGGGTGGATAACTCCAATAACGAGGACGGTTTCTTCATCGAACAGACGGTCTTTGATATGGGCGTCTGCCCCGCGACGACCTTCAAGCGGATCGGAAACGTGGTCCGGACCGCCCCGCAAAAAAGCGGCTTCCCGCTCGCCGTGGGGCCGTTCACGATCTCCAATCTGGTCCCGAACACGACCTACTGTTACCGCGTCCAGGCCTACGACATTTCGGGCGGGGCTTCGAGTTACACTCCGAGTGTTACGGTGACCACCGCCGCCGGCGGGGCGGATGTCATCGCCCCGGCCGCGACGACGGATCTTAGGGTCCGCGAGGGCGAGCAGCGGTCGGACGCCATGATCGTGAACTGGACGGCCCCCGCCGATGACGGGAACGACGCAAGCAGCGGCACGGCCCAGAAGTATATTCTGCGGTATTCCATACTTCCGATCCAAGACGGCGTATCGCACACCACGGCGATCGAGGACCATGTCCATTTCGACGACGAATGCAATGCGGCCGAGGAAAACGCCTCCAAGCCGATCAACTGCGCGGTGGATGTCACCGGGATTCCGATCCCTCAACCGAAAGGCAACAACGAGAGCTTGACGGTTCGCGGGCTGAGACCGAATACGCTCTATTTCTTCGCGCTGAAGACGCGGGACGACGCCCTAAATACCTCGGCCATTTCGAACATTGCCGGCGGCGACGACGTGTTCGACGGGCGGAAGGCCAGCCGGACCGTGCTAAGGAATAACTTCAATCTGGTCTCGGTCCCGCGCGTTCCCGCGGTCGGCCACCCGGTGGAGGTCTTCGGGGACGATGTCGGCGGCGACGCCCCGATGTCCCGTTGGAGATCGACCGGCTTAAGCCAGACGACCGGTTGCTATGACCAGTATCCGGGCGCGTCCACTTCGCCCTGCCAGAGCATCGAAATCCTGCAAGGGGTCTGGTCGTTTGGCGAGGGGACCGGGACACAGGCGAACGACAGCTCCGGAAAGGGAAACAAACTTAATCTCTTCGGAAACGCCCCCTGGACGGTCACCAGTACGGGCGGTTTCGTCGGTTTCGGCCTGGACCTCGACGGAAGCACGGAGTACGCCTCCATCGCGCATGCCAGCCAGACCGGTCTTGAGATGGATGCTCAGACCAGTTTCGTGATCGAGGCCTGGATCTTCCGGAGCGGCACCGGGACGGAGGACACGATCGCCTCGAAACGAAATTCGTCCGGCGGACCGGGATACCGGTTCTTTGTCGGCGCGGATGATTTGCTGAAACTTCGCCTGGCGGACAGCTCCACCGAGATTCTGGTCGTGGGGGACCGGACGATTCAGGCCGGAACCTGGGTCAATGTTCGGGCCGTGGTGGACCGCGTGGCCAAGAATGCCCGTATTTTCTCGGCGAATCAGTCAAACGGCCCCTTGGTGAGCATCGCGACACTGGGCAGCCTCGCGAGCGGCGTGGACTTCTCGATCGGCGCCAACTTCAAGACGCCGGACCTCGGAGGAAGGATTGACGAGGTGGGAGTCGCGACCTTCCGGCCGATCATGCCGGGCGAGGGTTACTTCCTGCAGGGGCGCGGAAACTTCCCTGTGATCGACGTGCCGGCGGGATCCACGCAGGTTGCGCTGACCAGCTACTGCGCGGGCAGCACCGTCGGCCTGATCACGAACGCCTTCTCGGTCCCGCTGCTTCAGGGTTGGAATATGGTCGGTCTGCCGTTTAACCAGAACCTGGCCGAGACTCGGCCGTCCTATATCCCGCTCGGATCGACGTATGTTCGTCAAAACGGGGTGAACGCGTCCTGCAAGATATTCGTCGACACGGATGCCGATCCGACCAACGATGCGGTCGGCCTCGCCTGGGTGGGCAGCGCCCTCTACAGCTTCAACGGATCGAGTTATACGGCCGATACGATCAACAGCGTTCCACCGGCCTTCTTTGAGCCGTGGAGGGGATACTGGCTCTATGTCAACGACAACGCGAACACCTATGAGTTGATTTTCCAGCGGCCGTAACCGGTTGCACGAAAGGACGAAGGGGGTCGATCAATGCGGTTGAGATTCTTTCTGAATCCATGTAGAATGAGTTCAATGACTGGCCGAGCAAGCGGAGAACAAGATCGGCGATGGAGCCTATGGTTTGGAATAGTTGTGGTGCTGTGGGGGGCTCTCGCCGCCGCATCGGCCACGGCCCAGGCCCCCCTCCCGCCCGGAACGGTCGATATTATAGAGGACATCCGGGTCACAAGACATAATCTCTCCATTCTCGGAAAGGGCGACGTCAAATCGAACGCGGAAAGCGAGGTTTGCGTCTTCTGCCACACCCCGCACGGCGCGAGCAGCGCCGGACTTGCTTTTGAGGCCCCCCTCTGGAACCGGAACCTCCAGTACCGCGATAACCAGTCTTACCTTCTTTATGATAATGCCTGGAGTTTTACGTTTGATGGGCCGATGTCCGGTTCGAAACCGACCGGCTATTCGCGGCTTTGTCTGTCCTGCCATGACGGGGTGATCGCCCTCGGGACCGTTATTAACAAACCCCTGTCCGGCGGCTATATGGGTGACGCGCCCGTCGCTCCCGGGATCACGGTCGGCGGGACATCGGCCGGAGGAAAGATGCCGCTCGGGACCGGCTTCCGGTCCGATCCGCTGTCGCCGGCCCCCAATCCCGAACTCAGCGGGGACACGCGGTTCCTCGGCACGAACCTTGAGAACGACCATCCCATCTCGTTTCTGTTTGATACCAACCTTGCGATCAAGGACGCCGAGCTGGTCGATCCGGGTGCGCCGCCGACCGGCCTCAACGACATCACGAATTTGGCTCCCGGCGGGGGTCACAAGACCGGCGTGAAGCGATACCTCGGCGCGACGAACGAGTTTGATTCCGTCCAATGCACCTCCTGCCATAATCCGCATGCCGTGACGTACCCCAAGTTCCTCCGTGGGCCCCGATTCCAGGACGCAAGCGAATCGGGCTTTCTTCCGGAGGGCGCCGGCGGTCCGACGCCTTCCACCGGCCAGATCATCTGCCTGTACTGCCATGCCAAGCCGGGATGGAGGGGCAGCACGCACGACGTGGACACGGCCGTCCGCGCCGCCTATCCGAGAGTCGACGATCCGGCCACCTCGTTCCGGGAGGATTATGATTACGACGGCCTTCACACCGTCGGACAGATCGCCTGCCGGGCCTGTCACGACCCGCATACCGCCCAGGGGGCCAAACGGCTCCATCGGGAAGGGGTCACTCAATTGGGCGCCGTGGATGCCGTCGAGGCGACCTGCTACCTTTGCCACAGCCCAAACACCGCCGCGAATCCGCTTCTGGTCGCGGGGGACCCCACGACGCCGTCCAACCCACGATTTAATGCCGGAACGAGGTTCGCGCCCGACATCTATACCGATTTTGCCAAAGACAATCCGGCCTGCCGGGGAGGGATCGGCACGGGGAGCGCGATGTGCCTTCAGCTCTCGGCCGGGCATAACCCGATCTTCATCTCCCGTCCGCAGGAGGGGGTTCAGTTAAAAAGCGACGGGGTGGCGCTCGTTCCGGTCCAGAATGAGGAGAGCCCGGGAATCACGACGCCCGACTCGCCGCATATCTCCTGCGTGGACTGCCATAACGTCCATCAGGTGAACAGCCCCAACAACCAGTCCGTGGCCTACAGCGGTGTCCCCAACGTGAATCCGCCCGATGCCGCGGGCGAGGGGGGCCGCTTCCGGGGCATGAAGGGGATCGGGATCGATTCAACGGGGACGCGCCCCGTCATCATCGGGCGGTGTGAGCCGAATTTCGTGATCTGCGGGAAGGAGCTGACGATCAGCGCCAATCATCCCGATATGGTGAATCAGGCCAGCGCGAACCGGGACCCCCTGGTTTACGAGGTCTGCTTCCGATGTCACGGAAACAGTTACACCAACATTTGGGGCCCGGCCTCGGGATTTCAGTACCGGCACCCGGATGACATCTCGATCTTAAGCGTTCCGCCCAACTATGCCAGCTACACCGCGATTGCCTTCTCTCCGCGGACGGATCCGACCAACGGCCAGACCGGGGACAACTTCAGTTTTAAGGGGTTCAGCAATAAGTGGAAGGAATTAAATCCCTATACGCCGGATATCGACACGCCGGCCATGCTTTCCGCGGACCTGGCCCGGTTCGGGAAGCCGGTGTTCTCGCACACACAGCAGACGAAGAATCCGGCCTACCATCCCGTTGTCCTGCCCGCCCGGAACGGCTCGGTCCAAATCTGCAACCAGCTGTCCAAGGCACTCGAGCTGGACTGCGGCGTGGGGTTGCAGCAGCCGGACGCCGACCCGAACAATCCGGCACACCAGGCCACGTCCCGAACCTCGCTGGGCAAGAGGACGATTCAATGCGTGGACTGTCACAACAGCAACAATTACGACACGTTCCAGAATGCGTACCCGAACCTCTTCACCTCGGCCTTTGACGACAGTCCCATGCGGGGACCGATCACCGAATCCAACCTGAGGCCGACGGATGTCTGGCCGAATCTGAACGCGATACCGGGGTTTAACTACCTGATCGACCGTCCCAAGAAGCCGATCGGCCCCCACGGTTCGATTCACCGGAGGATCCTCCGGGCCAACTTCGATACCGACATTCTTCGGCCGGGGCGCTGCTTCGAGCAGAACAACCCGCCCGGCTGCTTGGACGGGGACGGCTACTCCACAGGATCGACGCACAGCATCGCCGGCGGGGGCCAGGGCTCGAACGACGCCCATTTCCAGCGGTTCCTGCTTTGCTTTAATTGCCATGACCGAAGGGCCTTTGATCCCGATGTGGCGGCTTCGGGCGGGAGCTCGGACCAGGATCCGCGGTGGACCCGTTTCTTCGGCGTGAAGGGCGGCGTGGGGGTGGATTCGTGGTGGAACGGAAACCTCCATATGTACCACCTCCGCTGGACGGGGGCGATGTGCCACGAATGCCATTACAACGTCCATTCCAACGTGGAGGCGATCAATACGATTTTCGGGGACGGGACGGGAGGCCTTTTGCCGGGCGACGGCGTGGACGGAATGAATGACGGCGTGATCGCCACACACCTGATCAATTTCGGCCCCACGGTGGAAGGGACGACGCACAAGAAGCCGGTCTGGTTCTTTGACGGAGCGGCCTTCCGCTGCTATTTGAGATGCCATAACGAGGTGATGGATTCGTGCGCCTATCAGGCGCAGGGAACGGGCACGCCCAACGCTCGATGGTGCGCCGGCGGGAGAAACCCCGGAACGAGTGG
>CAYJTJ010000006.1:0-10572 GCA_964372835.1 uncultured Nitrospirota bacterium
GGCTTGGCCAGTCCGAGCGCGGGGTCTGGGGGCATTGTGAGCGAAGCGAGCAGGCCCCCGGATATGATCGATGGCGACGCAAGCCCCTATAAATGGATCACTCCTGAACGGTTGATTGCAGGATCTGGATGAAGTGGGCCAAGTGTCGCACACGTGCCGCGTCGCCTTGCTGGTTATAGGCATAAATCAGGTTGCGCAGAATGCGGATCAAAATACCCCGGACGCCGGCAGGCAAAAAATATTCGTCCCGGATTTCATGACCGGCGTTCCGAAGATATCGAAGGCATTCCTCGTGGCTGAGCTTCTGCCCCCGATTGAAGCAATCCAGATAGCGGCAGAAATCCTCTGCCTCGTATTTGACAACGAAGTGGCCCGGAAGCGCAACGCCCGATACCGGAAGCCCCAGGCGTTTGGATAAGAGAAGGAAGATCACGGAAAGGGTGATGGGAATGCCGACGCGCAGATCGATCACCCGATTGAGATAGCTGTTGTTCGGATCGTAATAGTTCTCCGTATTTCCGCGGAACCCGAGTTCATTGAAAAGGACGAGATTCATCCCATCGATAACATCGTCCGGATCCGCTTTCGCTGAAAGCCGCTTCGCGAGTAGGCCAGCGATATGATCTAGGTCGCGCCGATAAGAAGCCGCGCTGAGATCCGGATGTCCGAATTCGGCGATAAGGAAGGCGCCCTCCTCAAGATCCATATCCGCTCCCCGGAGTGCGAGAGCCCGGAATCGGTCTACGAGGCCCTTTTGTCGGATCTCTGCGACGATCTCCCGTAATTGGGTCCCAATGGCGGGGGCCGCTGTGGTCGCGGCCTGCTGCAGTGTCGGAATGGCCGGCCGGCCAATTTCCACCAAGGTCCGCGAAACCAGCTGCGCGGTCCGTCCGTCCCGATCCGCAAGGAGCGTGAGAATCGCCCCGATTTGTTTTTCGATTGGGTCAGCCATCGTGGGTCAGTATATCAGAGACGTTGCCCCGTCGCAACCTTGACATCAATCCGATTGTGCTCTAAGATTACGGTGGTTATCCACTCTTGGGCTTACGATGAAACGTCCGTTGGCTGTGATGATGAACAGAACCATCCGCACGATCCCTTCGGGCGCCTCGCTCTGTGACGCGGCGAAGACGATGCGGGATAGTCGTGTCGGCGCTCTGTTTGTCGAAGAGGAGGGGAAGCTAGCAGGGATTATCAGCGAGACGGACCTCGTCCGCAGGGGAATGGCCGAGGGGCTCGATTTTCATCAGGAAAAAGTTGCGCGACTCATGAGCCGCCCGATCATTACGATTGATATTGATCGTCCGGCCAGTGAAGCGAGCGATCTCATGAGCGAACGGGGCGTGCGTCACCTCGCCATTACGGACAGCGGAAGAATCGTAGGCGTCATCTCGGTCAGGGACCTTCTCCGCTACTACAAGAACTGGGGAGCATTCTGAGTCCCGGATTACCTCCCTAGTTTTCCGGGCCCATTCAAAAAAAGGCCCCGCAGCGCGGGGCCCTTCTTCGAGACATCTCGAGTTAAGTTTTAGCCGCCGGAAAACTTTCCGGCCATCGGTCCGGAACGAATCTTCCCCCAGGCCTTGGCCGGATCGATCTCCTTACCCGGGTTGATCTTCTTGGCCTTCTCAAGAAGGGCTTCCTTCGACTCGGGCCAAGCCGGATCCTCGATACAACACTCATCCACCGGACAGACAGCCGCGCATTGCGGCTCATCAAAATGGCCCACGCATTCGGTGCAGCGGTCATAGGAGATCACATAGAGACCATCCCCTACGGCGATCCCATCGGTTACTCGACAGTCCGCGGCCTCTGAAGCGCTCCGGGTCTCAAAAATAGCCTCGTTCGGGCATTCCGGCAGACAGGCACCACAGTTAATACAATTATCGGCGATCAGTAATGACATACGGCGTCCCCTTTCTTAATTGGCCACCACGCTTTCCAAAATCTCGGGGGAAGTCTCGAACCAACTCGCGTAGATTCTCATTGTAAAGGACCGTTTAAACCCTAGTCAATAGAAATTTTTTACCGAACCCGAGGTCCGGGCGGGTTCCTAGCCCAATTGTCGGTGGAAAATACGGGCGCTCAAGCCGATGCTGATTCCATCAAAGACCACCAGGACCGCCACCACTTTGATCAGTTCCCCGATGGCCCACCCCCCGGTAATCACGACCCGAACCGCCTCCACAGCATAGGTCAATGGATTAAATTGGGCCAGTGCGGCCATCCATCCCGGCATTTGCGAAATCGGCACGAGCGCGCTTGAGAGGAAAATCAGCGGCAGCGTCAGAAAACCCATCAGGGCGAAGAAATTTCCGTGCCCTTTAATGGCAAAGGCCAGCGTGAGCGAGATCGCGATGAGCCCCAGCCCAAAGAGTAGCCCCACGATCAGAATGAAGCCGATCCCCTTAACACCGGTCTCGGGATAGACGCCGAACAAGGCGTAGGCGACCGCCAGGATGATCAGGATCTGGACGGAGGTAATCCCCATGACGAAGATGAAACGGCTGAAAATCAGGGAGTTTTTGTTGATCGGAGCCGAGAGCAGCCGTTCCAGAAACCCGCTTTCCCTATCGAAAAGCAGGTCCACTCCTCCGGACAGGCCACTGTTCAGCACGGTCATCCCGACCACCCCCGCCGTCAAATAGGTAATATAATCCACTCCCTGAAAGGCCGGACCCATGGCGGCCCTCCGAAACAGACTTCCGAAAAGGATAAGCCAGAACAGCATCGGCTGGATCAGGCCAAAAATCATACTGATCCGTTCTCGAGAAAGCCTTCGGACGGACCTTAACGTGAGGGCGAGCGTTTCCTGCACGGCCGCGTTCATAGTAGCGAGCTGTCCTCCTTCACCTTGCGTCCGGTGTGGGTCACGAATACATCTTCGAGGGTCGGGCGGGAATACTGGATCCCGATGATCGGATGGCCGTGTTGGTGAATCATCTGGATGAGCGGAGAGAGGGCTTCTTCATTGGAGGTAACCCGAATCTCGAGCTCGTTTCCGGCCGAAGAAGCCTTGATCGAATGAACAAAAGGAAGTTTCTCCTTGAGGATCCGGGCCAGATCCTCCAAACGGTCCTCCTTTGGACGGAACTGGACCGTCACGCGGTCACCGCCAAGCCCTTTTCTCAGGTCTTCGGGACCGCCCAAGGCCGCCAGCCTCCCCCGATTCAAAATGACGATACGGTCACAAAGTTGATCCGCCTCGTCAAGGTAATTTGTCGTCATCAGAATGGTCAGACCCTTCCGCTTCAACTGCCGGACGTACTGCCATATCCGGATCCGGCTTTCGACATCCAGCCCCAAGGTTGGCTCGTCCAGAATGAGGACGCGCGGATCCGGCATGAGACCGCACGCGATGTCCAGTTTTTTCTTCATGCCTCCGGAATAATTGTTTACGACCTCATCGGCTTTATCCTTCAGGTCGACAAGATCCAGGACCTCCCCGACTCGGGCGGACGCCCGAACCCGTGTCATATGATAAAGGCCTGCGACCAACTCCAGATGCTCCCGGCCGGTGAGATACCGGTCGACCGCCTTCTCCTGGGGAACGTAACCCAAAACCTGCCGCACCTCCCGAGACTGGGAAACAACGTCATAACCCCAGACCCGGATGGATCCCCGGGAGGGTTTTACCAGTGTGAGAACCATTCGGAGGGTTGTCGTCTTTCCGGCACCGTTGGGTCCAAGCATTCCGAAGATTTCGCCCTCCCGGACCTCCAGACTGAGATCGTCCACGGCCTTCTGGTCCCCGAATTGTTTGGAAAGGTCCTTGATTTCGATCGGGATCATCCGGACCTCGAGTGGCGGGTCTCTCCGACTTCTCTCCGGTAGAATGTGGGATCGTCCATATGGGCGCCGGAAAATGCTGCACTCCGCTCGGCGCATTTATTACAGACGCCGCAATGGTCCACCCCACGGGGATTCAGACAGGAAAAGGTCAGTTCGAGGGGCAGTGTCTTTCCGCGCGCTAAAACATCCTCTTTCGTCAGATTGAAAAAGGGCGCAAGGATCTCCAACCGAAAACCCAGTGCGCGGTGCGCCATCACCCCGTATTGGGAGAGGAACTCTAAGGAGCTGTCCGCAAACCGGTTCGTCTTCAGCGGACCCATCGCGATCGCCCCGATCCGTTGCATGGAGCAGAAGACAGCCGTTTTGGCCAAAAGAATCAGGTTCCGACCCGGGAGGTACACCTCTTCCCAGCCCGAGGATTCGTTCGGAACGGCCTTTCCCGTTACACTCCAGTGATCTCGATAGAGATCCCGAACCGGAAGATCTAAGACCTCGAGCGGGCTGATCGACGGGCGGGCGGTCGCCTTAAGAAATCGCCTCAGCCAATAAAGCTCAGCCTCTTCCCAAACGAGTCCGGTGCGGACATAAAGCGGCAGCACACGATCAAAACGGGAAACGAGCTCATGGATCAATACGCATGAATCCGCACCCCCGCTCGCCAGGACGCAGACGCCGGTATCACTTTTTTCCGATCGCTGAGGGGATACCTCTGTCATGAAGGCCCCGGAGAATGTAGAATCAATTTAAGGAAAACAATTTGCTAATCTACCAGAGCCTTTCGGATAAATCAAGGCAGTTGCTTTAACCCCTTGCTGTGGGTATACTGTACCCCGACGGGGTGTGTGGGCCCCCCCGCCACCCTTTTCATTATCATCGCTCATGGGTGAGCCACACGCCTCCGGCGGTCTGAATATCAAGAGGCAATAAGAGGAACCATGCGTTGCCCGGCCTGTGGAAATGAAGAGACTCTAAGCTCCCTCTGCTCACAGTGCCACACGCCGCTTCCCGCGGCCGAGCCCGAACCACGGCCCGCCTCACGCGGAGAGTCGAGGAAACCAAAGACGCCGTCTTCCCCGCCTTCCAAGGAAGACAAGCATCGCGCAAGACCGCTTCACGATCTTGATCTGACTATTCCTGAATTGGAAGTCAAGGCCAAGACGCCGCCCCAATCCGAAACCAAAAAAGATGAGGATCTTTCCTTCAAAGTCTCGGACCGCCGACATCGGTTTGAGGATCCCCAGGCCGAACCCGGGCCTGATCAATCCCCTCGGGGCGCCCCCCCCAATCCGGCGGAGGACCCTTCGACCCCGCCGCGCGTGGATTTTTCCTCGTTCGTTTTTTCCATGGGGGCTTCAGCCCTGATGGCCCTGGGAGAAGGTCCCCCCATTGGAAGCCCCGGCGCCACGGGCCCGGCGCGAGAGATTCATCTAAACCAGGCGCGAGAGTTGATCGATCTCTTGGGGGTTCTCGAGGAAAAAACCAAGGGGAATCTCACCCCCGCAGAATCGGAGCTCCTGAGGCAGACCCTTTATACCCTACGACTTAGATTCGTCGATATTTCAAAAAGGAAATAACCCCGCCCGGTAGAGGCTCGCCCTCGCAAGCAACAGGAACTATTCGCTCATGAGCGAGGTGACGCTTGGGGGAGACTTCCCAGTCCTAGGGGGCGTGTCATGCGGAAGAGGTTGTGGGCCAGCCTGACGGTGGAAAGCCCAAAGATGAGCCACTTGGAGGGATCAAAATTATACCACTTGGATCCGTTCCGATAATCCCTAGGAAAGGCGTGGTGGTAATTATGATACCCCTCGCCAAACGTGATGAGCGAAATCCACCAGCTGTCCCGGCTGCTGTTGTCCGTTCCATTGGATTGTTCGCCCCACATATGGCAGATGGAATTGATGCAGAAGGTCGAATTGAGAACCAGAAAGGCCCTTCCCACGCCGGCGAGAAGAAAACATCCGAACCCGCCCATCCATCCTCCATGAATCAACCCCGCCAAAAAAGGCAGGACGAAACCTGAAGCCAGGATCGGAGCGTAATAGGTGTCCTGCCAGACAACCAGTTGGTCCTTTTTAAACTGCGCCGCGTATTTATCATCCGCGTAGGGATCACTGAAGAACAACCACCCGCAATGGCTGTACCAGAACCCTTTCTTGGCGTTATATGGATCGGCTTCGGTGTCCGTCTGGGCGTGGTGTCGGACATGATCGGCGGACCATTTCAGCGCAGAGTTCTGAAACGCCCAGCCCCCCGCGATCAGCAGAGCCCATTTAACGGTATCCGGACAGGCGAAGCTCCGATGCGATATCAACCGGTGATATCCGACCGTGATCCCCAGACCCGTGACGGCATACAGGATGCCGAACAGTGTCCAATCCAACCATGTATATCCGAAAATAATGCCGTAGACCGGAACACCGATCAGCGCGACCAGTACGATGATGCCAAATAGCATGATGTTCAGGTAGGCGATCGGCCTTTCAAGTACTTCCGTCTGAGCCAGCGATTGGTTCATTCTATACCCTCGTCTTGAAGTCGGCAATGTTGCGGCCGAAAGCGATCGGCCCATCGGCGGGGTTTATTTTTCATCTCAACATACAAAAAACCGCCCCCTAATCGGTTAGGGCGCGGGGCGATCCCGAATCCCGAGCCTGAGAAGACCCACGTGCATTTTAAAGTAGCATTTTTGCGGCCCCGCGTCAAGAGCAAAATGCGCGGCTTGATTGACTCGGGGGTGGGTCTGTGCTAAATCATACCCTATGTCTTCCCGTGTGTTACACGAAGAACTGATCCAGCGGCCATGGACGCCCGATGAGGCGTTCGCCTACTGCAGTCGCCTTGCCGAGGAACACTACGAGAACTTTCCGGTCGGTTCCCGGTTCGTTTTAAAATCCCTCCGGCCCTATGTTCACAGCATCTATGCCTTCGCTCGGATAGCGGACGACTTTGCGGATGAACCCCACTACCCGGATAATCTCCGTCTCGCCCTCCTTGAAAACTGGGAGGGGCAGCTTCTCCAGTGCCTCTGGCGCCCCCCGCAGCACCCGGTTTTCATTGCCCTGAGGGAAACCATGAACCGATTCGATCTTCCGGTGACCCTTTTCCGGGACCTCCTCACGGCGTTCAGAATGGACGTAGAAACTCGCCGACATCCGAGGTTCGAAGACTTGCTGGCATACTGTCGGTTTTCGGCCAATCCGATCGGGCGTCTGGTCCTCCTCCTTTTCGGGTACCCGGATCCGGAATGTCAACGCCTTTCCGATTCGATCTGCACCGCCCTCCAGCTCACCAACTTTTGGCAGGATGTCGTGGTCGATTTCGAGAAGGACCGGATTTATCTCCCGCAAGAGGATATGGCCCGTTTCGGATATTCCGAGGCGGATCTGAAGGGCCGGCGATTAAATGATTCCTTCCGGGCGCTCATGAGGCGCCAGATCCATCAAACGCGCGAGTTCTACCGCGCCGGGGCTCCCCTTCTGACAAAGGTCCGAGGGGGAATCCGATTCGAACTTCACCTGACCTACCATGGGGGGATAGCCATCCTCGACCGGATCGAGAGGATGGATTTTGATGTTTTTTCGGACCGGCCCCATCTCACGCTTTCCGACAAATGGGGTCTGGTGGCCCGCACCGCCCTCCGGACTTTCCTGGACCGGAACGACCGGCCCCGGTCCTCCTGAGTCATGCGATTCTCAAGACCCGGACCGACCCACCGCGAAAGCAATTTTGCCCCTTCGTTTGTCTTCCTTCGCCGGCCGCAGCGGGAGGCTATCCTCCGACTCTATTCCTTCTGTAGAGCCTTGGACGACGTCTCGGATTCCTCCCTCCCGCCGGAGGAAAAAAGGCGCCTCCTTGAGCACTGGGAGTCCGAACTGCGCCTCTGCTACGAGGGAACCCCCGGCGAGCCCATCATGCGGGAATTAAAGAAAACGATCCAGGATTTTCATATCGGGCGAGAGCCTCTCGTCGAACTCCTAGATGGGGTCCGAATGGACCTGGACATTTCTCGTTATCGGAACTTCGTCCAGCTCTCCCAGTACTGCTACCGCGTCGCCGGAACGGTTGGAGTGATTTGTCTTGATATCTTTAACTGCCCGAAGGAGAAATGCCGTGACTACGCCGTGGCGTTGGGGCTGGCTTTTCAGATCACCAACATACTCAGGGACATTAAAGAGGATGCGGGGCGGGGCCGGATTTATCTGCCCCAGGATGAACTGCTCCATTTCGGTTACACCGAAGAGGAAATGTTGTCCGGGGTCTACAACGATCGATTCGTGAACCTGATGCGGTTTCAGGCCGAACGCGCCACGGACTATTTCCGCCGCGCGGCCGACCTGCTGCCTCCCCAATACCGGAGACGGCTCCTGGCCTCCGAGATCATGGCCGAGACCTACTTCGCGCTTCTAAAAAAGATCGAGGCCCTCGGGTATAACGTCTTCGATCAGCCCATCCGCATTTCTCGCCCGCACAAGTATAGCCTGGCCGCCCGGACCGCAATCAAAAATGTCTTGGGCCTGGGCCGGCTGGTCCCGGCATGAAAGAGGTCCTCGTCATCGGCGGGGGGTTTGCCGGACTCTCGGCGGCGGTTGAATTGGCGGATCATGGCGTGGGAGTGACCGTGATCGAACGGCGCCGAATACTGGGCGGACGGGCCTACTCGGTCGAGGATAGTGCCACCGGTGAACTGATCGATAACGGTCAGCACGCGCTCCTGGGAGCGTTCCACGAAACGCGCCGGTTTCTCAAACGGCTTGGGACCGACGGCAAGGTCAAATTCCAGGATCGGTTTCGACTCGTTTTGGCCGAGCCGGGTGGCGGGCGAATTACCCTTGACTGTCCCGCCCTGCCCCCCCCGCTTCATTTGGCCGCCGGAGTCCTTTTGGGAGTGGGGCTATCGATGGCCGATCGGTTTCACCTCCTCCGGGCCGGCCTCGCGATCAGCCTGTCCTCGTCTGTGGCGGCCGACCTGACCGTTTCCAAGTGGATGGATTCTCTTCATCAGCCGGAATCGCTCCGTCGGCGGTGGTGGTATCCGCTTTCCGTATCGGCCACGAATGAGCAGCCCGCCCGGGCATCGGCGGATCTCTTTCTGCGGGTCCTGAAACGGGCCTTCTACGGAACCCCTCGGGATTCGTCCTTCGGAATCATGACGGTGGGACTGGGCGAGCTCTACACCGAACAGTCGCGCCGTTTTATTGAGTCTCACGGCGGGGAAGTTCGGCTCAACACGGCCGCATCCCGATTGGTATTCGCCGGCCGCCGGTTGGATGGGGTCGAGTTGAGAAACGGGGAGAGGGTCCGTCCCGCCCTTGTCATCAGCGCTGTCCCGCACGATGCGCTGGCCCGAATGCTCCCCGAAATTCTCCTCGGGCCGGGCTCTCCATTCGAGGGGCTCGCCCATCTCGGCCTTTCCCCCATGGTGTCGATTCACCTCTGGTTTGAACGCCCCGTGATCGAGGAGGAGTTCATCGGCCTGGTGGATTCTCCCATCCAGTGGGTATTCAACAAATCCCGTCTCTGGCTTAAAGGAGGGGCCCAGACCGGCGCCTTGGCCTGCATCACGAGCGGGGCGTACGATCTGATTGACCGCCCGCGTGAGGAGCTTGTGGCTCTCGCCGAGAAGGAATTGGGACGATACTTTCCCGAGGCCCGGAAGGCGAGGTTGGTTCACTCCCGTCTGATCAAAGAGCGTGGGGCGACCTATTCCTGCACCCCCGAGGCGGAGCGGTGGCGGCCGGAGCCGCGAACTTCCTATGAGAATTTTTTCTTGGCCGGTGACTGGACACGGACCGGCCTGCCGGCTACCATCGAGGGGGCGGTCGGCAGCGGACGCCGATGCGCGGAAATGACCCTCCGGGCCCTAAAAAAGAATCCCTCTCCCGCATCTCCCCATACGGCTTGATCCTTCCTTTCGAGAGGTCTACAATTAATTCTTCATTCCTGATCGAAAATGGGTGTTTTCCCCCGGCGTCGATGAATTTCCCGTGATCAGAGCGGGTTTGCGATGGACCGTCATGCCCTGCACAAGTTGGGGATCCTTTTAGGAGTCCTTTTGCTGCCTGGGGTCTTCTCGACGCCGCCGAGGGCGGAGCGGTTCGAGGAAGCCACCCAGGAAGAAGCGGCGGCCGTTCGACAAATCCTCAACGATCTTAAGGCCGCGATCAAGGAACGGGATTTCGGCCGCCTCAAGTCGGATGCCGGGTTTCCCATAGAGCCGCTCTGGTGGGGCTCCTGTGAGTCGGATCATCGAGTGGACCTTTCGCGCGATGCGATGCTGAATGAACTGCGGCTTGCCTCGGAGAAAAAAGAGCTCCTTCAGAATGATCGGTCCGAGAGAATCGCAAACCGGGTGTATATCGAAACAAAGGGATGGGAAGAGAAGCGCCCGTACCTCTATTTCGTATTCAAAGAGCACGGCGAGGTTTGGAGATGGCTTGGGGTATTCGACTGCTTTCGTCGGTCGTCGGATTTCCTTGAGCGGCAAGAGAGAGACCCTTTCACAGGACCCATCACTCCGACCGAGGCCGAAAGGGATCTGGACATGAACGAACTCAAGCTCCGAACACTCCGAATGAAGCTGAAAAATGCCATACGGGCCAAGGATTTCAGCACGCTGGGTGCGCTGGTTCCGGAAACGAAAGGGTATGGCTGGGAGCAGTGCGGATCCGCCGGGGCCGACTTCGAGGGGCTATCTTTCGAGGACCTTTCGAACCAGATCCTCCGGCGGTCATCGGATTCCGCCATCATAACCAACGCGAACCCGGACATCCGCCGCGGTGG
>CAYJTJ010000006.1:10672-32972 GCA_964372835.1 uncultured Nitrospirota bacterium
AGGGTCTCTTCGTTGAAACCGAAGTAATGGGCGATCTCATGAACGATCGTGATCTCTATTTCCCGCACCAGATCTTCCCGGTCCGGGAAATCCTCCTCCAGCGGCTCCTGGTAAAGGAAGATGAGATCGGGGGTATTTCCGGAATCGTCGGCGGTCCGTTCCGGAAGGGGTATCCCCTGATAGAGTCCGTAGAGACGGCCGCCCGGTTCGTCCTCTGACGGTTCCCCCGCCTCGGGGCCCGGCCGATTCTCGACCACGATGGCGACGTTTTTCATCGCCGATCGAAACTCGGCCGGAATCCGATCGAGGGCGTTCTGGACCAATCGCTCAAATGATTTTCGATCCACCGATCGGACCTAATGAACAAAGGGGGCGCCGTGCGGGACCGATCTATCGAGCGCTCAGCACTCGGGCCCCGCGCTTGTCGATCCCGCAGATCGTGATGAGGGAGGAAATTCCATGTTGGTTGAAAACTCTTTGCATCGCCAGACCGATCTTCCGGGCATGAGTCTTTCGATCCGTGACGGCAAAGACCGACGCCCCGGCGCCGCTGATCGAGACTCCAAGCGCTCCCGCCTTCAGGGCCGCCGCCTTGACATCCGGGAATCCCGGGATAAGATGGGCCCGGGCCGGCTCCACGATCAAATCCTGGATGGACCGCCCGAAGCGCCGGGGGTCCTTCTGGCCGACGGCCCCGATCATCATGGCCGCCGAGGCCATGTTCGCCACAACCAGTTCCATCGGAACTTTATCCGGAAGAACCGCCCTGGAGATCTTTGTGAGCACGCTGTGGCCCGGGGTCACCACCACAATGGTCAAGCCCGGAAGCGTCCCGATCGAGAAGGCCTGCCTCTGGTTCGGGTGGCTGACGATGATTCCGCCCAGGAGGGAAGCCGCCACGTTATCGATGAAATGCCCCCCGCTGATGACGTGCTCGGCGGCCGCGCAGGGTTCGATCAATTCCTCCCGTTCGAGCCGATTTCCGAAGAGGGCATTCACCGCAACGGCAGCCGCCACGGCGCTGGCCGCGCTGCTTCCTAAACCGGTGCCGGGGATGTTCTTCTCGAGGGTCAGCCCGACGCCCTGCTTGGCCTTCAACAGCCGGATCACCCCCGAGGCCGCGATCCCGGCCGTATTCCGGTCGGCCTCCAGCGGGATGGTCCCGTCCCCGCCGCGGATGGCCCGGATCTCAACCTCCCGACCGCGGAGTTTCTCGGCCCAAACGGTATCTCCCAGTCCGGTGATCGCCATGCCCAAGACGTCAAAGCCCGGGCCGATATTTCCGATGGAGGCCGGGGCAAACGCTTTTGCGATTTTCATGCGACAGGTCCCTTTCCCGTTGCGGCTAAAGACCCGCGACGGTCATCTTTCCAATTTTGAGCGTCGGTGAGGCCACCGAGCCCCGAAACTCAAGATCATTTCCAATCATTTCGATGTCCAGAAGCATGTCCTTGAGATTTCCCGCGATCGTGAACTCTTCGATGGGATAGGCCCGCTCGCCGTTTTCGATCCAGAAGCCCACCGCGCCGCGGGAATAATCTCCGGTCACAAGATTCACCCCGAACCCCATCATCTCGGTCAGATAAACCCCCTGTTTCACGGACCGGATAATTTCCTCGGGGGAGCTCCGGCCTTCGGCCAGATAGAAATTGGTCGGTGAAACCGAGGGGGTATCGCCTACGCTCCGCGACGCATTCCCGGTTGACGGCCGGCCCAGTTTCCTTCCGGAATAGCTATCGAGAAGGTAGTTCTCCAGAACTCCGTCACGGACGACGGTCGTTTTCCGGGTCGGGAGCCCCTCGCCGTCGAACGGCCGAGACCCCAAACCGCCCGGCATCCTCCCGTCATCCAGGACGGTCACGCACGGGGCCGCAACGGCCCGCCCCAACTGACCCGCGAGGAACGATGCCCCCTTGTAGATGCTGTGACCTGAGACACAGGCGCTTAAGCTTCCCAGGAGATCTCCCGCGGTTTCGGGATCAAGTACGACCGGGACCTCGCAGGTCTTCACTCTCCGCGCCCCCAGCCGATGGAGGGCGCGCTGGGCCGCCCGCCGACCGACCGAATCCGGCGAATCCAATTCCCTCACCAGTCGTTTCACCGTGTACCAGTAATCCCGATGCATGTGGCCGCCATCCTCGGCAATAGGGGAAACCGAAAGCGAAACGGAACTGGTGGCGTAACTTCCCGAGGCGCCGGTCGTATTGACGTATCCGACACGGCGATCTCCGAAGGAAAGGCCGGCCCCCTCCGAGTTGCGGATCCGGGGGTCATACGTAAGCGCGGCGGCCTCGGCCCGCGTCGCCATTTTGATCCGGTCCTCCATGGCCCATTGCGGCAGAGATTCATCGTTCAATTGAAATCCCAGGGGCATCACCGGCTCCGGGTCCGGGAGCCCGGCGAAGCCATCTTCCGCCGTGCTTCGGGCCAGGTAGGAGGTCTCCTCCACAAGCCGGTCCAGGGATCCCCTCGAAAAATCCGAGGTTGAGCAGACCGCGGATCGGTGGCCAAAGAAGAGCCTCAGCCCAAGTCGTTTCTCCCGGGCGCTTGTCAACTTATCAATTGACCCGAGCCGCACCTGAAGATCGAAGCTGTCGCCCTCCACGACCACGGCGTCTCCCGCCGTGGCCCCCCGGGCTTGAGCCGATTTCAGTAGGTCCCGCATGATCTCCTCGAAACGGGTCATCGGTTAGCCCCGCGTGCCTCCGACGGTAATTCCGTCCAGCCGAATCGTCGGAAGCCCGACGCCCACCGGAACGGACTGGCCGTCTTTTCCGCAGGTCCCGATGCCGGCGTCGAGTTGAAGATCGTTCCCGACCATCGCCACGCGTTTCAGGACGTCGGGGCCGTTCCCGATCAAGGTGGCGCCCCTCACCGGCAAGGTGATCCGCCCCTTCTCGATTCGGTACGCCTCGCTGGCTGAAAAAACGAATTTCCCGCTCGTGATATCCACCTGGCCGCCGCCGAAGGAAACGGCATACAAACCGTTTTGAACCGATCGGATGATCTGCTCCGGGTCCGACTCGCCCGCCAGCATGAAGGTGTTCGTCATTCGCGGCATCGGAATATGCATAAAGCTCTCGCGCCGGCCGTTCCCGGTCGGGTTCATCCCCATCAACCTCGAGTTGAGTTTATCCTGGAGATAGCCTTTGAGAATCCCCCTCTCGATCAAGACCGTCCGCTGGCTTGGCGTTCCCTCATCATCAATATTGAGGGACCCGCGCCGGCCGGGAAGCGTTCCATCGTCCACGACCGTGCAGATTTCCGATGCGACCGGCTCGCCGATGCGTCCGGCGAAAGCCGATGTCTTTTTGCGATTAAAGTCTCCCTCGAGGCCGTGCCCGATCGCTTCGTGGAGAAGGATCCCCGGCCAACCGGGTCCCAGGACCACGTCCATCGTTCCGGCCGGCGCGTCCACGGCGGACAGATTCAGAATCGCCTGTCGAGAGGCTTCCTTCGCATATCCCTCAAATCGGAGGCCCTCAAGAAAGAAGGCATATTCGATCCGACCTCCTCCCCCGAACGTACCCGCCTGACGGTTTCCCTTCTCCTCGGCGATACAGGTCACGTTCAGCCGCGAGAGAGGCTGGATATCGCCTACGATCACCCCGTCCGAGGTCGCGAGCAAAATCACCTTGTGTTCGGTGGCAAAGGAGGCCATGACCTTTGTGATTCGAGGATCGTACCGGCGGGCAACGGCATCGATTCGGTTGAGGAGGTCGATCTTTTCCGCGATGGGAACCTCGAGCACCGACGACTTGACGGGGTAGAGATCCGGTCGAACGGAAGACGGCTTGACCGGCACCGGATGTCCGACGCTTTGATCCGTCGTGATGTAACGCGCCGTCCGGGCGGCCAATTCCATATTTTTCAGTGTAATTTCATCCGAGTAGGCGTAACCCGTTTTCTCGTGGGCCACGGCACGAACACCGACTCCCTGGGTCACCGTTTTCACCGCCTTTTTCACCAGCCCCTCCTCGAGGCTGACCGATTCGTTCGTTCGGTATTCGAAATAAAGATCGGCATAATCGACCCTACGCCCCAGGGCTTTCCCAATCGTCGCCTCGATCTGGGAGGGATTAAGATCAAATTTTCTTAGAATAAATTCCTCTGGCCCGGGAACAAGATCGGTCATTATTAATCCTCAGTTTGTTATCTCAATAAGGGATTTTTACGAGGGTATTATACGGATTATTCGGTTTAGGGTCAATAGGGGTCCGGACCACAAGGCACGTAGAAGACCCAAGGTTGTGTGTAACATATTGATTTTGTTATATATATTTTATTCCCGAGGGGGGAGATGGAAACCGGGGTGGTAGCGGAATTAGAGTTTCTCTAGCAACTTCATAATTTCTTCTTTTAATTCAGGTAGTTCTGACATATTGTTCTGTATCGCGCCCAAAATTTTCTCGAGTCGGGCCCTCCGGGTCATCTCCTGATCCAGGGCCACTTTCTGATCCAAAACACGATAGGCCTCACGATACCTGGATTCCAGTTCTGGGCGAAGTTTCTGTATTCCCTCAAGAATCTGGTGCGCGGTCGGGTCGATTTTACCAGCCACCGTGAAGCTTCCGTCCTCCATGGAAAGAACGGTTCCGACCCCGTCCTTTAAGGGGATCGCCTTTCTGATCTTTTTCCCCGAGGCGTCCAGCCAAGCCAGAAACAGCCCCGGAAATTTCTTTATGAATGCCACCTTTTCCTCGTTCGCAGCCCATTTCTCTTCGATGACGGACATGAATCCCTCCTCTATGGGTCGCCCGATGGTTTCGGCCGAATCATCCGCAACCGTTCCACGACTTCCCCCTGCCCAATATGGCGGTCCATAATCTCATCGACATCTTGGATGGTACGAACGGTGTACCAGACCCCCTCCGGATAAATCACCACGGACGGCCCGTAGGCACAATGGTCGAGGCAACCGGCCTTGTTTGCGCGAACGATCCCTTTTAGGCCGCGTTTGTTCACCTCGGCCGAAAAACGTTCCTGAATCTCCCGGGAACCCTTGGCCGAGCAACAGCCCCGCGAATCCTCCGGGGGACGTTCGTTGATGCAGACGAAGATATGTCGCAAAAATCCCGGCATTCGGCCGCCGCTCACTCGGGATCCGCCATCGTATCCAGATGCCGCTCCACGGATCGGACCAGGGCGTTCAAGTGATACCCCCCTTCAAGACAGGATAGCATCCGGCCCTGACAGTAGGTCTTTGCCCAGGCCTTGACCTTCCGGGTCATTTCGGCAAAGCCTTTTTCGGTCACCCGCATATTGGCAAGCGGATCGTCCACGTGGGCGTCGAATCCGGCCGAGATGAGGATGAAGTCCGGACGGAAACTCTCGACGGCCGGCCCAACCTTCTTCTCGAAGACGGTCAGATACTCCTCATCCCCTTTTCCGGCCGAAAGCGGACTGTTGAGTGTGTACCCCTCTCCCGCTCCGCGGCCGTGCTCGTCCTCCCGACCCGTTCCGGGGTAGAGCGGATACTGATGGATGCTGAAATAGAATACGGTGGGGTCCTCTTCAAAAATTTCCTGGGTCCCGTTTCCGTGATGGACATCCCAGTCGATGATCATCACCTTCCGGAGGCCGTATCGGTTCTGGATATACCGGGCGGCAATGGCTATATTATTGAACAGGCAAAAACCCATGGCCCGATTCGACTCCGCGTGATGCCCGGGAGGACGAACCGCACAGAAGGCGCGGCCGAACTTTCCCCCCATAATCCCGTCCACGGCCAACAGGGTGCCCTCCACGGCCAGAAGAGCGGTTCGATAGGAATCGGGTGAGATGAGGGTATCGGCGTCAACCCGGGCAATCCCTTTTTCGGGACTTAGGCGCTCCAGTCGGGCCCGGTGTTCCGGTTGATGGACTCGGGCGATCCAATCCTGAAGGTCCGGCCGCAATGAAACGGGGGGGCAGACCTTCAACCGCCGTATCATTCCGGTCTCCTCCAACCCCCGAATGATTGCTCCCAACCGGGCCGGCGATTCGGGATGGGTGCCTCCGGGATCATGCAGAAGATAATCCGGGTGAAAGATCAGCCCTGTCGATCCCACTGCGCACCTCCGACACGGCCCATCCTAACACAGGATGAATGGCCGAACAAGCCCGTGCCGTCGGTTTCCCTGTTTTCGGAGCGGTTCAAATATCGGGACCGACCGGGCGCTCCTTATCCGTTTTTTGGATTGCACCTAATCCGAAATTCCGTTAGAATAGTCTTCCGATCGGATGGTTCCCCATGCTGATGCCCTCGAAATGGCTCGCCGCGCTTCTGATCCTCCTGATTCCGGGATGCACTCCCCGCAGTCCGTCCCCGCCGGCCCCGGATCTGTTCAACGTTCCATCCAGTTACGCGGTCGGCACAAACCCGACCGGCCTCATTGCCAGCGATGTCGACAACGACGGGCATCAGGACCTCATCTCGTGCAACTTCGGAAGCAATGACATTTCGGTCCTTATCGGAAACGGGGATGGAACGGTTCAGGAGCAAAGACGCAGCCCGGTTGCCCATCAGCCCAAGGCCTTCGCCATCGGCCGGTTTGATCCCGACCCTTATCCCGACCTGGCCGTCATCCATAACGCCGACCCGGTTCTGATGATCCTCGCCGGGGAAGGGAACGGCCATTTCAGAAACACCCAGCGCGAGGATTTGAAGCGGACCCCCACTTCGATCGTTACGGGGGATTTCAACCGGGACGGTCACTTGGATCTGGCGGTCTCTCTCATTTTGGACCGTGTGATTATTTTCGCGGGCGATGGGAAAGGGGGATTTATTCAGATCCACAACTTCGACCCCGGCGATACCCCGACCTCGATGGTGACCGGCGATTTTGACGGGGACGGCATTCTGGATCTGATCGTCGCCGACAGCGGAGCGATGGTTCCAGGGGTGGACGTGTTCCGCGGACTCGGTGACGGGACTTTCGAGAAACGGGGTCACTATCAGTCCCGCCTACGCCCCCTTATCTTGAGCGCATCGGATTACAACTCGGATGGAATTACGGATATCGTTGTGATTTTTTCGTCTGAAAACGCGCTCGCCCTCTTTCTCGGGAAAGGCGACGGAACCTTTCGGGATGGGATTCCTTTCGGTGCGGAGGGAGGTCCAACTTCCGTGCTGATGGACGATTTCGACCAGGACGGAAAGCCGGATATTCTGATAACGAACAGTCTGTTCAATAAGTTTTCGATCGCCTTTGGAAACGGCGACGGGACCTTTGGATTCCCTCCAGCACAATACAAGACCGCCGGGGGGCCCTTCACATCCGCGATGCTTCGGTTTCCCAAGAGCGGATCAAAGGCGGTGGCCGTCAGCAACAACGTCTCCAACACGGTCTCGATCTTCCTTGCCAAAGAACCGCCCCGAAAATCGTCTCAGCCGCCGCGCTGAACCAGTCTGAAGATCAGTTCCATTCCCGTTTCGAGCCGATTCGCATCCGAAAAACCGGCCGCGGCCTGGAGGACGTAGAGGGAAGGTTCATCCGCCGGACCGTAGGGAGGACAGGCCTCGGAGGAACACGGCGGAGCATTTTTCTCGATATGCACAATCCGGCGGTCCCGGTCCATCCAGATCATATCGACGGCGAACGGGACGTTCCTCGTCCAGAGGGGGTGGAGGTCCTCCTCGGAGAAGATCATCAGTAGTCCTTGATTCGGCGGGAGCTCCTTGGCAAAGAAAAGTCCCACAATCTGTTTCTCGGGGCTGTCGGCCACCTGGGCCAGTATCTGCCTCCCGTTGGGCAATTCGATCATAAAATACTGGGTGCTCTGGTTCCCCATCATCAGGGGCATGCCGATCCCCAGCGCCACGAGGAGGATGGCCAAGAAGGCCCCTTTCTTAATGTCTTCCTTATCGATCGCCATCGGGGAATAGGGTAGGCCTCGCCTCCCCAAAAGTCAATCCGGAAAGGTCCGATCGCCCAAAACAAAATGAGGCACGATGCGGAGCGCATCGTGCCTCATATGGAATGCCGGCCGGGTTACTGCTTCATCGTCTTCTCGACGACCTTGATCGAATTCGCATGGCCGTTGGAGTTATCCACTTCAACGTGGGCGCCGGCCTTGATTTCCCCTTCCTTCTTGGTGCTCCCGTCGAAATGGATGCGGTGCTCTTTACCATCCTTATCCTTGACGACATAGAACGAGCCGTCGATCTTGGTCAAGTCGCCCATGATCATCCCGGCCCAGGCCATGCTCACAAAGGAAAGCACAACCCCGGCCATGACGAGACTTAAAAATAATCGTTTCATGGCAGATTACCTCCTCTCGATGTTTGGGAATGTGGGGATACTCTTTGAACGAGTTTTTTATTATGCTCGTCCTCAAAATCCATGTCAAGCCTTTTCGAAAAATATGAATGACGGCCGCAAATCGCCCCGTGACATCACATGAGGGGCGGCGATCGATGAATTTCCCAATAAAGACTTGCCTAGCCCCGCACCCCGGCGCAGTGCGACGGCTCGGGAGCCGGCGCGGAAGCGATGACGGGGATCGGGTCGTTCACCCGAAACTCTTGCTCAAAAATCGTAAAAACATAGGGAACCTCATCGGTCAGGCCGTACTTCGATTGGAGTTTTTCGTACTGCGAATCGGTCATGATATGATACCGAACCGATGCGCGGAGTTTCAGACTTTTCCCGTCTTCGGGCGGCCGGTATCGGAAGACATAATCCCGGCTGTCGAGCGGCATCAGCCGGTTTTCGTAGACCTCCCAGATGATGGGCCACCAAATGATCCAGCGCCTCATCGTGTGTTCCTGATGCTTGAGGATCCTTCCGGATTCGTCCACCACTTCGAAGCGGATTGTGAAATAACGATCCGGATCCCCGGTCGGAATTTTGTGTCCGGCCCCGCTGTTGGTGAAGGTCAACGTCCACCGGATTCCCTGCCCCGCTTCAAAGACCTGTCGATCCGCCGCGACCCGGACCGTAACGGCCTGCCGAATCATCTCTGGGAAATGGCCCCCTTGCCAAAGGTGCTTCCGTGTAGAACGGACGGGCCCTCCCGGGACCAACGCCCGCTCGACGGCCGGCATGTGACAATCCTGGCAGATCATTCCGCTTTTCGCGTAGGGACCGGCCTCGAACTCCGGAAACGTCGAGCAGGGGCCGCCGTCATAGAACTGAAAGGGGCCGGAAGGAACTTGGTGGCAGGTGAAACAGATGTCGGTTGAGCGGAACCGGGGCGAATAGCGCGTGGGGTGGGGCGCCTCTGTGTCGCCGAAGGGGCCTTCGATCACGCCGTCACGGACGTGGCACGCCGCGCAGGTGATGCCCTCCATCTGAAACTCCGGATCGTAATTCGGATTTTGGACCTTGATCGGCCGATGCACCTTTCCGCCTTCCAGGCCTTGAATCAGCCAGGGCTGCTGCGGTTCCATCGGCGCGTGGCAGTTAAGACAGATCCAGATATGATCATCTTTTCTCCAGTAGGCCTGGAAAAAAGGATCCACGTAGGCCTGGGCATGATAGGAGGTCTTCCACTCGTCATAAAACTCGCGGTGACATGTCCCGCACTGCTCGGCCCGAATCCCGGGAATCCCGGGCACCGGCGAGTCGTAAGACACGGGTTTTGAAAAATCCTCACGTAATCCGAAAATGATTCGGGAATGAACGTTTTCGTAAACCAGGGCTAGGACGGCGGCCAGGGCGGCCAGGGAAACCGCGACGATCCACGTTTTTCGGATGGAATGCATGGGCCAAGCATACTACCGGGTTCTGCACCGAGTCAAATCGTCGGACCGACGGTATCGGTTACGGCCTTTCGGGCTGTCTGGCCGGGTTCCGGATCGTGAACTGTCCCTCGGCAACGAGCGCCCCCCCGAAATATTTGATGCGAAATGTCCGAAAGGCCGGATTCGGATCGGGACCTGGAAACGACCAGAAGGCCTGCGTGGTTGTGAAATTGTAGACCCCTTCATCAGTCGGCTCTACGGGCATCTTATTTCGGTCCAGCAATCTTTCCTCTCCCGGCCCGGTGATCTCAAGAAGCGCCACGACGAGTTCCTCTCCTCCAATGCCCTCCGGGAAACTCACCACCCAGGCGATGTCCTCGCCAAGATTAAACGAGGTCGCGGGATCGATGACCGTTTTCCCGCTGGGATCCAGCGCCCGGCCGAACTCGATCTTCGCCCCGGCGGAGACCGGCGGCTGGGACGGAGACGCCGGACTGAAAAAACCGGAGATCTCCTCCCGAAAGATGATACCGGCGGTCATCAGAAGGAGGGCCAGCCCCAGGGCGATCCAGATCCCCAATCCCCTCTCGGCTCCAGGGCTCATCCTAAATCGGAGCGCCGGAGAAACGAAGAGGCGCAGGCCGCCCGATGGATTTCCGAAACCCCCTCAGTTTTTCGGCTTGAGGCTCCCGATCCCATCGTAGTAGACCTTGAAGTATCTGAGGAGATCGCGAACCGACACGATTCCGATTAACTTCCCCTGTTCGGTGATGCCGAGGTGACGGATCCCATTTTCCTTCATCAGGTCGTTCGCCTTTTCCGGCGTCTGCCCGATCTCGATCGAGATGATCGGACTGCTCATGATCGAGGAGACGCGGACCTCCCCCGGAGGCTGCCCCTCCGCCACCGTTTTGCGGACCAGATCCGTCTCGCTGACGATCCCGGATTCCTTCCCATCCCGGGTGACGATGAGAGAGCCGATCTTCAGATCCCTCATCTTTCGCCCGGCCTCCTGGGCCGTGGCCCGATGGTCGATCGTGGCCAGGTTCTTATTCACGAGCATGTTCAACAGGTCCATTCTTCGCGCTCCTCCCTTTTGGAATTCGAACCGGGTCCGACCCGGAAGTTACCCCGCGCCCCTTCCTTCCACGATGATCTCATCCACGATCGCGTTCGGGCCGGGGTGGAGGAGATACATCATGGTCCCTGTTGCTCAGTGGCCGCGCTTTCGCGCGACCACCATGATATTGAAACCCAGCCGGTTGAACGGAAAGGCCCCCGAAACGAACAGATCCAGCCGGCCCAAGCCCAAGGCCAACCGCCCTCCGAGGGTCCGGCGGCGCTGCTCCAAGACATATCGATCCGGAACGATGGACGCGAGGATATTGTGACCGTGATATCCGGTGATCTCCAGGCGGTACTCATCCAAAAGACCCGCCAGTTCCCGGTGCGTAAAGGTCTTAAATCGCATCCCCTCCCATTTCCGCGTGGCATGCCCCTTCCCGATCGTCCGGACCGCATCCCACAATTCCCAAGGGTGGTACAGGATCCCGGCGTTCCATTTGTTGTCCACCTCAAACGTAACCACCGCCCCCGCGCGGGCCACGCGGCTTATTTCAGATAGAGCCCGCTCGTAGCCGTCCACGATATGGGAGAGGACGTCACCATACGAGACAATGCAGTCGAAACTATTTTCGGGAAAGGGCAGCTGGCAGGCGTCCTCCTTCATGAATCGGACATGGGAAAAGGACCGGCACCGCTCCCGCGCCACCTCCAAGAGATCTTCGGCGATGTCCACGCCGACCACTTCATCGCCGTGGGAGGCCAGCCGGACGGTCTGGGCGCCGTTTCCGCAGCCGACATCAAGGATGCGGAGGTACCGCCGGGCATCGAGAATCCGATGCATTAATTTGTCGTAGAGGGCGTAGGCATTGATGAAAAAAGGCTGTTGCTCGATGATCCGGTCGTAATCCTGGGTCAGCCGTTTGTAGGCCGAGACGACGCCGTCGTTCATAACCTGTTTCCCCTTGAGAGTTCCGAATCCATCGCGGGCCGCTCGTCTAGGACGGCTCGACGAGATCGCGCCCCATGGTAAGGCGGATGAACTCCTCGACCGAACCGCTCATCAGATACCGATTTTGCTTTTTCTCGCGCGCCAAGGTCGAGACCGGAATATCCGCGTAGTGGTGGCCGGGGTAGACCCGAGTATGATCATCCATCTTTCGGAGTTTTCCCGAAAGACTCCGGTACATCTCCTCCGGATCGCCCCCCTGCAGGTCGCAGCGGCCGCATCCGTTGATGAAGAGGGTATCGCCCGTGATCAGCCGATCCCCGATGTAGAAACACTGGGACCCCGGCGTGTGGCCGGGCGTGTGGATAAACGTGATGTCCAAACGGCCGACCTTCACGGCGTCTCCGCTCTCAATTTTTTTTAGGTTCGAGGCGGCATAACGAAGGACGGGGGCCTCTTTCTTGTGGACGAAGACGCGGGCGTCGGTGTTTTTCAGAAGTTCTTCAACCCCGTTGATGTGGTCGAAATGGGTATGGGTTAGGAGAATCGTTGTAAGCTTAAGATGATGCTCCTCGGCCACCTTCAGGATGGCCGGAACATCCCAGGCCGGATCCACCACGGCCGCCTCCCGGGTCTCCTCGCACCCGATCAGGTAGATGAAATTTTGCATTTCGCCCAACTCCATCTGGTGCAGGAACAGCTTCGGTTCGGTCATGCGGCTTTCCTCGTGTCAAAGGAATAAACCATCTTGTCATCTTTGGGAGGTCGAAATCAAGCGGGAGACATCAGTCTCGGGAGTTCAGCGTATCGATGAATTGGCGGAGGCGGCCGAAGTCCTTCCGATTGAACTGAAAGGCGAGCCGCGGCAAATGAATGAGATCCGGCTCATCCGTCTCCTCGGGAAGGGAGGGGGACCGTTCGATGCGTCCCGCCTTCAAAATGTCGCTGAAACCCTCATTCAGGCGTGCCAGCAACTCTTCCGAGACGGGCTTAAGGAGACGAACCACGAGAAGATCGCCCACGTAGCGCGAGGAGTGGTAATTTCGATAAAAGCGGACGATCTCTTCCACGGCCTCATTGACGTCATTCGTCATCATTACGAAACGGAGGTCATCATGGCTGATCAGCCCCCGCTTAAAGAGGTGCTCCTCCATGTGCCGGCGCCAGTCAATCCAGTACGTCCCTCCGGGGATATCGATCAGAACAATCGGCATGATATCGCTTTTGCCGGTCTGCATCAGCGTCAGCGATTCGAACATCTCGTCCAGTGTCCCGAATCCTCCGGGGAATAGGGCGATGGCGTCGGTTTCCTTTACGAAGATCAGTTTTCGGGTGAAAAAATATTTAAAGGTGACGAGCTTCGGGTCGTTCTCGATATAAACATTCGGCATTTGCTCGAACGGAAGCTGGATGTTGACACCAAAACTCATCTTCCGGCCGGCCCCGGCCTGCGCCCCCTCCATGATTCCGTCCCCCGCGCCGGTGATGACCATGTAGCCATGCCGGACGATTTTCCGCGCGAATGCGGCCGCGAGCTTATAGAGAGGATCCGACTCGGCCGTGCGGGCCGAGCCGAATACCGTCACCTTCCGAATATGACGATACCCCCCGAACAACTTGAAGGCAAACCGAAGCTCGCGCAAGGCCGCGTTGAGAATCTTGATGTCCAGCCTTGCGGCCGGCTCATCAATAAGTTTCAGGGCCGTCCAAATGATATCCTTGATCAGATCGGCGTGGGGGGAACCGCCGCACATCTGGATCAGGTTCATGATATGGTCGTCAAGGTTCCGCTGCTCGAGGCTGTATCGTTTTCCCATGGACGGCTGGCCTTTACTTCATTCACTCATTCGGACGCCGGGAACCGTCCGTTCACCTACCCCGGCTCGCGGCGCTGCCTGCGTTGCCGGTGGCGTATTTCCCCTTCAGCGAATCGCCTCTTCTCTTCCTCGGTCTGGGGCCGAAGACGCGGAACGGGCGTTGGTTTTCCGATCCGATCGAGAGCAACATACGTCACGATCGCGCTGCTTGTGTGGTGGCGTTTTCCCGTGATCGGTTCCTCCGCAAACACCTCCACGCCCACCTCCATGGAGGTACGGCCGACATAATTCAGGGCGGCCTTCAGTATCACGATATGACCCAACTTGATGGGGGAGTGGAAATCAAGCCGTTCCATCGAGGCCGTTACGACCGGAAGGCGGCTGTGCCGGTGGGCCACGACCGCCGCGATCAGATCAATCCAATGCATGACCCGGCCGCCGAGAACATTCCCGAGCGGGTTGGTGTCGTTGGGCAGGACGACCTGGACGGTCTCGGCCGAAGAGTCCGAAACGTGCTTTTCCTCCGAGGACTTCACACGAATATCCTAACATAATTTCCGGATCGCCTCAAGGCACAGGGATGTCACGAGTGGCCTAACTCCGTGATTCATAATATTATTTCAATTCCCGATTAAACCGTCCCGTCGCAGAATGCCTTAAGGTCTTGATAGGGCTTGACAAATTATCATCCCGTGGTACGTTTAATATCGTAAGCCAGTTGAATTAGGTTAGCCACACGATAAGAGCAAACCACCTGCAAGGGTGGGGCGCAAAGCCAAAGGGTCCACGGCCGGGAGAAACGGCCCTGGAGAGCCTGGCTGCCGAAGTGGTGAGGCCCTCATCAAGATAAACGAAGGCCCAGGCTCTTATCGGAAAAGAGCAGGGCCTTTTTAGTTTGGATAAGGATTACGGAGCCATTACAATGCTAACCATAGGAGGAAAGCAAATGAACAAGAGAGGGTTGGTATTCTCGAGCCTGGCGGTCGCCATGGCGCTCACGCTGCTTGCGGTGGGTACGGGCATCGCGGCGGGTTTGAATACGTTGACCGTATCCGCAAACGTTGTTGGAACCTGTAAGTTTAACTCGGCCACCTCCACGCTGGCCTTCGGTGCATTGGATCCGTCCAGCGTCGCGGACGCCACGGCCACGGGAAGCACCACGTTCTGGTGCACGAAGGGGGCGATCTATACCCTGTCAAACGATGGAGGCCTCAACAACTCCGGCGGTCCGAGGATGAAGCATGCCGCGCTCGCCGAGTTTATTCCCTATGCACTGACGCTCACGCCTTCGGCCGCGACCGGTTCCGGACCGTCCATCCCGATCACCCTGACGATCGATGGGTTGATCTCAAACGCCGATTATGTGAACGCCTCGGCCGGGGACTATGCAGATACGGTCGTAATCTCGGTCATTCCATAAGACTTCTCAACTTGGTCCGATGAATCAAGTAGGGATGGCCTCCGGGCCATCCCTACTTGCTAAGGGGAACTCTTATGGCCCGGATCGCGCGTACATTCTTGATCATCCTAACAGCCCTCGCCCTCAACCTGCCCATCGGAGGCGGCTCGGAAGCCGGTACGATTGACCTCACCGTCACCGCGGTGGTGTTGTCCAAGAGCAACTGTAAATTCAACTCGGCCACCTCGGCGCTGAATTTCGGGGCTCTCAACCCGGCCTCCTCAAGCGATGTGACGGTCAATACGACCGTGATTTTTGTTTGCCGCGGGAGCGCGCCGATCGCAACCTTTTTCATTATTGATGACGATGGGCTTTACGAGACGGGGCCCGCCGCCAACCGGATGCGCAATACCACCGTGACGACGGAATATCTGCCCTACAGCCTGACGCTTTCCCCCATCACCGCCTCGGTACCCAGAAATGTGAACCAAACATTAACGATCAGCGGAACGGTCAGGGCAACGGACTATCAGAATGCCTATGTAGGAAGCTACCTGGATACGGTGGTCTTGAGCATCGACCCGTGAAAAGGTCCCTATCCTTTGCCAAGCGCGATAAAGTCTGATATATTAAGAGCCAAGTTCTCCATTCGGAGCGAAACCGCCCGTGAACGGTCAAGATCGATCAATCCCCGAAGGGATTCTTTCAAAAACTATTAGAGTTTTTCCAGTCGGTTTGGCCTTCTTCATCCTTATCCTTCTTCCATCGGCATCTCAACCCGGACAGTTTTCGGTCTCACCGATTACGCTCCATTTCGAAGAGGGAACCAAGAGCGGCGTGATCACGATCGTCAACGAGGAAGACCGGAAACTCCAGGTCCAAATGAAGGCCTTTGAATGGACCCAGGATACCGAAGGGAAGGATCAGTATGCCGAAACGAACGACATCCTCTTTTTCCCAAAGATCATGCTGATCAATGCCAATGAGCAGCGGATCTTGAGGACCGGTATCAAGTCCCGGCCGGCCGGCCGAGAAAAAACATACCGACTGTTCATCGAGGAGATTCCCGAACCCCGCCAGAAGGTGGAGGGGGCTCAAATTCAGGTGGCGATCCGGTTTGGAGTTCCCATATTCATCAAACCGGCCAAGAAGGAAGTGCAGGGCGTCATCGAAAAGGCGGCTTTCAAAGAGGGCCATTTTCAAGTCTCTGTCAAGAACACGGGAAATTCCCATTTCATCATTCATTCCATTCTCGTCAAGGGGTCCGATCGTGAGGGAACCGAAACCTTCTCGAAGGAACTCAGCGGGTGGTACCTACTGACCGGGGCATCCAGGACGTACGCGACCCCGGTCTCATCCGAAGTCTGCCGGTCTCTATCTAAAATCGATTTGGAGGTCAAGACCACTGAGTTCACGCTAAATGACACGGTCGATGTGGATAAGGCCCTCTGCCCTTCTTAGTTTCCTCCTCCTTCCAACGCTAATTTTCCCCCTCGTCGCACGGGCGGATCAGAACGTCATTCTCAATATTACGCTAAATCGAGAGTCGAAAGGCGATTTTTTCGTCGTGATGACGAATGAGCGCGACGTACTGATCCGGATCGATGATCTCCGGCAGATGGGCTTCCGGGACCCCAAGGGCCAGATCCGCCGGATCGAAGGAGAGGTCTACATCGCTCTGAGCTCCATGAGGGGCGTGGGGTTCAAAATCGACGAGCGCACACTTTCCCTGGAAATTACGGCCCTCCCCTCTCACCTGAGTCGGAGTGTGATCGACTTCATGCCCCAGCGCCCTCCAAAGGTGGATTACACGAACGACAGCGGCGGCTTTCTGAATTACCGCCTGGACTACTCAAGATTGAACGATCTTGATTCGGATCGCTACGACCTGACCAATCAGCTGGGCATCTATCATAACCACGTACTCTTTCTCACCGACACGCTTTATACGAGGGCGGATCAGGATGAACAATTCATCAGACTTCTTAGCAATCTCACGTACGACCGGAGGGATGAAAGGGACAGGATCGTTCTGGGAGATTTTTTCGCGCAAACCGGCGAGTTGCAGAGCGGTCTCACGCTGGGAGGGCTAAGCTATGCCAAGACCTACCGGATCGATCCTTACTTCATCAAACATCCTCAGATCGATTTTTCAGGATCTCTCTCTCTGCCCACCGAGATGACGGTCTATCTCGACGGGGCTCCGATCCGACGAGAGAGACTCTCTCCCGGGGAGTTTGAGCTCCGGAACATTTCCACCCACGCCGGGATCGGACTGATCGAGGTCGTCCTGAAGGATCCATTCGGGCGGGAAGAACGGATCCAGTATCCCTTCTATCTGGCCGACACCCTCCTGAAGGAAGGGCTTCATGAATACAGTTACAATCTTGGATTCATCCGCGAATCGTTCGGCGAGGAAAGCTTTGACTACGGAGATCCCGCCTTTTCGGCCTTTCACCGTTACGGCGCGACCGATTCAATCACCGTCGGACTCCACTCGGAGGCATCGGATAAAGTCGGCAATTTAGGATCATCGGGCTCATTCCTGGCAAACCCTCTGGGGGTTCTATCCCTCGCCCTGGCCGGAAGTTATCATGAAATAAATGGCGGCGGCTGGGCCGCATCGGCCGGCCATATTTTTCAGGGTCGCGAACTGAGCCTCCGGATCCTTTACCGGCTTTTTTCGGAAGACTATGCCACAATTGCCGCCGAATCAGCTCCCTTAAGACCGAAGTCCGACGCGGCCGCCGGGATCGGGTACGGGACCAGGGACCTGGGTTTCTTTAATCTGGACTACACAAGGCAGCAGAATTTCGACGCCGTGGCCAGGCGCATTCTGACTGCCTCCTATTCGAGGACCCTGACCCCCCGGACCACCTTCTTCTCAACCGCGCGGAGAACGGTGGAGGAGAAATCCTCGGTTGAAATTTTTCTCGGCATCCATTACTATCCCGGTAAGGACCAATCCCTTTCGGCGCGTTATCAGGGTGGAGACGGCGAGAAGACCGTAACGGTGCAGGCCCAGAAGAACCCTCCAATCGGCGAGGGGTACGGCGGCCGGCTGCTGCTCGAAAGGTCGGAAGACGATTCGGAGGTGTCCCGGACCGTCGACACGTTCGGCCAGGCAAATCTCAAATACGGGATTTACTCGGCCGCCTACCGTCAATCCGGCGGGGACAGTGTCGCGCAGCTTTCGGCGGCCGGCGGCCTGGCCTATATCGCCGGAACCGTCGGGGTCACGCGACCGATCACGGATAGTTTCGGTCTCGTTCAGGTGGGCGAACTGGAAGGAGTCCGGGTTTCCCATAATAATCAGGAAATCGGCCGGACGAACGCCTCGGGAAAGATCTTCGTTCCCAATATGAATTCTTATTTCGATAATCAGATCTCGATTGACGACCGGGATGTTCCGCTGGATTACACACTCAAGGAAGTCCAGAAGCTGATCTCCCCTCCTCTCCGGAGCGGGTCCCTGATTTCCTTCGAGGCGAATCCGATCCAGGCCTTTTCGGGAAGGCTCCTGGTCGAGGAGGACGGTCGGATCGCACCGGCCGAATTCTACGAGGTCTTATTGCAGGACCATGATCCCGAGATCCTCTTTCCGACCGGAAAGGACGGCGAATTTTATTTTGAGAACGCGCGGCCGGGGCTTTATGAGGCCTCGTTTGAGTACGCCGACAGGAGTTGCTCGTTTAAGATCGACATTCCCACGAGCGAATCCGCGCTGGTTGAATTAGGAGAGTTCATCTGTGAAGTCGCTCCTTAAGCATACGGTTTCAATTCTTTTCTTCCTGTGGGCCGGAGCGGCGTACGGGGCATGCAGCGTGACGACCACGTCGATTAATTTCACGGCCTATGACGTCTTTGCTCCGCTGCCGCTTAACTCAACGGGAACCGTGACGGTCACCTGCGATGAAATACCTCCCCCCGATGTGACCATTTCGGCGGGTCCCAGTCCCAATTCCGGCGTCTATAACCCCCGAAAGATGAAGCATGCGAGTCTTGCGGACCAACTCAATTACAACGCCTTCGTCGACGCCGCCGGAACCTCGATCTGGGGCGATGGAACGGGCGGAACCAACACGGTATTTCTGAAAAACGTCAAAAAGAACAAGCCCGTGACGACGCAGATCTATGGGATCATCCCGCCGCTTCAGAATGTCACCATCGGTACCTATACCGACGCGCTGACCGTGACCATCGTTTGGTAAGGCATTGCCCCGATCGGAGCCGGTATGCTCAAAGTTCTTCTCGCCGCAAAAGAAGGAAGAGACAACATCCGGGCGATGCTCAAGAGCCAGGAGATTGATCTCTTGCCCGCGGGTCAGCCTCCGCAGGAACTCGTCGCAAAAAACAGCTATCACTTGATCCTTCTGGAAGACGGGATGGACCTCCTACCGGCGGTAAAAGCGGCCGATCCGAGAGCCGAGGTGATACTGTTCGGCCGAGACGAGGGCCGCGCGCTCGAAGCGATCAAACAGGGCGCGGCGGCCTATCTCAAAATTCCGATCCAGTCCGCATTGCTCGAAGAGGCCGTTCGCCGAATCGAAGAACGGGTCCAGATCCGCAGAGAGACGGGCGAGCTTGAGCGGCAGTTGATTCATAAATATACCTTCGCGGGCATCACCGCCCGAAACCCCCAGATGCTGGACATCGTTTCCTTCATCGGCCGGATTGCCCCGTACTACAAGACGGTCTTGATCACGGGCGAAACCGGCACGGGGAAGGAGGTGATCGCCAAGGCACTCCACGCCACCAGCCCATGGGCCAAACAACCATTTCTGGTTTGTAACTGCGGCTCCCTAGTCGAAACCCTGATCGAATCGGAGCTATTCGGACATCGAAAAGGGGCCTTTACCGGAGCCGATCGGGACAAGGTCGGCCTATTCGAGGCGGCGGGCGAGGGGACTCTTTTCCTCGACGAGGTCGGGGAACTGCCGACTTCTTTCCAACCGCATCTCCTCCGTGTCCTCCAGGACGGCGAATTTCGGCGATTGGGAAGTCATGAGCTCTCCAAGGCCCGCTGTCGGGTTATTGCGGCGACGAACCGAAATCTCGAGCTGGAGGTAAAGGAGGGCCGGTTTCGTGAGGATCTCTTCTTCCGTATCACGCCGCTGATCATCCGCGTCCCGCCGCTCCGGGAGCGCAAAGATGATCTCCCGCTACTTTATAAAACCCTCCTGGACCGGTTCCGCGAACGAACCGGGAAAAAAGTGTTTGGCATTTCCCGACCGGCCCAGGCCGTTCTGATCGCCCATGATTGGCCCGGCAATGTGCGGGAACTCGACAACGTACTTGAGCAGGCGGCCATTCTCACAACCGAGTCCTTTATCCGTCTCGAGGATCTCCCCGGCCCCTTAAGAAAACCGAAGTCGGAGTCATCCACACCGCTTTCTCTCCTCGAAATTGAGAAAGGGCATATTGAGGCCGTACTGAAGCGGCTTTCCGGAAACCGTACTCGAGCGGCCGCAATGCTCGAAATCAGCCGCCGGGCACTCATTCGGAGAATTCGAAAGCTCGGAATAAAGGCATAGCTATTTCCGCACACCATTCCAAAAACGCACACCCAATATAGCCATTCACTGTACCAAAATCGCACAGTCGAAATCGATTGAGAAAATCATAAAGTATCTTATCCATATATTTCATTGACTTAGATATTTATTTCGATTAGCATGCCTCTTGCTAAATAGGTGGGCAGGAGGCGATGCAAGTGAGAAAGCGGACGATCATAGCAATGGCGGTGGCGAGCATCATGCTGATCGGATTCGATGTCTGGGCGGCCGGAAATAAATCGGTCGTGATGGTTTCGGCTTCTGTGGTGGGCAACCTCTCGCAAGAAACCCTCCGCCAGGAAAGTCTCCTCACCGTCACGGAAGAAGATCTGGCTCGAGGCTATATCGATGTAGAAACCGGGACAATCTTCAAGGTTTCAAGCAATGATAAGACCGGATATTTTATCCAGTTTAATACGGATGGCCTTCTCCTCCGGGAGGCCCTCCTAACCATTAATGGAAGGGCGATCTCTGTTCCGGCCGGGCTCGGGCTTATTCACCAACCCTCCCCGGGTCTGGCCGGCGAGACGCTCAACATCAACTACCGCCTGTTCTTAAACCCCGGCCTAAAAGCGGGGACCTACTCCTGGCCGATCGCCGTTTCAGCCCTGCTGATGTAAGCCCACCCCGAGATTCACTTCTCCTTCATCTAATCTCTTGATTTAACCCGTATCTCCGAAATATAATAGATTTTCACCCACTTTTACGGGGAGGAGATGAAAAACGCAACCGTCCCAAAGTCCCTTGAATCCGAGCTTTCGGAGTATTACCGGCTCCCGTTAGAAGAGGTCGAGAAGCGGATCGCGAAGGCCAAGAGCCGCCTTTCAAACCGTCTCCTCCTTCTCGGGCACAACTACCAGAGGGATGAGGTCTACAAATTTGCCGATTATACGGGGGACTCGCTCAAGCTGGCCCAATGCGCGGCCGATCGCAAGGACCGGGAGTTCATTGTTTTCTGCGGCGTCAAGTTTATGGCCGAGACGGCGGATATATTGACCGAACCGGATCAGAAGGTGATCCTCCCCGACCTGGCCGCGGGCTGTTCCATGGCCGACATGGCCGATATCGAATCGGTCGAGACGGCCTGGCAGGAAATCACCCCGGTCCTTCCCCCGGACTCGGTCACGCCGATCACCTACATTAATTCCTCGGCCGACCTGAAGGCCTTCTGCGGTGAGCGGAGCGGCCTGGTCTGCACCTCGACCAATGCCGAGAAAATTATCCGCTGGTCGTTTGAGCGGCGAGAGAAAATACTTTTCTTCCCCGATCAGCATTTGGGAAGAAATACCTGCAAGCGGATGGGGATCCCTCTGGATCAAATGATCCTTTGGGACCCCGCACTGCCCAACGGGGGAAACAGCCCCGAGGCGATCCGGAAGGCCCGGGTTTTTCTTTGGAACGGGTTCTGCAGCGTCCACCAGATGTTCCAGCCGCAGCATGTGGATTATTTCCGGAGGCAGCATCCGGGGATCCAGGTCATCGTTCATCCGGAATGCTCGATGGAGGTGGCGGACAAATCGGATCTTATCGGCTCGACCGAGTACATCATCCGGACCGTAACCGCGGCCCCGGCCGGGACGGCATGGGCGGTGGGGACAGAGCTGAACCTCGTGAACCGGCTCAAGCGGGATAACCCCGATAAGCAGGTCTACTTTCTCTCCCCGATGGTCTGCATGTGCTCAACAATGTTCCGGATCGACGCCCCGCATCTGCTCTGGTCCCTTGAGCGGCTTTTGGCCGGCTCGATTGTGAACCGGATTATCGTCCCGGACCAGGACCGTTACTGGGCCAAAGTCGCCCTGGAGCGGATGCTCCAGTTAGCCTAACGTCCGGATGCTCCAGTTAGCCTAA
>CAYJTJ010000007.1:0-9763 GCA_964372835.1 uncultured Nitrospirota bacterium
AGCTGGTTGAGAACGTGCGCCGAAACGCCACCATCGACTGGACCATCAAGGAAAGCGTGCGGGCCAAATTACGGACGATCGTAAAACGCATCCTGCGCAAACACGGCTACCCGCCGGATAAGCAGGAGAAGGCGACGCAGACGGTGTTGGAACAGGCGGAAGTGCTGTCGCATGAATGGGCGTCGGTATAAGAATCCGGAGACACGAATCCGGGGACACCATACTTAATTCGACACGAATCCGGGGACACCATACTTAATTCGCTTCAGAAAAACCCTGGGCGGGCGGATTTCATTTAAAGGTGCCTGCCACCTTTTGGAAGGTAACCACCTGATTTTATTGGAAGCCGAAATTCCGGGGCCACGATGCTGAATTCCCGTCAGCCTCCGCTCCGGCCTCGCGCGCGCGGATGAACAGTGGGCGCCTTATGAAATAGCCGCTAACGTGACCCACTTCCTCCTTGAAATTTGGTAGGCCATCTGATATTCTGGCGGCACTTTTTCAGGAGGAGAAGTGGCGACGCCCCTAGCCGCGCGCCTGAAGCGCGTGACCTTGAAAACGGTTCCGATCTACCTGGTGATCCTTCTCCTCCTGATCTTCGCCCGGCCATCCGCTTCATGGTTCGCCCCCGGCCTGGTGCTGGTGATCCTGGGGGAGGCGCTCCGGGTCTGGGCCGCGGGGCATCTAAAGAAGACCCGAGTGCTGACGACCAGCGGTCCCTACGCTTACGTAAAGAATCCGCTCTATTTAGGGACATTGCTCATTCTGATCGGGTTTAGCCTCATGGCCCGCAATCTGTATATTCTGGCGGCCGGGATTCTGATTTTTTTCATCTACTATGCCCCGTTCAAGAAAAAGCGCGAGGGAGATCGGCTCCGCGATCATTTCGGGCAGGCCTGGCTGGAATACGATCGGGCCGTTCCGGATTATTTTCCAAAACTCCGACCGTATGCCGGGCGCGGGGCCGGCGGATGGAACCGGGACTGTTTCCGGGAGAACAGCGAGGAGGGGACATTCATCGCCGTACTGCTCGGCGCGCTCGGGGTGGGGTCGCGGTTCTGGTTCTAAAGGGAGGGGCCGAAATCCGGGATCATTGGGCCGGGGCGATCGGATTCGGGGAGAGTTCAGATGAAGATCGAGCGGGCCTTAATCAGTGTGTCGGACAAGTCGGGGATTGTTAAGTTCGCGAAGATCCTGTCCGAGATGGGGATCGAGATCCTCTCGACCGGCGGCACGGCCAAAATCATTAAGGAGGCCGGCATGCCGGTCAAGGACGTGGCCGAGTTCACCGGATTTCCCGAAATGCTCGACGGGCGTGTGAAGACGCTTCACCCGAAGATCCACGGCGGTCTTCTCGCCCGGCGGGACAACCCGTCTCACCGTGCTCAGATGAAGCAACACGGGCTTCTGCCCATCGACCTGGTGGCCGTCAACCTCTATCCGTTTGAATCGACCGTCGCCCGTCCGGACTGCCCGTTCGAGGAGGCGATCGAAAACATCGATATCGGGGGGCCGGCGATGCTGCGGTCTTCCGCCAAAAATTTCGAGCACGTGACGGTCGTCGTGGATCCCCGGGACTACCCGCGGGTCCTTGAGGAACTTCGCCGGCATCAGGGGGAAGTGAGTCGGGAGACGAGGCTCTCGCTGGCCTTGAAGGTGTTCGCTCACACGGCACGATACGACGGGATGATCGCCGCCTATCTGGAAGGCCGGACCGGGGCGGGGGAGGCGGAGCGATTCCCCGCGCTCTTAAACCTCCGGTTCGAAAAGATCGAGAACTTAAGATATGGTGAAAATCCCCATCAGCAGGCCGCCATCTACCGCGAGCTTCCGACGACCGAGCCGTCGATCGTCACCTCCCGGCAGGTGCACGGAAAGGCCATGTCCTTCAACAACTACCTGGATGCAAACGCGGGGCTTGAGTTGGTCAAGGAGTTTTCGGAGCCGGCCGCCGTCATCGTCAAACATAACAATCCCTGCGGGGTTGCGACGGCCGAAACGCTGATCGAGGCCCTCACCCAGGCAAGGGCGACGGACCCGGTCTCGGCCTTCGGCGGGGTGATTGCGTTCAACCGCACGGTGGAGGCTGAGACGGCCCGGGAAATCGCGAAGATGTTCGTTGAAATCGTAATCGCGCCGGGATTCGAACGGGAGGCGCTGGAGGCGTTCAAAAAGAAGAAAGACCTCCGGCTTCTGGACCTGGGCTCGGATGCCTTAAGGGGACGGAGACCCGGCCCGGCCGGCGGGTCGATGGATCTCAGGCGCGTCGTGGGGGGGGTGATCCTTCAGGATCGCGACCGCGGACGGATCGAGGACATTCGAAAACTCAAAGTAGTCACACGGCGAAAACCGACCGATGAAGAGATCGACGCGATGGCCTTCGCCTGGATCGTCAGCAAGCACGTGAAATCGAACGCCATCGTTTACGCCCGGGCGGGCCGAACGATCGGGATCGGCGCCGGCCAGATGAGCCGGGTGGACTCGGTCAAGATCGCGGCGATGAAGGCCCAATCGGCCCTCGCCGGGGCCGTGATGGCCTCGGACGCCTTTTTTCCATTCCGGGATGGTCTGGACGAGGCCGCGAAGGTCGGCATCAGGGCCGTAATTCAGCCCGGGGGATCGATCCGGGACGATGAAGTGATCCAGGCGGCCGATGAACACGGGATGGCCATGGTCTTGACGGGTATGCGCCATTTTAGGCACTGACATCGGCCCGGAAGAAATCTCAAGCCGCCTCCCGAAAAGAGCATTCTCGGTTCCTGCCCATGAAGATTCTCGTGATCGGAAGCGGGGGACGCGAACATGCCCTGGTCTGGAAGCTGGCCCAGAGCCCCAGGACACGCGCGCTTTATTGCGCCCCGGGAAATCCCGGAATCGCCCGCTACGCAAACTGCCTCCCGGTCAAGGCCGATGACATCCAGGGCCTTCTTAACTTCGCCGTGCGCGAAAAAGTGGACCTGACCGTCGTTGGACCGGAAGGGCCCCTCACGCTGGGTATCGTGGACCGTTTTCATTCGGCCGGCTGCCCGATCATCGGACCGGGGCAGAAGGCGGCCGAGATCGAGTCCAGCAAAGTTTACGCCAAGCGGTTTATGGAAAAGCACGGAATTCCGACGGCTCCGGCCGGAATCTTCGAGGACCCGCAAACCGCCGTCGAATACATCCGCAGGCGGAGGGGCCCGGTGGTGGTCAAGGCGGATGGGTTGGCGGCCGGGAAAGGGGTGGTCGTCGCCAAGGACGCGAACGAGGCGATCGGGGCGGTGGATCGGATCATGCGTAAAAAGGAATTCGGCGAGGCCGGCAATCGAGTCGTCATCGAGGACCGTCTCGAGGGCGAAGAGGTCTCGGTCCTGATATTCACGGATGGAAAGAACGTGATCCCGATGCCGCCCTCCCAGGATCACAAACGCGCGCGCGATGGCGATGAGGGGCCCAACACGGGAGGAATGGGAGCCTATTCGCCGACCGAGATTGCCTCTGATGAGTTGCTCAGGCGCATCCGTCGTGAAGTCATCGAGCCGACGGTCGAGGGACTATCCCGTGAAGGCCGTCCGTTTCGGGGTATCCTCTATGCCGGCATGATGCTGACCCGGGAAGGGCCGCGCGTTCTGGAGTTTAACGCACGGTTCGGCGACCCGGAGACCCAGGTGATCCTGGTCCGGCTTGAGACGGACCTGGTCGAGATTCTCGAGGCCCTTGCGGCCGGCCGACTGGATCAGATCGAGACCCGATGGCGCGCGGGGGCGGCCGTCTGCGTCGTCGTGGCGGCCAAGGGCTATCCGGGCGATTACGAGACGCGCCGTCCGATCACGGGGATCGAGAACGCCGAATCCGGAAGGGGTGTGATGGTGTTTCACGCGGGGACTTCTATTGAAGAAAAACGGCTCGTCACGGCCGGCGGCCGGGTGCTCGGTGTCACGGCGATCGGGGCTGATTTAACGGAGGCCCGGGGGGCCGCGTACAAAGCGATCGGACAAATTCATTTTGAGGGAATGCAGTTCCGGACGGACATCGGAGGCAAAGGCATCCGGGGATCGGTGAAGTGATTCCGCCTGAGCGCTCTCGGATTTGGCTTTTAGCCTTGCGGCGTGCCGGATGGGTCATCGCCGCACTGGCCGCTCTTTTTTGGGCGGACGATCGAGTCCGGTCGGTATCACAGGACCTCCAGGTCCCGTCGATCCGCCTTGCCATGGAGGTCATCACATGGTTCGGAAAAATTCCTGTTGTCATTGCGATCAGCCTCGGCCTGTTCGGGGCGGGGCTTGCGCTAAAGCGCCTTCGGTTAAGACAGGCCGGGGGGTGGGGCCTTGTCGCGGTCATGGGCACCGTGGGGTTGACCTCTCTGCTTAAACACCTCATCGGGCGGCCGCGACCTTCTATCGTGGACAGCGGGGCAGCGGCGTGGGGTCCGAGCTTCGAGGACGGATACAGCTCCTTTCCGTCCGGCCATGCCAGCCTGACCTTTACCCTCGCGGCGGTATTGGCTTCCTACTATCCGACCTGGCGTGGAGTCTGGTATGGGATCGCGGGGCTCGTGGCGATCAGCCGTATCTATCTTGATCTACATTTCGCCTCCGACATAATGGCCGGGGCCGTTTTAGGGCTGATTGTGGCCTGGGGGGTCCTGCGGATCAGAAAGGGCTCAGACGGTTAGGCCGGCGACTTGACGCCGCGTCATGAGGATGAGGATGGATCCTTCCTTTTGGTATCCTTTGTGGGGGCTGCGGCCGTGGCGGCCGGGCTTTTATCCCCTTTTGGAGACTTCGATTCCTCTTTCGGTTTGGCTTCCTCCTTCGCTTTGAGCTTCTTGGAATAATCCGTCACGTACCAGCCGCTCCCCTTAAAAACGATGCCGGATGCGGAGATGACCTTTTGAAGTTTTCCGGAGCACCGCTCGCATTTTCTTTTGGGCGGGTCATTCATCTTCTGCATGATTTCGAATCGGTGGCCGCAGGCATCGCATTTGTATTCGTAAATGGGCAACGGTCTGGATCTCCCGGGCTTATATTAGGTCTTGAGTTGGGCGATCGCCTCGGCCATTCGGTCCATGCCGAGCTCAATACGGTCCAGGGGTGTGGCGTAGGAAATCCGGATATGCCGTGGAGCGCCGAAGGCGTCCCCCCCAACGACGGCGATGTGACCTTTATCGAGCAGGTACCCGGTTAAGTCATCGGCCGTCTTCAGGAGGCCGTTTTCCCATCGGCGCCCAAGGAGTCCCGCGATATTCGGGAAGGCGTAGAAAGCCCCCTGGGGAAGTGCGCAGGAGAGGCCGGGGATCTTGTTCAAGCGGTCCGCAAGGGCGCGACGCCTCTGATCGTACTGGGCGACCATGCTTTTCGTGAAACGGGAATCCCCCCGCAGTGCCGCGATGGCGGCTTTCTGGGAGATCGAGGTTGGATTGGACGTGCTCTGGCTCTGGACCGTCTCGACGGCGGCGATGATGGGCCGGGGACCGGCGGCGTACCCGATGCGCCATCCGGTCATGGCATGGGACTTTGAGACCCCGTTGACCACAACGGTCAGTTCCGCTACGGCCGGATCGATGGAGGCCAGGCTGATGTGGCGGGCCTCGTCGTACACGAAGGGCTCGTAGATCTCGTCCGAAATCACCAGGAGTTTCTTTTCGAGGATGATCGAGGCCAGTTTCTCGAGGCGTTTTCTGGGGTAAACCGAGCCGGTCGGATTGCAGGGCGAGTTAAGGATCAGGGCCTTTGTCCGGGGGGTGATATGGCGGATCAGGAGGTCGGGCGATAAGAGAAAGCCGTCCTCTTCATCGGTGTCGATGATGATCGGGGTCGCCCCGGCGAGCCGGATCTGGGCGGGGTATGAGACCCAGTAGGGGGATGGAATCAGGACCTCGTCGCCCGATTCAAAAAGCACCTGGGCCAGGTTAAAAAGGGTGTGCTTGGCCCCGCAGGAGACGACGACCTGGTTTTTCTCATACCGCAGACCATTGTCGCGATTGAGCTTTTCGACGACGGCGGCCTTGAGGTCTTCGATGCCGCCGGGGGCCGTGTACTTCGTGAATCCGGCCCGAATCGCCCGGATCGCCGCGTCCTTGACCCCTTCGGGTGTATCGAAGTCCGGTTCGCCCAGGCCGAAGTCCACCACTTCGGTCCCCTGGGCGGAAAGGGCTTTTGCTCGTGCGGCGAGGGCGAGAGTCGCGGAGGGTTGTATCGAGGAGACGCGGTGGGCCAGCTTCATTTCTTTCGCCCGGAGAACCGTTCCTTTAGCCGCCGCGCAATGGAAGGGGGGACGAGGCCGGTCATTGCCCCGCCGTAGCTGGCGACCTCCTTGACCGCGCTGGAGGTCAGGTAGGAATACTCCTCGCTGGGCATCAAGAAAACGGTCTCGACCCGGCTGTCCAGTTTTCGGTTCATGAGGGCCATCATGAATTCGTGCTCGAAGTCGGAAACCGCCCGAATTCCCCGAACGATCGCATGGGCCCCCTTCCGTTTCATGTATTCGGTCAGAAGGCCTTCAAAAATCTCGGCCTCGACGTAAGAGAGTTTCTCCGTTGCTTCCTTGACCATGGCCATGCGCTCGTGAATGTCGAAGAGCGGATTCTTCTTCAAGCTCGGCGCCACCGCAACGATCATCTTGTCGAAAATCTGAAGGCTGCGCCGGATGATATCCACATGGCCGTTTGTGATCGGATCAAATGTTCCCGGATAAACCCCGATTTTCATTGAGGGCTTGACGCCTTTCGATAAAAGGTCAGGACCGTGTCTCCATATTGATAGGATCGAAATCCCTTAAGGGAGCCGAACCCTTCCGGCACGGGCACCTTTCGAAAATGCTCGAGCACGAAAAAACTCCCGGACCCCATGATATCACCTCGGCTGAGCGCAGGCAATAATTTTTTCAATTGTTTCCAATGGTAGGGAGGATCGGCAAAGACGAGATCATAGGGGCCGGCGGCCTGCTTTAGGAATCGGTACGCATCCATACAGTGAACAACGGCCCGCTCGGTGAAGTCGCAGGCCTCAAGATTCTTGTGAAGGACCTTAATGGCCGCGGGGTCGGATTCCACAAACTCCACCTCCCGGGCTCCGCGGCTTAAGGCCTCGATGCCGATGGCGCCTGTCCCGCCGAAGAGGTCGAGTACGCGCGAGTTCCCCACGCGATCGGCAAGGATAGAGAAGAGCGCCTCCTTAACCTTATCGGAGGTCGGTCGAATTCCGGGGATCCGAGGAGCCCTAAGCCGGCGTCCCTTGGCGAGTCCGGCGATCACACGCATGTAGTTTGCCCCTTCTATAAAACATTATGATGCGCCGCCCCGGCCCAAATCAAGTCTTCGGGCCGGCCGGGGCGTCCGATTTTTTGACACGTCCCGATCAAATTAATATAATAGGGATGTTTGGGGGGAGGGTCCATCATGCTACGGATGGAAAGACGAATCGGCATCGCGATGTTATGGGTTGGGGTTCTCATCACCGGTGCGGCCTGCGGCCTCCGTTCTCCGTTTCTCAATCCAAAGCCCTCCGGCGGTGGAGACCCCAAAGGCGGCCAGCAAATCACCGTCGAAGTGAAACCGATTGTCACGTCGGGATTCGGGAATTTGGAACGGGATCGGCTGGGGATCGATCTTTCGGCCTACTTTACCGCGTTTGAAGTGACGATACAGAATAAGACCGGTCATCCCATCCGAGTGGAGGGGCAGCAATCAATTCTAATGGATGATCACGGCCGTTCCTACCCAGTGATGACAGAACAGGAGAGTCTCGATTATTACGACAAGGGGGATCCGGCACAACCGTCGACCGTGCTGATTCCGAAATCAGCCGCGATCGCCCGACAGGAAAGGGAGAGGATTCGGAGGCTGCAATTGCGTCCCGCTGAAATTTCGATCGGAGAGTCCGGCCGGGGAGTCCTGCTTTTTCAGAAAGTTCCCCCCGACAGCTGCAACCAGGTCTCGCTTGTGGTGAAGGGGATCCGTGTCGGATCCGAGGATCAAAGTCGTGAGTTCCGCTTTAGCTTTAGTTGCGCCGCTTCATGAAGGAGGGGGGAGGCGTGGCGGGACGAACGGCCCGCTACGGGTTTTCCGACCGGTGCGGAAAACCCGTTTGAGGAAGTCCTAAACCTCTTTTTCCTCATCAAAGGGAATAGTCTGAAGCATCAGCTCCAGGTCGTTTCCCTTCGCCCGGTTGGATAATATGGTCTGATCCATGATCGCGCCACAGTTGACGCATTTCCAGGCGTGGAAGGTAAGAAAATAATCGGCAAACCGTTCGATGAACATCAATCCGCTGCACTTTGGACATTTCATGGTGTTGCCCTCCTTGCGTGGTGACGAGAGTTTGGATATGACGCTCACCCTTTCCAGAGTGCAAAGCGTATGCCATATAATAAATCGGCGATAACCGGTTGATTAAACTCGGATCTTATAACATGACTGAATAATTACATCGGTCCGGAATGATGACGAATTGACAAAAATTGTAATGCCCTTAAGTAGCAGGCTACATAAATCAATCGAGATCGATGACGGTGGAAAATTTAAAAGGAAGTATTCCCAAGTGGCCGGCTTCGGAGCGGCCCCGGGAAAGGCTCCTCCGGTTGGGGACGGAGTCGGTTTCGGAGGCGGAACTACTGGCAAATCTGATCGGGACCGGCGAAAAAAATAGAAACGCGCTGGAACTGGCCCGTCTCCTCTTACAACGGTTCGGGGGGCTGGCGGGTCTGAAGCACCTGACTATCCCGGAGCTCTGTTCCGTTGGCGGAATCGGCCCGGCCAAGGCCTCCCGAATCCTCGCCGCCCTCGAGCTGGGGCGAAGGGCGCTGTCCGAACCCCTCGGTCTGGATCTCCGGGCCATGTCCAGTCGCGATATTTACAGCCATTACTACCCGCGGCTGAGAGACCTGAAGAAAGAAGTCTTCCTATTACTGCTCTTCGACGGGAAGAATCGCTTGATCCGAGACGTGACGATCTCGACCGGGAGCCTTTCTTTAAACATTGTTCATCCCCGGGAGGTGTTCAAGCCGGCCGTTCGCGAATCGGCTTCGGCCGTCATCCTGCTTCACAATCATCCGAGCGGGGATCCGACTCCGAGTGCCGAGGACAGGGAACTGACCCGCCGGCTGGTTGCGGCCGGCCGGATCATGGGGATTCGGGTATTAGATCATGTGGTGATCGGGGATGGAAACTACTTCAGCTTCTCCGATCGGGGTGTGATCGCGAATGGATAGATGGGGTCGGTTCTACGGCATCGGTGCATTGCTGGCCGGAATTTTCCTTTGGAGTTGCTCCGACCGGTCCGCCTCCCGGCTTCCCTCGGGAGAGGGGATGGTGGTCGTTCCGGGGGGGGCTTTTATTATGGGAAGCGATAAGGTCGATACCGATGGTCTTGGCGTCCAGATCGGTCTGGTCCGCCCGCTGTACGAAGACGAACATCCTCAACGCCGGATCGATCTTCACCCGTTCCAGATCGATCGCTTCGAGGTGACCCAAGAGGAATACGCGCTTTTCGTGGACAAGACGGGAAGCCGCCCTCCGCCCCACTGGCCCGACGGCCGTGTTCCGGCCGGCCGGGGGAAACACCCGGTTCGATTCGTAAGTTGGTACGACGCCCGGCAGTACTGCCAGTGGGCGGGGAAACGGCTTCCAACCGAGGCGGAATGGGAAAAGGCCGCGCGGGGAACGAACGGATCGGAATATCCCTGGGGAGACACGTTTGAACCCGACCGGGGGAACACGGGCGACTCGGATCTTAACGACACGGTGCCGGTGGGGAGTTTCGAGTCGGGCCGCAGCCCATACGGG
>CAYJTJ010000007.1:9863-30458 GCA_964372835.1 uncultured Nitrospirota bacterium
GGCGGCCTTTCCGGCTGGAATTTTTTATATTTACAATTAGTTAGCCAGGTGTTAGAATAGGAAAATTTTTGGGGGCTGGGTATTAATCGGGGGGGTCTATCGTACGAATGCGAATCCATGGGACGCCCACGGCCGTCTTGATCGCGATTTTAATTCTGGCCTGTTTTTCAGTTCAGGATTCCTCGGCCGAGGGCGAATTGGGGGAGAGCGGGGAGAAGGTGGTCGCCATTGAGATTCGAGGCCACAATCGGATCGAGCCGTCCACCATCCGGGCCCGTCTGAAGACGAAGGAAGGAGATCTCTTTTCCTCCGAGTCCGTTCGGGAAGATATCCGGGGGATTTACCAGTTGGGTTTTTTTTTGGACGTCCGCGTGGAATCGGAGGCGGCCGAGGGGGGCGTCAAGGTGATTTATGAGGTGACGGAACGGCCGACCGTGACGGAGATCACCTTCCTTGGAAACCTGGCCATTCTGCCGGATAAACTGAAGGACCGCATTATGCTCAAGAAACAGACCTTTCTGGACGACCATCTTGTTAAAGAAGATGTCGAGCGTTTGCGGCAGATGTACGAGGAGGAAGGGTTTTCCAATACGGAAATCATTCCGGTCCTTAAAATGAGCGGGAATCAGGTGACCGTGATCTTCTCGATCAAAGAGGGGGCAAAAGCCACCGTCAAGAAGATCACGTTCGACGGGGGCGATTCTTTCTCTCCCGGCGGCCTCAATAAGAACATCGAAACGCGGACCTATTCCGTTCTGACCTCCTGGTTTACCAATGCCGGCTACTACAAGAAAGCGGTCCTGAACGATGATACCGAGAAACTGAAGGACTTTTATCTGAATAACGGCTACCTTCAGGTTCAGGTGGGAACTCCCCTAGCCCAGTTCAAGGAAGACCGAAGCCGTACCCGGGTGACCTTCCCGATCCTGCACGGTGAAATCGACTACCCTTACGATTTTTTCGGAGTTCGGGCCTCGGTGACTTTTCCGATCATCGAAGGCGACCAGTTCTTCCTCCGCAGCATTACCTTTCGAGGGAACGAAATCTTCACCGTGGAGCAGTTGAGAGAGGTCTTCAAGCTGAAGGAAGAGGACCTGTTCCGTCGGAACCTGCTGCGACAGAGCATCGGGGAAATCCAGGATATGTATGGGGAGCGAGGATATCTCTACGCCATGATCATCCCCCAATACTCCGTGGATCCTGCGACCCGAAAAGTGGATCTCGTGGTCGAGGTTACCGAGGACAATCCGATGCGGGTCCGGCGGATCTCGATCGGGGGAAATGAAAAGACCCGTGATAAGGTGATCCGGAGGGAGATCCGGGTCAACGAGCAGGAACTCGTAAATACGACACTGCTGAGGCGCAGCTTCCAGAGGGTCAATAACCTGAACTTTTTTGAATCCGTCGATATCGCGCCGGAGCGGGTTGGGCCGGAGGAGGTGGACCTCCAGATTCGGGTGAAAGAGAAGTCGACCGGGTCCCTTAGCGTGGGCGGGGGGTACAGTTCGGTGGACCGCGTGGTCGGGCTGGCCGAAATCACCCAGGGGAACTTATTCGGGAGTGGCCAGCTCTTGCGGGCCCGGGTCGAGGTTGGGAAACGGAGGAACACTTACAGCCTGACCTTCCGGGAACCGTACCTGCTCGATTATCCCGTTTCAGGAACCGTGAATCTGTTCAATCAGCGGCGCGATTTCAACTCCTACAAGGAGAGACGGGTCGGCGGGAGCCTAATTCTCGGTAAATCATTCACGGAATACGTCAGCGGGAGCCTCAGTTATACCCGGGAGACCTTGACGGTCTTCGACCTCAGCTCGAGCGCCCCCGCTCGGATCCAGTCTCAGGCGGGCCAATCCGTGACGAGCAGCATGGGAGCGACCGTGGCCCGAGATACGCGCGACTTTATTTTCGATCCGAAGGAAGGCTCCCGCGTGGCCCTTTCCGGGGAGTACGCCGGCACGTTCCTGGGCGGGGACAACGATTTTGTTAAGGGCATCCTGGATCTGAGTCGGTATTTTTCCCTCCCGCTGGATCTGGTGTTATCCCTCCACGGCCGGTTGGGCTATGCGACGGGCATCGCGGGATCGGAGTTGCCCATCGGGGAACGTTTCTTCGTCGGCGGCATCAATACCGTTCGAGGATTCAATTTCGGGAGGGCGGGTCCGGTGGACCCCTTGACCAACGAGATCGTCGGGGGGAACAAGGAGCTGATCACCAATACGGAACTGCTGATTCCTCTCGTTCCGGAGGCCAAAATCAAGGGGGTCCTCTTTTTCGACGCCGGCAAGGCCTTCGATGATAACGAACGGATCCGGACCGACGAACTGAGACTGGGGGGAGGATTCGGGCTGCGATGGGTATCTCCGATCGGCCCGCTTCGATTGGAGTGGGGATATAATCTGAATCGCCGCGAGGGCGAGCGGGCCAGCAACCTGGAGTTTACCATCGGGACGTTGTTTTAGACGCGAGGCATCGAAACGGGGGTTGAAAGGAGAGGCTTCATGAAACGTGGGTTAACCAAGGCGGCTCGTCTCATACGGTCTGGAGCGGGAAGGGCGAGTTGGGCGGTTCTCGCCGGCCTCCTGATGGCCGGGCCGGCGGCCTGGGCCGCCGATTCGCTCAAGATCGGTTTTCTGGACGCCCAAAAAATATTGGACAACACCAAGGCCGGAAAGAAGGCAAAGGAGGCCATGCAGGAATTCGTCAAGAGCCGGCAGAAGATTATCGACCTGGAGGAGAACGAGATCAAACAGATGCAGGACGACCTGGCCCGGCAGGCGGCGGTCTTAAGCCCGGATGCCCGACGGGATAAAGAAGATACCCTCCAGCGGAAATTTATGGAATACCAGCGCCGGGCCACCGATCTCAATAAGGAGGTCCAGGGAAAGAACAAGGAGATCCTGGAACGATTCAACAAGGATCTGGTCGGGATCGTCAAAAAAATTGCGGAGCGCGAGGGGTATACCTACATCATCGATAAGAATGCCGACGGGGGAGTGCTCCTTTACGCCAAGGATTCCCTGGACCTGACCGATGAAGTGATCAAGGAGTTCGAGAAGAGCGTTCCATAAATTGCTTTTGGAGCCTTCAATGAATCGTCAACCGGTTTTGCTCAAAGATCTCGCCGAAAGCGTGGGCGGCTATGTCCGGGGGGACTCCTCCATTCCCATACGGGGGGTGGCCGGTCTCATCGAGGCCCGATCCGGCGATATCACCTTCCTGGCCAACCGGAAGTACGCCGATCTTCTGCGGACCACGAAGGCGTCGGCGATTGTCCTGTCGAAGGAGGACAGAGAGGTTCCCTGCTCCCAGCTGATCGCAAAGAATCCGTATTACGCTTTCTCACGGATCGTCAAGATCCTTTCCGAAACCCCCCGGGCTATAATCGGGATCAGCCCCCTGGCGAGTCTCGGACGGGACGTGGTGCTGGGGCGAGAGCTCTCGATCCATCCGTTCGTCGCGATCGGGGACCGGGTCACGATCGGGGACCGGGTAACCCTTTATCCCGGCGTGGTGATCGGCGAAGATACCCGGATCGGGGAGGACACCCTCATCTATTCCAATGTCTCGGTCCGGGAGGGAACCCGCATCGGACGCCGGGTCATTATTCAGAGCGGGGCGGTGCTGGGAAGCGACGGGTTCGGGTTTGCCACCCACGAGGGGAGGCATCATAAAATTCCTCAGATCGGCACGGTCGAGATCGGGGATGACGTGGAAATCGGGGCGAATGTGACCGTGGATCGGGCCGCGCTCGGAGCGACGGTCATCGGCCGCGGGACCAAGATCGATAATCTCGTTCAGATCGCGCATAATGTGGTGATCGGGGAGGACTGCCTGCTGGTGTCTCAAGTGGGGATCTCCGGAAGTGCCCGTATCGGAAACCGGGTCACGCTTGCGGGCCAAACGGGAGTGGCCGGTCACCTCACCGTCGGGGATGCGGTGGTGGCGGGCGGGAGGACGGGGGTCACCAAAGACATCGCGCCCGGTCAGATCGTATCCGGATACCCGGCCCTGCCGCACCGTCAGTGGCTTGCGGCCCAGTCGAGTTTCGCCCGCCTTCCGGAGCTTCGAAAGCGCGTGGTGGTCCTCGAGAAACATCTGGCCCGTCTTAAAAAGGCAGGGCGACCGAAAACCCAGAAGGGGAGAAAACGATGATCGATGTCCAGGAAATATTGTCCATCCTTCCCCACCGTTACCCGTTCCTTCTGGTGGACCGGATTGACGAGCTCGAACTCGGAAAGAGGGTCGTCGGCTTCAAGAACGTCACGATCAACGAATGGTATTTTCAGGGGCATTTTCCGGGCCGCCCGATCATGCCGGGCGTCCTCATCATTGAAGCCATGGCGCAGGTGGGCGGGGTCCTGGCCTTCAAATCCAGCCGGGACCCGAAAAAGAAACTGGTCTACTTCGTGGGGATCGAGCGGGCGAAGTTCAGGAGACCGGTGATCCCGGGGGATCAGCTGCGGTTTGAGCTGGAGGTGGTCCAAAGCCGCACCCCCTACTGGAAGCTCAATGGAAAGGCCACGGTGGGAGGCCATGTGGTCTGCGATGCGGATCTGACCGCGATGCTGGCGGATGGGGGATAGGGGATGGGGTCCAAGGGAATGACCCAGGAATCAAAGATCCATCCCACCGCCATCGTCCATCCCCGAGCCGAGCTGCACGACGAGGTGCGGGTCGGGCCGTACTCGATCATCGGGGAGCATGTCCGAATCGGCGCGGGTACGGAAATCGCCTCGCACGTCGTCATCGACGGATGGACCGAGATCGGCCGGGACTGCCGGATCTTTCCGTTCGCGTCCATTGGGGCCATCCCGCAGGACCTCAAATTCAAGGGGGAGGAGTCCCGCGTCGTGATCGGGAACGAGAACACGATCCGGGAATCCGTTACGGTTCATCGAGGGACAGAGCCGGGAGGGGGCGTGACGCGCATCGGGAACCGGAATCTCCTCATGGCCTATGTCCATGTGGCCCATGATTGCCGGATCGGAAACCACGTCATTCTGGCCAACGCCGCGACACTTGCCGGCCATATCGCGATCCAGGATTACGCCGTGGTCGGAGGACTAACCGGGATTCACCAGTTTGTGAGGGTCGGGCGGCATGCCATCATCGGCGGTGCCTCGGCCGTTCCCCAGGACATCCCTCCCTTCGTGTCGGCCGTCGGGAATCGGGCCAAGCTCTACGGCCTCAACTCGGTCGGTCTCAAACGCCACGGCTTCAGCGAGGAGCGGATCTCGGCTCTGAAGGGGGCCTACAAGGTGCTGTTCCGGTCCAAGCTCTCGATGAAGGACGCCATCAAGAAGGTCCGGGAGGTGTTCGGCGATTCCCCGGACGCCCAGGAGATGGCCGACTTCATCGAGACCTCCGAGCGGGGGTTTTGTCGGTGAAGACGATCGGGATCATCGCGGGGAGCGGTCTCCTGCCACTGACGGTGGCGCGGGCCGCGCGGGAGGAGGGCTACCGGGTGGTGGCGGTGGCCCATGAGGGCGAGACGAGTCCCGATCTCGCTTCCTGCGCGGATCAGCTCACCTGGATCCGGGTCGGCGAGGTGAATCGCCTGATCTCGGTCCTGAAAGAGGCCGGCGTCTCGGAGGCCGTGATGGCCGGGGGGATCACCAAGACGCGTCTGTTCGGGAACGCCCGGCCGGATTTTCGTGCGATCGCCATTCTGGCGAGGGTCGGTTTCAAAAGGGACGACGACCTTCTCCGGGCGATTTCCGAGGAGATGGCGGGCGAGGGGATCAAGATCCGGCCGGCGACCGAAATGGTCCCGAGCGTTCTGACCCCGGGCGGCCTTCTCACCCCGCGGGTCCTGACTCGGACCGAAGAGGAGGATGTCCAGTTCGGGTGGTCGCTCGCCAAAGAACTGGGCCGGCTCGATATCGGCCAGTGCGTGGTGGTCAAGCAGCGGACCGTCCTGTCCGTCGAGGCGATGGAGGGAACCGACGAGGCGATTCGGCGGGGGGGACGGCTGGGCCGGGAGGGCGCGGTGGTGGTCAAGGTGAGCAAGCCCCAGCAGGACCTCCGCTTCGATCTGCCCACCGTCGGTCCCCAGACGATCACGGTGATGTCGGAGGTGGGGGCCACCGTTCTTGCACTGGAGGCCGGCCGAAGCATTCTGCTGGATCGGGAGGCACTCCTGACCGGGGCGGAGGCCGCGGGAATCTCGGTGGTCGGCCGGTAATCATGGCGGTTTGCGGAATCACAAGGGAAAATCTGGCCCTTCGGCGGATCGAATCGCTGCGTCCGGCCAAGCCCTGGCAACCCGACATCGATCTCGTCCGGGGAGACGACGGCCCGGTCGTGGTGAAGGACTATCGCGGCCGGGGTTTCCTGTACCGATTTTTCGTGGGGCTCCCCTCGACTTGGAACGAGGCGAGAATGTATCTGAAATTAGCCGGCCTTCCGGGGATTCCGCGCTACCGGGGCAAGCTGGATCGATACGCCATCGCGGTGGAATATATCGAGGGCCGGAACGCCTCAAGGGTGAAGCCGGGCGAACTTCCCGCGGAATTCTTTCAGCGGCTCCGCCGTATTGTCGATTGCGTTCACGATCGAGGAGTGGTGCTGGGCGACCTGAGGAATAAAAAAAATATAATGATTTCGAAGAAAGGCGACCCGTTTCTGATCGATCTCTGCACGGCCTTCGAGCGGGGAGGCCGGTGGAATCCGGGGAGAATCGGTCTCCATCGCCTGTTCTATCAGGACGACCTGCTCGGCCTCGCCAAGTTAAAGCGCCAATTGGCGCCGGAACTGCTTTCATCGGAAGAGGCCGAGAAGCTGGATCGGGGACTATTCATGCAGAGAGAGGCGGTCGCGATTCGAAATTTCTGTGTGCGAATGCTTAAGCAACTGGTGAGCCGGTAGACGGTGAAAACGCAACGGACCATTCTCATCATCACCGGCGAGGCGTCCGGGGATCTTCACGGGGCGGAGCTGGCCCGGTCTCTTCGCCGCCTCCGGCCCGATCTCCGTCTGGTCGGTATGGGTGGGGAGAAGATGAATGAGGCCGGCGTGGAGTTGATCTTCGACAACCGCCGGCTCGGGGTGATGGGACTGGTCGAGGTCCTTAAGAAATGGAGGATCCTCCTCCGGGCGTTCGGGGCCGTGAAGGAGAGACTCCGGAACGGAGACGTGGACCTGGTGGTTCTGATCGATTCACCCGATTTCAATCTCCGGGTTGCCCGCCTGGCCAAACGGATGGGGCTTCCCACCGTCTATTACATCGGACCGAAGGTCTGGGCCTGGCGCGCCGGGAGAATCCGCACGATCGCCCGATGGGTCGATCGTATGCTCGTGATCTTTCCCTTCGAGGAGCCCCTCTATCGCGACGCCGGCGTCCCGTGCGAGTTCGTCGGGCATCCCCTGATGGATGAAATTCCGGCTCATCTGGACCGGGGGGAGTTGCGGCGGTATTTCGGGATTCCCTCGGACGCGGTCGTCGTGGCGCTCCTCCCGGGCAGCCGGGCGATGGAGGTGGACCGACTGCTGGATGAGATGATCGGTGCCATGGACAGGATCCGGGAGCGGCTTCCCTCCGCCGTGGGCGTGGTGCCGGTCGCACCCTCCCTTTGCATGGACGACTTTAGGCAACGACTTGCCGGTCGGTCGGACGCGATCCGGCTGATTTCGGGAGAGGCCCCGTCGGTCCTCGCCTGTGCCGATTCGGCGATCGTGGCGTCTGGAACCGCCACGCTGGAGGCCGCGCTGGTCGGAACACCGCTCGTGATCGTGTACCAGGTCGCCTGGCTGAGCGCGTTCATCGCACGATTCATGGTCCGGATCGAGAATGTGGGCCTGGTGAACATTTTGGCGGGCCGCACGATCGTCCCGGAGCTGTTGCAGGAAGAGGCAACCGCCGAGCGGATCGCCCAGGCCGTGTTGAGCCAGCTTGGAGATCGGTCTGTGATGGAGGAAATCCGCCGGGGTCTGGATGAGGTGAAGCGGAAGATGGGTTCCCCCGGCGCCGCACAGAGGGCCGCGGCGAGCATCCTGAAAGTCCTTTCCCAATCCGAACAAGCGGAAGCGGCATGAATCCGGGACGCCGATTGAGACCGTATATTAAACCCTACTGGCGCAGCCTGCTGGGGGCGACGGGCTGCGCGGCCGCCGTATCCCTTCTGACGGCCTCCTACGCCTGGATGATCAAGCCGATCATCGATGAGGTGTTCATCCAGAGCCATTGGGAATTGCTCTACTGGATCATCCCCCTGATCGTCGTGATCGGGTTGGCCAAGGGCGCCTTCAATTACGGCCGGTCCTATCTCATGCGGTACGCGGGGAACCACGCCATCGCCCGGCTTCGGGAGGACCTTTATCGAAAAATGATTCGGTTGCCGGTGGGATTCTTTGCGCACGAACGGACCGGCTCGCTCATTTCTCTGATTGTGAACGATGCCGGGATGGTGCAGCAGGTCCTGGCCAGCGTGATCCGGGATCTCTTTCAGCAGTCGCTCACGATGGTGGCCCTGATGGGCGTCCTGTTCTATCTGAACTGGCGGCTGGCCCTGGTCGCGATCGTCATCGTCCCGATGTCCTATTATCCGTTGACCCGGATCGGGAAACGGATCCGCCGGATCGCCCGCTCCGGACAGGAGAAAGTGGCCGAGCTGACGACGCTCCTCGACGAAACCCTTTCCGGGATCCGGCTGATCAAGTCGTTCGGATCCGAGACATTCGAGCAGGACCGATTCGGGCGGAAAAACCAGGAGTACCTCAACCGCATCATGAAGACGACCCGGATCTCGGAGCTGGTCCCGGGGATCATGGAGGGGGCCGGGGCGATCGCCGCCGCGTTCATCATCGGAGTCGGCGCCTACGAAGTCCGGATGGGGCGGATGACCCCGGGCGGATTTCTCTCGTTTCTCGGGGCGAGCTGGCTGATGTACGCCCCCGTCCGACACCTGGCGGCCACGGCGATGGTGATCCAGCAGGCCGCCGCGGCGATGGAGCGAATCTTTGCCATGCTGGACCGACCGACCGAAACCGTTTTAGACCGGGGGAAACAGATCCTCGGCCCGATCCGAAAGGAGATCCGGTTCGAGGGCGTGTCCTTCGCTTATGACGGCATGAAAGAGGCCGCCCTCCGGGAGATCCATTTGACCGTCAAAGCCGGCGAGGTCGTGGCGCTGGTGGGAAGCTCGGGATCGGGAAAGACCACAATGATGAATCTCCTCCTCCGTTTCTACGACCCGACGAATGGGACGATCCGGATCGACGGGACCGACCTCCGGGAGGCGACCCTGGCCTCGCTCCGCAATCAAATCGGTCTGGTCGCTCAGGAAACGATCCTGTTTGACGATACGATCTCGCGCAATATCGCGTACGGCCTGGAAGGGATCGATCCGGCCCGCATAAAAGAGGCGGCGGACGCGGCCTACGCCGGCGAGTTTATCGAACGCCTGCCGAAAGGATTTGAGACGATGATCGGCGAGGCCGGGGTCCGACTCTCCGGAGGGCAGCGTCAGCGCTTGGCCATCGCCCGGGCCCTCTTAAGAAATTCGCCCATTCTGGTCCTGGACGAGGCGACCTCCTCGCTGGATTCGGAATCCGAGACCCTCATTCAGAAGGCCCTTTCGAACCTTCTAAAAAATAGGACCACCTTCATCATCGCTCATCGGCTCTCGACCATCCGACATTCAACGCGGATCGTGGTGATCGACAAAGGGCGGATCGTGGAGGTGGGAGGGCACGAGGAGCTCCTGCGGCAGGACGGCCTGTACAAAAAATTCTACCAGCTCCAGTTTAAGGAGGCCTATGCAAAGGCTCATTGACCGGATTGGGCTGGCCCTGGTCCCGTGGATAGGCTCCCTCTTCCTTCGCGTCCTGCGGTGGACGATGCGCGTTAAGCTCCTCCGATCCGAAATCCCCGAGGCCTTCTGGAGGGAAGGTCGAAATTGTATCTTTGCCTTTTGGCACGACCGTCAATTAATGATGCCTTTTGCGTATAAGGGGCCGGGCGCGGCCGTTCTCATCAGCCGGCACCGTGACGGGGAATGGATCGCCCGAACGATCCGGTTTTTTGGATTCCGGGCCTTGCGGGGCTCCACCACGCGCGGGGGAGCGATGGCCCTGCGGGGCCTCGTCGCCGCCTCCCGTGCGGGGCTCGACATCGGAATCACCCCCGACGGTCCTCGGGGACCCCGGCACGTTGTCCAGCGCGGCGTCATTGAGCTCGCGAAACTGACCGGGCTGCCGATTCTTCCGGTCGCCTTCAGCGCCTCTAAAAAAAAATTCTCAATTCGTGGGACGGCTTCTTAATTCCATTCCCGTTCAGCCGCGGTGTCTTTATCTGGGGGGACCCCGTCCGGGTGCCGTCGGATGCGGACGATCCGGAGTTTGAGCGAAGGCGCCTCGACCTCCAGACGCAGCTCGAACACATTACGAGCCGGGCGGATCAAATTTGGGAATAATGTTCTACAACTTGATGTTGATCCTGGGCCTCCCCCTGACCCTTCCCTTCATCGGGCTCCTGCTTATCTTGCGGCCGGAGTACCGATTGGGATTACTTGAACGGTTGGGGTTTCATTCCGGAGAGGGGTTCAAACCAAAGGCGGGTCGGACGAGGGTCTGGGTCCACGCCGCCTCGGTGGGGGAGTACCGGGCCATCCTCCCGTTGATCGAACTCTGGCAACGGGAGCACCCGGAATGGGACCTGCTCCTTTCCGTGATGACGGCGACGGCCCGTCGTCTGGCCCGGGCGGAGGGTCATCCGCGGGCGTTTTTCGTTCCCCTGGATCTTCCGGGCATTCCGTCCCGCGTGATGCGCCGTCTCGTTCCCGATGCGGTGGTCTTGGTCGAGACGGAGTTGTGGCCGAACCTTCTGGCGGCGGCCTCCCGCCGCAAGATTCCGGTGATTCTGGTGAACGGGAGGGTTTCTCCAGGCAGTTACCCGCGCTACCGACTTTTCCGCGCGTTCCTGGGCGGCGTTCTCCGTTCCATCGAATCGTTCGGAATGCAGACGGAGGAGGACGCCGAACGAATGATGGCTCTTGGGGCTCCCCCCGAAAAGGTGAGGGTAACGGGCAACCTGAAATTTGATCGGCCACCGGCCTTGCTCTCCGAGACCCGGCGGCGGCAGCTCTATGAATTTCTTAACTGGGGGGAAAGCGATCCGATCCTGATCGCGGGCAGCACGCATGACGGGGAAGAGGACGACCTATTGATCATCCTGGAGGAGCTTCGGGCCCGGTGGCCGTCCCTGCGGATGATCCTCGCGCCCCGTCATCCGGAACGGATCCCGCTCGTGGTTAGTTTGATCGAACGGCGCGGCCGGTCGTACGCACGGTATTCCGGCCTGGGTCCCAAGGTCGGCGGGCCGCCGGCCGATCTCATGGTCGTCGATATCATGGGGGCATTGGAAAATCTGTACGGCCTCGGGACGATCGCCTTCGTCGGCGGAAGTCTCAGGCCGGCCGGCGGACATAACCTCTTGGAGCCGGCCCTCCAGGGTAAGCCGGTTCTTTTCGGGCCGTACACGGATCACATCCGGGAGATGGCGGATCTGCTGGGAAGCTCCGGAGGCGGTCGGATGGTTAACGATCGAACCGATCTCGCCCGATGGGTGAACAACCTTTTGATGGATCCGGATCGTCGCCGGAAGATGGGCGAGCTGGCCCGGGAGGCGGCGGAACGCCTCAAGGGCGCCGCGCGAAAAACGTCTCGAATGGTTGAGCACAGCCTGGCGAGGCGGCCCCTTGATCGGATCCGCCGACTGGACTTCCGCCCACTCCACGAGCGTTGGTTTGACAACCGATTGGTCCGATCCGAAGGTGGGCTCGTGACGGTTTTGATCGGGATCGTCCTTCGGATGTTTTCCGCGGTTTACCGGGCGGGACAGGAGATCCGGACCGCGGCCTATTCCAGAGGCCTGGTCCGGTCATTCCGACCCGGGATACCCGTGATCAGCGTGGGCAATCTCACGCTCGGGGGAACGGGGAAAACGCCCGCCGTGATATTTCTTTGCGAACGACTGATCAAGAGAGGCCATCGTCCCGCCGTTCTGTCTCGGGGCTACGGTGGAAAATCCGGCGTCGCGGTTTCGGTCGTTCCCCCCGAGACCGCCGCCTCCGGGAATTGGGCGACCTACGGGGATGAGCCCTGTCTCCTTGCGCAACGGCTTCCGGACCTTCCGGTTCTGGTCGGCCGAAACCGGGCGAAGGCCGCGCAGTGGGCCGTGGAGCGGCTGGGGACCCGACTGGTCATCCTGGACGACGGTTACCAACACCTCCGACTTCACCGGGACCTCAATCTCCTGGTGGTCGATTTCCATCAACCCTTCGGCAACGGATTTCTCCTTCCCCGCGGAACGCTCCGAGAATCCGTCCGGCAACTGAGACGGGCCGATGCGGTTATCCTGAACCATGTCGAGGATCCGGCGCAGACCCTCCCGCTTCAGAAGAACATACGGCGATACCGCCGGGACGTTCCCATCTTCTGCGCCCGGGTCCGGCCCACGCGGCTGGCCAATCTCGGAACGGGAGAGACGGTCGGGATCGATCGGATGAAGGGGAATCGACTCCTCGCCGTGGCGGGTATCGGACGGCCCGATCGCTTCCTGGGCCTCTTAAATGAGATCGGGATCGAGGTTGCGGCCGTGTGCATCTTCCGGGATCATTGTCCGTACCGGGTTCGGCAACTTGATATGTTGGAGGAGGAGGCCCGGCGCCTGGGAGGAGTCGCAATCGTCACCACCGAAAAGGACGCGGTTCGATTGAAGGGAATCGGGAGTCCCCTTCCGAACTGGTGGTCGGTTCAGATAGAGATGGTCCTTCATGATGAGTCCGGGCTGGACTCCCTCTTGTCCGGGGTGCTCCAGTGACGGATCAGACCGACCATCAAATCCATATTCGTTACCGCCTGGAATATGCCCTCGGCAGGACACTCCTGTTCTTGGCCCGCCGCCTTCCCCGTTCCCGTTGGCCCGCCCTCGGGGCCTTTCTCGGCGAACTGGCCTACCGCCTGCTCCCGCGCCGGAGGAAGATCACCCTGGAAAATCTGAGACGGGCTTTCGGGAAAACCGGACCGGATCCAGAGAAAACGGCCCGCGAGGCCTTCAGGGCGCTCGGGATGAGCGTGATGGAATTCCTAAGCAGCATGGATCAGAATCGGGACGACCTCTTGAGGAAGGTTCGGGTGGACGGCTTTGATCATTTCGAGCGGGCTCTCGAAAAGGGGCGGGGGGTTATCTTCCTGGCCTCCCATTACGGGAACTGGGAATTGCTGAGCCTGATCCATTCTGCAAGGGGATATCCCAGCCATATCGTGGCCCGACCGCTTGATAACCCTTGGCTGAGCGAGATGATCACCCGGCAGAGGGAACGATTCGGCTCCACGGTCATCAGCAGCAAGGGGACCTCGTCCCTCCGCCAGATCCTGTCCGCGCTCCACCAAAAGAAGACGGTGGCCTTTCTGATCGATCAGAACGTCGTCGGAGATCGCGGCGTTTATGTTGATTTTTTCGGTCGTCCGGCCTATACTCACAAGGTTTTGGGATTGGTCGCATCGAAGACCGAGGCCCCGGTGATTCCGGTCTTCATCGACCGGGAACCGGGGGGCTGGCAGCGCGTCACGTACCGTGAGCCTTTGCGCCTGATCAAGACACGGGACCGCCAGAGGGACCTCCGAATCCACACGCAGATAATGGCCCATTCACTCGAGCAGGAGATCCGGGCGAGCCCCGAGCAGTGGCTTTGGATGCATGACCGATGGAAAAAGCAGCCCCCGGAAACCCGCGGGGCCGTTTTCTTGGATCGGGACGGTACGATTTCAAAAGAAGTGGGATACATCCGTCGGTCGGAGGCGCTGGAACTCCTGCCCCGTTCGGCCGAGGCGATTGGGAGACTGAACCGGCGGGGAACCCCGGTCGTCGTCGTGACCAACCAGTCGGGGGTGGCCCGGGGCTATTTCTCGGAAGAGGATGTGGGTCGGACCCATGAGCGGCTGGCGGCGCTCCTCCGGACGGAGGGCGCAACGCTCGACGGACTTTATTACTGTCCGCATCATCCCACCGAGGGATTCGGTGAATACATGATCGCCTGCCACTGCCGGAAGCCCGAACCGGGAATGCTCTACCAGGCCGCATCGGAGATGGGGCTCGATCTTCATTCCTCTTTTGTCGTGGGCGACAAATGGAGCGATGTCGAGTTGGCCCACCGGGTCGGAGCGCGGGCCGTCCTCGTCCGGACGGGCCACGGGGAGAGCGAGGCCGGCCGGGATCGGGAAGCGAACCCGGGGGCCAATGCCGTGGTGTCCGATTTGGGTGAGGCCGTGGATTGGATTCTTGACGTTGTTCGGAACCGGGAAGGAACCGGTGACGGTCGGGCCGCCCTCGGCGGCCCGGGGAACGATCGATGATCGACGTCCCGCGGATCAGAGAAATCGTCCGGAGGTTCCCGGAAAAAAGAGTCATGGTGCTCGGGGATTTCGTGGCGGACGAGTATATCCTCGGAAAAACCTCGCGGATTTCACGCGAGGCGCCGGTCTTGATTCTAAAGTACGCCTCCCGGCAGACGGTCCTGGGGGGCGCCGGGAACGCGGCGCATAACCTGGCCGCCCTGGGGGGAAAGGTGCTCCCGGTGGGCGCGGTGGGCGACGACGAGGCCGGAAGGGAGATCGCACAGCAACTCAAACAGTGCGGCATGGACACCACCCGGCTCTTGGTGGAACCGGATCGCCCGACCACGACGAAGACCCGGATCATGGCCGGAGGTCAACACACCTCCCGACAGCAGGTCGTCCGGATCGATCGGGGGGAGCCCCGCGCCGCCGCCTGCGGATCCGAAGACCTCTTTCTCCGTGCGCTCCAAGAGGAGATCGATTCCGTCGATGCGTTGATCGTTTCCGATTACGATTATGGCGTCTTATCACCCCGGGTCATCGAAGCGGTCAACCGGATGGCCAAGGGGGGGGAGAGGATTATTACGGTCGATTCCCGCTACCGGATGACATCCTTCCGAAACGTCACGGCCGTGACCCCGAACGAACCCGAGGTGGAAGAGGCCTTCGGAATCCGACTGGGAGAAGGGGAGGATTCCCTGCGGATTTACGGCGAGCGGATCCTGAAGGAACTGCAATGTGCGTCCGTGTTGATTACGCGGGGGAGCAAGGGGATGGCTTTGTTTGAGCCCGGCGGGAAGGCCGAATTCATTCCCATCGTGGGCAGCCATGAGATTGCGGACGTGACCGGGGCCGGGGATACGGTCATCGGGGTCTTGACCCTCGCTCTGGCCTGCGGGGCGAGCTTCCGGGAGGCGGCCCATCTGGCCAACATCGGCGCCGGTGTCGTCGTGATGAAACGGGGAACCGCGACGGTGAGTCAGGGGGAATTGCTTTTAGCCTTGAATGGGCTATGAGTCCATCCAAGATCAGGAGGCTGCCCGATCTCCGACGGGTCGTGGAGCGATATCGGCGGGCCGGAACGAGAATCATTCTGGCCAACGGTTGCTTTGACCTTCTCCACATCGGTCATGTGCGGTATTTGGAGGAGGCCAAGGCGCTGGGGGGCCTCCTCGTGGTGGGGATCAACGGGAATCGCTCGGTGCGCCGGCTCAAGGGGCGGGGAAGGCCGCTGATGGGAGAATCGGTTCGGGCCGAACTGGTCGCCGGTCTTTCCTGCACGGATTTCGTCACGATTTTCCATGAACCGAATGTCGAAAAACTTATCCGAACCCTGCGCCCGCACATCCACGCCAAGGGTGGGGATTACACCCCCGCGACGGTTCCCGAGCGTGAAACGGTGAAGGCCGTCGGAGGCCGCGTGGTGATCGTGGGCGGTCCGAAAGTTCGATCAACCCGCGATTTGATCCGGGAAGTTCATCGGCGGTGGAAATAAGGGTTGGGCGGGACCGGGGTCTGATAACGAGAATGGAGCTTTAAGACCAGAGGCGAGAAATTAGGAGGAGGAAAAAACATGGCTTTGGATCCGGAGTTATTATCCATTATGGCCTGCCCGAAATGCAAAGGAGATATTCAGTTGAACGAGAAAGGAGACGGGCTCCGGTGCGAGGCCTGCCGCCTGGTTTATCCCATCAAGGATGATATTCCGATCATGCTGATCGAGGAGGCCGTCCGTTTCTAGGCCGGTCCGGGGCGCGGGGTCGTGAATTTGTCTGAGGTCCTCAGGCGGTACCGAGTTCCGTTCAGCGTTTTCATCGGGGCGGTTCTGGTCTATCTCGCCCGCCCTTCCTTCCATTCCTTGGCGATCGGTGTTCCTTTCGTTGTTCTGGGAGAGGCGGTCCGGGTCTGGTCTTCCGGCCACATCCGGAAAAATCGGGTGCTCTCGATGGACGGCCCCTATGCCTATACCCGAAATCCGCTCTATCTCGGAAGCTTCTTCATCGGGCTGGGGTTCGCGTTGATGGGAAACACCTTCGGGGTCATGGCGATCTACCTGACGGCCTTCCCCCTGATCTACGGGGGTGTGATCCGTTCCGAGGAAAACGATCTGGCGCGGGTCTTCGGGGCCGAGTTCGTCCGGTACGTCCGGTCGGTGCCCCGGTTCATCCCGCGTCTGACCCGGACCCCCCAGGGCGGGGGCCGATTCGATTGGAGTCTCGTCTGGAAGCATCGCGAATATCAGGCCTGGCTCGGAATTCTGGGGGGGATCGGACTGATGGCGGCCAAGACCGTCACGGGATGGTGAAGGGCGATGGAGAAGCTCACGGCCATCATACCGGTTTATAATGAGGAGTCCAATATCGACGAATGCCTGAGCGGCCTCACCTGGGCGGACGAAATTCTGGTGGTCGATTCGGGGAGCGCCGATCAGACGCTCCCCGTCGCGCGTCGATACACCGACCGGATCCTTTCCCACGAGTATATCAATTCGGCGGCGCAGAAAAACTGGACCCTTCCCCAGGCCCGTCACGACTGGGTCTTGATCGTTGACGCGGATGAACGCGTCACGCCCGAGCTTCGGGCCGAGATCCAGACGGTGCTCTCCCGCGAAGGGGGCCCGCCGTTCGACGGGTACCGGATCCGACGGCAGACCTATTTCTGGGGGAGGCCGATTAAATACTGCGGATGGCAGAACGACCGCGTTCTTAGGCTGTTCAACCGGCACAAGGGCGCCTATGAAGAGAAGGAGGTTCATGCCGATGTTCGGCTACACGGCACGGTGGAGAATCTCGCCTCGCCGCTGATTCATTATACTTATCGAGATTTTGCGCAGTACTTTGCCAAGTTTCAAAGGTATACCGACTGGGGAGCGGCCGAGCTCCATAAACGCGGCCGGCGGGCCCGGTGGCACCACCTGCTTCTCCATCCCGCCTTTCGTTTCATCCGGATGTACCTCTTCCAGCGCGGGTTTCTGGACGGCCTTCATGGACTGGTCCTCTGCCTACTGGCGGCCTTCAGTGTCTTTACGAAATACGCCAAATTATGGGAACTGAATCAAAAAGAATCCTCGTGATCCAGACCGCCTTCCTGGGGGATGTGGTCCTCACCACGCCCCTGTTTCGGGCGTTGCGGGATCGGTTCCCTTCCGCCTATATCGCCGCTCTCGTGATTCCGGGTCTTCGCGGGATTCTGGACGGCCACCCCAGCCTTAACGAGGTCCTTATTTTCGATAAAAAGGGAACCGACCGCGGATGGAAGGGCCTGCTGCACATGGCCGGTCTGCTCCGAAAAGGGCGGTTCGACCTAGCCCTGCTTCCCCATCGATCCTTTCGGTCGGCCCTGGCGGTATGGCTGGCCGGAATCCCCGCGAGAATCGGGTTTCTTCAGTCTCCCGGGGCCCCGCTGTATACAAAATGGGTATGGCGGGAACCGTCCCGGCACGAGGTCCAAAGAAACATGGCGCTCCTGGGGCCCTTGGGGATCAATCCGAGCCGGTCCGAGCCGAGCCCCTGGGTTGCGACGGACGGGGCCGACCGGGACTGGGCCGAAAACCGGCTGGCGGCGCAGGGCGTGGGTCCCGGAGATATTCTAATCGGGATCGCCCCCGGTTCGGTCTGGGCCACCAAGCGCTGGACGCCGGAGGGGTTCGCCGCCGTTGTGGATTCCCTCATCCGGGATCATCGGGCCAAGGTCCTCCTACTCGGTTCGCCGGGGGACCTTCCCGTCGTTGAGCAAGTGGCCTCCCGCTGCCGAGAAAAACCCGTCAACCTCGCCGGCCAGACCTCGCTGCGGCAGTTGGCCGCGTTGCTTTCGCGCTGCCGCCTCTTGATCACGAATGATAACGGCGCCATGCATGTGGGGGCCGCACAGGGCGTCCCGATCGTGGCGATGTTCGGATCGACGACTCCGGGCCTGGGCTACGGGCCTTTCTCCCCAAACGCCGTCGTGGTGGAGGAGCCGCTCGATTGCCGCCCCTGCGGCCGTCACGGCCATCCGCAATGCCCTCTGGGCCACTTCAACTGCATGAAGAAAATCGCGCCCGAGACCGTGATGGACGCGGCGGTGTCGCGAATGGGCCGAACGGCGGCTTGAGTCGAAACCGTGGGGCGATGCGTCGTATTCTAATCCTAAAGCTGGGAGCGGTGGGGGACGTGATCCACAGTCTGCCCGTCCTCGAAACTCTCCGATCGTCCTTTCCGGAGGCCCATCTCGGATGGGTCGTCGAAGAGTCGGCCGAAGCGTTGCTCAAGGGAAATCCCAACCTCGATGAACGGATTCTCTTCGAGCGAAAACGGATCCGGGGCCCTTCCGGACTTCGGGAGCTGTCCCGGTGGCTTCGGGCACTGAAGGCCCGGCGGTTCGACACGGTGATTGATCTTCACAACCTCTTCAAGAGCGGCTTGATCGGTTACGCCAGCGGCGCCTCGCTGCGGATCGGTTTTAAGAAACTTCGCGAGGGCAATTTCCTCTTCATGAATCGTTGGGTCCGTCCGGAAATCCGTCATCGCCATGCGGTCGAAAAGTATCTGAGCCTCCTGTCGCCGCTCGGTCTTGGGCCGGATCAATGGAAAGTCCGGTTCCGCTTGGTCTGGGAGAATGAGGAGGAGGAGCGCATCAACCGCTTCCTGAACGAGCGGGGTTTAAACGGGCGTGAGGTCGTCGCGATTAACGCCGGCGCAAACTGGCCGAGCAAGCGGTGGGATCCGAGGCGGTACGCCGCCGTGGCCGACGCCCTGGTTGAACAACGCGGGACCGGTGTTCTGATCCTGTGGGGTCCGGGCGAAAAACCGTTGGCCCAGGCGGTCGCCGGCGCGATGGGCCGGGAGGCGGTCGTGGCCTGCGAAACGAGCCTCACGTCCCTGATGCCTCTCCTGAAGCGGTGCCGGCTGCTCATCAGCGGGGATACCGGACCGCTCCATTTGGCGGCCGCCCTGGATGTCCCGACGGTGGCGTTGTTCGGTCCGTCGGACCCGGACCGGAACGGGCCGTACGGGAAGGGCCACCGGGTCGTCCGCTCGAGCATCCCCCCCGCAGCGCATTGGCGGATCAAGGAGCGGGGCTCACGCTGGATGGAGGACATCCGCGTGGGAGCCGTGGTCGAGGCGGCTTTTTCTTTGTTAAAGGACGTGAGGGGTAAGGAGTAAGGGGTAAGGGGATAAAAATAAATTCTCCTCACGCCTTACGCCTAACGCCTCACGGGTCTTAAAATTATGCGCATTTTACATCTCGATACCGAGCGGACCTGGAGGGGCGGGGAGGCCCAGCTCATCCACTTGAGCCGATCGTTGGCCCAGCGGGGGCATCAATCCATCGTGGTCGGACCGCCGGGGAGCCCTCTTCTGAATCGGGCGGCCGAGCTGGGCATGGAGGCCGAGGCCGTGCCGATGCCCTCCGAATGGAACCTCGCGGCCATAAGGACTCTCACCCGGATTCTAAAGCGGGGCCGGATTCAGATTCTCCATATGCACTCCTCGCACGCCTGCAGCCTGGGCGGTTGGGCCGCGCGCCTGGCGCGGGTCCCGGTCCGTATCATTTCACGCCGTGTCGATTTCTCGGTGAGATCGAATCCTCTCCGAAAGATGAAGTACGAATGGGGCGTGGATCGGATCGTCGCGATCTCGGAAGGCGTTCGAAAAGTTCTGGTCCAAGACGGCCTCGATCCGGAGAAGATCGAGGTGATCCGAAGCGGGATCGAGCCGTCCCGCTTCGATCCGAACTACCCTCCCACGGAGGCCCGACGCGAATTCGCGATTCCGGACAACGCTCCGGTCGTGGGCTGCGTGGCCCACTTTGCGGATCATAAGGGGCATCGCTATCTGATCGAGGCCGCGGCCCGCGTCGTCCGGTCGGAACCCGCGGTGCGGTTCCTGCTCGTGGGCGATGGCGAGTTGAAATCGGACATCGAACGTCAGATCAATTCTCTAAATATGGATCGGTCCGTCATCTTGACCGGATTTAGAAGCGACATTCCCCGGATTCTCGCGGCCATGGACATCGTAACCCTGGCCTCCCATAAGGAGGGGCTCGGGACCTCCCTGCTGGATGCCATGGCGATGGCCCGCCCCGTGGTGGCCACCCGTGTCGGCGGGATCCCCGAGATGATCCAGGACGGCTTAAACGGAATTTTGGTTTCCCCCAAGGATCCGGAACGGTTGGCCGAGGCGCTGATTCGTCTCATCCGGGACGAACCGGCGAGACGGCGGATGGGCGAGGCCGGACGGGCGCGGGTGCAGTCTGAATTCTCGGCCGAGGCGATGG
>CAYJTJ010000008.1:0-3081 GCA_964372835.1 uncultured Nitrospirota bacterium
TCTCTTCTGGACGAACTATCTCGTCGGTGTCCATGAGCGGTTCAAGGGGGTTAAGATCAGCCCGGTCGGGCCCTTTGCAAATATTCGTGAATGGTACGTTCCCAAGGATCAGCAGCGATACGCGCACCCCCTGACCGACCGCGCTCGGAATGATGAATAAAGTCTCGACCAAACTGATCATCCTTTTGATCCTATCGGCCCTCGTTCCCCTGGTGGTCTTCGGTATTATTTCAATTTGGACCGCAAGGCAAGCCACTCGGAAAATCGTGGCGGAGGAAAATCTCGAAGTGGCTAAACGTGCGGCGGATCAGATTGAACAATATGTGACCAATAACATCCGGGTATTGCAGGCCCTGGGGCAGAACCTCACGAAAACAGATCTTAAGGATTGGCAAAAGGATCGTATGGTTAAGAATTATGCCCTGGAATTTGAAGCGTTCCAAGCCATCGAGGTGACCGACCTTCAGCAGCATCGTGTGGCCACAAGCCAGTTTGAAGGTGGACTGGAGCATGCACGGGAAGATGCAATGAAATTTGCGCTATCGGGACGAATCTATCGGTCGGATGTATATATTTCAAAGAGCTTTATCCCGAGCCTCACAGTCGCAATTCCATTGAGGAGTCTTGGAGAAATTCAAGGGGCCATTCTTGGACAACTCAACCTCGTGGAGATGTGGCGACTCGTGGATAGTATTCGTATCGGAAAAGAAGGCTACGCACTGGTAGCCTCAAAAGAGGCCCTTTTGGTGGCGCATGGAAGAAGCTCGGCGAAGGAGAAAATCCTTCGTCACGAACGGCTGGATGATCTCCCAACGGTCCAATCCGCGCTAAAGGGGGAAGCGGGGATGTTCGTCTATCATGATGAGGCGGGAGTCGAGCAGATCGGCGTCTCGGTTCCGGTTCGAGACCTGGGATGGGCTCTGGTAATCGAGCAGCCCACGCGGGAGGCCTATGCCGCGGCGACAAGATTGACCTATCAATTGACTTTCCTCATCGTCTTTTTCCTCGCTCTCATGATCATGATTGGGATGATCGGCGGCCGATTTTACGTTGTGGCCCCAATTCGGGAACTCATCCAAAAGATTCGTCGAGTGGGAGGCGGAAAATTGGACGAGAAGGTTAATATTTTGACCCGGGACGAATTCCACGAGCTGGGGGAGGCCTTCAATCAAATGACTGAGCGCCTGGCCCTGCTGCAGGATGAGATCCGGAGAAATGAGCGAACCGCCTTCCTTGGACGGATCGCGGGGGGACTGGTCCATGATCTTAAACACCCGATCCAGAACATCCAAAATGGCAGCCAATTGATGCTTGAAAAATATGAGGATCCACTGGTGCGCGACCTCTACCGGACCACCGTAAAGCGGGAAATGGAAAATCTTAATCGATTTCTGGATGATCTGATGAATTTGAGCCGGCCGATTCCCGTAAAACCCGTATGGCTGACCCTAACCCAGTTTTTTCAGGAAGTCTTGGACCCCCTGCGGACCCATCCACGTTGCCGAATCGGCGCGCCCGGCGAAGCTTCACCACCCGGAGCAACTGGGAATAACATATTAATATCATTAGAGATAAATCCTGTTTCTCTGCGGATCTTTGCTGATCGATTCGGACTCGAACGGGTTCTAAAAAATCTTATCAACAATTCGATCGAGGCGTTGCCGAATGGAGGCGAAATCAAGATCAAGGCCAACGAAGGTGTCTCTGAGAAATCGGGTGATCGAGTGACACATATCCTTATTTCAGATACCGGCGGGGGAATCTCCGCTGATCAGGTTAAAAATATTTTCACCAGCTACACCACCACCAAACGAAAAGGGCTCGGCCTGGGATTGGCCATCTGCAAGAGGATTTTGGATGAGCATTTGGGAATGATAAAGGTCATGAACAATTCCGAAAAGGGCACGACGCTTCTCATTGAAATGCCCCTAAATAAATAGTCTGTCCCACCTAGATTATCTGGCACGAGTTTTGCCTATCTCTTCATCGTGCAGTTCCATTTAAGATCATGTCAATATATACATACAAGGGAGGGAAAAGACCCATGATCGGAAGTGTACCAGCAAAAATCCTTGTCATCCATGACCAGGGCGAAGAGCTATCGCTTTTGCGGAGAGAGCTTCAGGCGGCCCACTATGATGTGATAACCGCTGAAAACGAAACCGAAGGGGTAGATCTTGCGACGGCGGTTCAGCCGGACCTGATTCTTATTGACAGTAATGATCCGCAGTTTCAGGGAACCGAATTCTTTGAGATGTTGGGGAGTAACGGGTATACCCGCGGTATACCCCTGCTTTGCTTTAAGTCGAATGAAAGGCCGCCGGATCGCCCCCAAACATCTCCGGTGGACAGAAGCGTTCTTATGGATCGGTCGTTAGACCTGAATCGACTTTCGACGCAAATTCGCAGGATTTTGACCCTTCATGAGCAGAACCGCATCGCCGAAGGGATAGCGTTGAAAAAGAGAATCGATCTGGTTTCCCGGATCTCGAATGATTTCAGGAACCATGTGATGGTCATCACCGGTTTTGCAGCCCTTCTTGAGCAAAAGATCGGTTTCCTGGAACCTTCCAGGCAGCTCTCTTATCTTCAGGAAATCAATCAGCATGCCGATTATATCGAGGATATTGCCGACGGCCTTGATTGTCTTCTCCTTCCCGAGCCTCGCATGGAGAACGTCGACTTGATACGGATTCTATCGACTGTCCTGGATAGGTTTCAGACATTGGTCTTAAGAAAAGGGCACCAAATGACCGTCAAGAAGCCAATGCCCGTTAGCGTTATGGTACGTGGAAACAGCCATTCACTGAGCAGCGCGATCAAACATATGATGTCTCTTTTTTTGAAAACGACGAAGGCCGGTTCTACCATTGAGGTCGCTGTCCTTCTCGGGGAACAAAGGGTCATGATTGAGCTGACGGACTCCGGATTTCAGTCTCATCCCGAAGAGCGCGGTCTATCCTGGAATAGAGTCGAGCCGAGTCTTGGAATGATCGTTGCGGAATCGGTGGCCCATCAACATGGAGGAGAATTCGGAATCGAGTCCAAGTCGGCCGGGTTGCGACTGTGGATGTCTCTTTT
>CAYJTJ010000008.1:3181-29698 GCA_964372835.1 uncultured Nitrospirota bacterium
TCGGTTTCTTTAATTAAGAAATCCCCATATGGGAATACCGCTGCGAGTTTTATTGATCGATCACGCACAGGAGAATTCAAACCTGCTCGCGCGCGAACTTAACCGGTCCGGTTACGAGGCCGTCATGGACAGGGTGGATCAGCCCGAGTCGATGAAAACGGCCTTGGAAAAAAATTCTTACGATCTGATCATCTCCGATTTTTACCTTCCGGGTTTTGACGCCTTGACGGCCCTGGCGATAATGCGTCGTGGCGGGTTCGATTTTCCATTCATCATCCTATCCGAGAAAAGCGATGAAGAGAGGGCCGTGTCCATGATGAGGGCCGGGGCGCATGATTATATTCTAAAAAACAACCTCACCCGTCTCATTCCTACGATCGAGCGTGAGATACGTGAAGCCAAGAAGCGAAAGGAACATCTACAGGCCCAGGAAATGGTCAAGTATCTGGCCTATTACGACCCATTGACGGCCCTTCCGAACCGCGTCCTTTTACTGGAACGGCTCGATGCGGCCATACGGGTCGCGAAGAACAAGAATCAGACCATTGCCCTTTTGCTCGTTGATCTCGATCATTTTAAGGATATCAACGATACATTGGGACACCATCGCGGTGATCTGGTACTGCAACAGGTGGGAAAGAGGCTCCAATCGGTGGTGCGCGATTCGGATACCGTTAGCCGGTTGGGGGGAGACGAGTTTGCGGTCATTCTACCCCTTGCGGAGCCGGAGCACACGACATTGGTTGTCCAGAAAATCCTGAGGGCCATTGAAGAGACGATAACGATTGAAGGGATCCCACTGGCCTTAGAGGGAAGCATTGGGGTCGCGGTGTATCCGGAACACGGAAACGATCCCAACATACTGTTGCAGCGGGCCGATGTCGCCATGTACTCGGCCAAGCGAGCCGGAATGGGCTTCTCCGTTTATACCACGGATCAAGATCGGCACACCCCGCGACAACTGACTCTTATCGGGCAGTTACGCCAGGCCATGGAGCAAGACCAGTTGGTTCTCCATTTTCAGCCTAAAATAAATATCCGAACGAGGAAAATCCTCGACGTGGAGGCCTTGATCCGATGGCAACATCCGGAATACGGATTTATTCCCCCCGTAGAATTCATCCCGCCGGCCGAAAGGACGGGCCTGATAAAACCGCTTACGATGTGGGTTCTGAAGACGGTGGCCCGACATCGAACCGAATGGAGTCGTCGTGGGGTGGACATCCATATCTCGGCCAACCTATCGGTCCGGAATCTTGAGGACCCTCAGCTCCCGAACCAGGTCTCTGAACTCTTGACACCGGCCAATCTACGGGCCGGCTGGTTGAAAATGGAAATCACCGAGAGCGCCATTATATCGGATTCGGCTCGGGCGATGGATGTTCTCAACACCCTCAGCCGAATGGGGGTCCGGTTTTCAATCGACGATTTTGGAACGGGCTACTCCTCTCTCGTTTATCTCAAGCAGCTTCCGGTCGATGAAATCAAGATCGATAAGGCCTTCTTAAAGGATATGGCGGTCAATGAAAACGACGCCGTCATCGTACGATCCACCATCGAGTTGGGCCACAATTTGGGGCTCCAGGTCGTTGCCGAGGGAGTGGAGAACAAGGAAACATGGAATCGCCTGGATGCGTTGGGCTGCGATGCGGCCCAGGGATATTATATGTGTCGGCCGATTCCCGCTGAGGATCTCCTCGGTTGGATCAAGAAGTGGCAGTCAATGTGAGGCTGATTTCCTACCTTTAATGGGTCCCCGCAGTCCCTCCGAGCCAAAGGGCCCCGCCCGCCGGAACTCCGGATTTCATCCGTTCTAGAAAATTATCGCGATTATCTGCGAATTTCCTTTTGACATAGGTCAAATTTCTATTTATAATATATCGATTTAGGGAATTTTAACGAGGGCATCCGGCTTTGCAAAAGGCGATTCGCAACTTCTCGATTATCGCCCACATCGATCACGGGAAATCTACCTTAGCCGACCGGATATTAGAATCCACCGGCGCCCTCAGCGTACGCGAGCAACGGGACCAGGTTCTGGACAACATGGACCTGGAACGAGAACGCGGAATCACCATCAAGGCGCACGCCGTTCGGTTGAATTACCGGGCGAGAGACGGCCGGTCCTACCACTTGCACCTCATCGACACCCCGGGCCATGTGGATTTTTCTTATGAGGTATCGCGGAGCCTGGCCGCCTGCGAAGGGGTGTTGCTCGTTGTGGATGCTTCTCAGGGGGTGGAGGCTCAGACCATCGCCAACGCCCACCTCGCGATGGAGCACAACCTGATGATCCTTCCCGTGATCAACAAGATTGATCTTCCCAGCGCGGATCTCGAGAAGACGTCCCGGCAGATCAAAGAGATCCTGGGAAGCGGTTTTTCCGAGCCACTCCTGGCCAGTGCGAAAGACGGGACCGGCATCGCCGATCTGCTCGAAGCGATTGTGGGGAGGATTCCGCATCCTCACGGAGATCCCGATAAGCCGCTGAAGGCGCTCATCTTCGATTCCTGGTTTGACAACTACCAGGGGGCGGTGGTCCTGACGCGGATCTTTGACGGGCGGGTGGGTGTGGGCTCGAAAATTCGACTCATGTCCACTCGAAAAGAGTTCGAGGTTTCCGAGGTGGGGTTCATGACGCCCAAGAAAAAGCCGGTGGAAGAGCTTGCGGCCGGGGAGGTCGGGTATCTTATCGCCGGGTTCAGAAAGGTCAGCGATACCCGGATCGGAGAGACGATCACCGAATCGCTCCGCCAAACCCGAGAACCCTTCCCGGGCTATAGAGAGATCAAGCCCATGGTGTTTTGCGGGCTGTATGCCGTTGACAGCGCCCAGTTTGAGGATCTTCGTGACGCACTGGAGAAACTCCGGCTGAACGATTCTTCCTTCACCTTTGAGCCGGAGACCTCCCTCGCTCTCGGGTTTGGATTCCGGTGCGGTTTCCTGGGGCTCCTTCACATGGAAATTATCCAGGAGCGCCTGGAAAGGGAGTACGGGCTCAGCTTGATCGGCACGGCCCCCACCGTGGTCTACCAGATCCTGAATCACCGCGGCGAGCTGCTCACGATCGATAATCCCTCCAAACTACCGGACGCCTCAAAGATTCAAGCCTTCGAGGAACCGTTCATCCGGGCCACGGTTCTGACACGGGAGGAGTACCTGGGGGGGCTCCTGGCGCTCTGCCAGGAGAAGAGGGGGGTCCAGAAGGAACTGACCTACCTGGACCGGGACCGGGTGATGCTGGTCTACGAGCTTCCGCTCAATGAGATCATCATGGATTTTTACGACCGGCTGAAATCGGTGAGCAAAGGGTACGCCTCGCTTGACTACGAACACCTGGGCTACCGGGAATCCGACCTGGTCCGGGTGGATATCCTCTTAAACGGCGAGAGCGTGGATGCCCTTTCCTTCATTGTGCACCGCGACAAGGCCTATGTGCGTGCGCGCCTGATCACGGAGAAACTGTGTCAACTCATCCCGCGCCAGCTTTTCGAAGTGGCCGTCCAGGCCGCGATCGGGAGCAAGATCCTTGCGCGGGAGACGGTCCGGGCCATCCGGAAAAATGTTACGGCCAAATGCTACGGGGGTGACATCACTCGAAAGAGGAAACTATGGGAGAAGCAAAAAGAGGGGAAGAAACGGATGAAACAGGTGGGACGGGTGGAAGTCCCGCAGGAAGCCTTTCTCGCCCTGTTGAAGGTGAAGGAATAATTCCGGAGACGATGGGGCGGGCCCGCGCCCGATCCGTTTTTCGGGAGTACGCCGAGGCGGTGGTCATCGCCATCCTCCTGGCCCTCTTCATCCGGACTTTTATCGTCCAGGCCTTCAAGATCCCCTCCGGATCAATGATCGAGACGCTTCAGATCGGGGATCATATTCTGGTCAATAAGTTCCTTTACGGAACACGCCTCCCCTTCACGAATCTTCGCCTCCTCCCGGTCCGTGAGCCCAAGCGGAAGGACATCATAGTTTTCCGGTATCCGGAGGACGAGAGCAAGGACTTCATCAAGCGGGTGATCGGCGAACCGGGCGATCTGGTCGAGGTTCGGATGAAGACCGTTTACGTCAACGGGCAGGAACTTTCGGAACCGTATAAAATTCACCGCGACCCCATGACCCTCCCCCCGGACAGCCGCTCGCCCCGCGATAATATGGATCCGTTCAAGGTTCCCGAGGGATCGTACTTTGTCATGGGGGATAACCGGGATCAGAGTCTGGACAGCCGGTTCTGGGGAACGGTTAGTCTGGAAAAAATCAAGGGGGAGGCCTTCATGATTTACTGGTCATGGGATGGACTCAAAACGTGGGTCCGGTGGAATCGGATCGGCCGGATCATCTTGTAGGAGGACGATGCCCCGGGAAAGCGGAATTCGAATTCGGGAGAGACGGGACCGACTTTTCCAAATCGTGCATCGATTTTCCCGGGCCCGACTGATTGTGGTCGGGGACGTGATGCTGGACCATTATATTTGGGGCCGGGTGGACCGGATCTCCCCGGAGGCCCCGGTCCCGGTCGTGACCGTGGGCCGGGAATCTCAACACCTTGGCGGTGCGGCCAATGTCGTGCACAACATCGTCGCGCTCGGCGGGCGGGCCGATCTCTTCGGGGTGGTGGGGGACGACGATTTCGGCCCCCGGGTCTTGATGGAGATGAAGCGCTTGGGCCTGGGCACGGAAGGCGTGATTTGCGACCGGACCCGTCCCACGACCAAAAAGACGCGCGTGATCGCCCATAGTCAGCAGCTGGTTCGGTTCGACCGGGAACGGGCCGAGCCGGTCTCGAAAAAGATGACGCAGGCGATGCTCCATGGAATTCGGCGGCGGATTCCCGGGGCGCAGGCCGTCGTGGTTTCCGATTATGCCAAGGGGGTCATTACGGAAAACTTGATGCCGGACCTGATCGGACTGGCCGGGGAACACGGCGTTCCGGTGATCGTGGACCCGAAGGTCGTCCACATGGGGATGTACAAGGGGGCCCGGATCATCACGCCGAACGCCTCCGAGGCGCTCGGCGCGGCCGGAATATCCGACCGATCCGACGCGGGATTGCAGAGGGCGGGCCGTCGGATCCTGGAGGGGTTCGGAGGCCAGGCGGTTCTCGTCACCCGTGGAGAGCAGGGGATGAGTCTATTTGAAAAAGACGGGAAGATCACTCATATTCCGGCCTCGGCCCGGGAGGTGTATGATGTGACCGGAGCCGGAGACACCGTCATCGCGGTGCTGACGCTGGCGCTGGCCTCGGGGGCCGGGGCGGGCGAGGCGGCCGTTATTGCGAACAGCGCGGCCGGAATCGTGGTGGGGATTGTGGGAACCGCAACGGTCGATCGGGACGAACTGATACGCTCGCTCGGGCGAGGGCCTTCGCGATGAAGACGGTGATCGTCATCCCGGCTCGATTCGGGTCAAACCGCCTTCCCGGGAAGGCCCTGCGGCCGATCGGCGGCCAACCGCTGATCAAGAGGGTCTGGGAACAGGCCCGGTCGAGTCGTCGCGCCCATCGGGTGGTCGTGGCGACGGACGACGCGCGGATCCGCGACGTCATCGAATCGGCCGGCGGAGAAGCGATCATGACCGAGGGGGAGTTCCGCTCCGGAACGGATCGGATGGCCTGGGTCGCCCGCCGGATTCCGGCCGAGGCCTATCTGAACCTTCAGGGGGATGAGCTGATTTGGGGCGCCGAGATGCTGGATGATTTGATCGAAAAATTTATTGCGGAACCTGCGGCCCCGATTGGAACCTTGTGCCGGGCGATCCTTCGGGGGGAAGAAGAACTCGACCCGAATGTGGTGAAGGTCGTGATGGGGCTTGACGGTTACGCGCTCTATTTCTCGAGAGCCCCCATTCCGGTCCAACGGGACCGGCCGGGGGCGGACGGTTCGGGCGGCGGGATTCATTATAAACATCTCGGAATCTATATTTTTCAGGCCCAGTGGCTCCATCGATTCTCCGAGTTGGAGACGGGCCGGCTCGAGGAATTCGAAAAGCTGGAGCAGCTGCGCGCGCTGGAGCACGGAATCCGCATTCGGGTCTGGGAGACGCGACACGACTCACTTCGGATCGACGCGCCGGAAGACATCCGCCGCGCGGAAGCCGATCTAACCAAGGCCGGGCCCGGTCGAGGAAGGTGATCCCGCCATGACAAAATACATCTTTGTGACCGGAGGGGTCGTCTCGTCGCTGGGGAAGGGCCTGGCCGCGGCGGCGATCGGGAACCTCTTGGAGAGTCGGGGAATCTCCGTGACCTTTCTGAAGTTGGACCCGTACATCAACGTGGACCCCGGCACCATGAACCCCTACCAGCACGGGGAGGTCTACGTGACGGACGACGGGACCGAAACGGACCTGGACCTGGGTCATTACGAGCGGTTCACATCGGTCGTCATGACCAGGAAAAACAATTCCACGGCGGGCAAGATCTATTTCGGCGTCATTTCCAAGGAGAGACGAGGGGATTATTTGGGCGGAACGGTCCAGGTCGTCCCTCACGTAACGGATGAAATCAAGAAGACGATCCGCGCGGTTTCGGACGGGATCTCGGTGGTCATCGTCGAGATCGGGGGAACGGTCGGCGATATCGAAAGCCTCCCATTTCTTGAGGCCATCCGACAATTTCCGTTCGATGTGGGACGGGAAAATGTACTCTACATTCACGTGACGCTCGTTCCGTTCATCACGGCCGCCGACGAATTGAAGACCAAGCCCACGCAGCACAGTGTGAACAAACTCCGGGAGATCGGAATCCAGCCCAATATCATCCTCTGCCGGACCGACCGCATGCTCTCCACGGAGGTGAAGAAGAAGATCGCTCTGTTCTCGAACCTCGATCCGGAAGCCGTGATCACGGCCCGGGATGTGGATACCGTGTACGATGTCCCGCTGCGGTTTCATGAAGAAGGCCTGGACGAGCGGATCCTCCGACTGCTTCAATTAAAGGGAGGAGACCCCGACCTCGGCCCGTGGGTCGAACTCGTGGAGAAGATCCGAAATCCCAAGCGCCGGGTCCGGATCGCGCTGGTCGGAAAATACATCGAGCTGAAGGAATCCTATAAAAGCCTGTGTGAGGCGCTGGTCCACGGCGGTCTTCCTCATTACTGCGGTGTGGAGATTTTGTGGGTGGATGCCGAGCAGATCGAGAACAAAGGGGGAGAAACATTCCTAAAGGAAGCGAATGGGATCCTTGTTCCCGGCGGATTCGGAAACCGCGGAATCGAGGGGAAGATCGAGGCGATTCGATACGCGCGGGAATCCAAGAGGCCGTTTCTCGGCATCTGCCTCGGCATGCAGTGCGCCGTGATCGAATTCGGTCGCCACGTGGCGAAGCTCAGGGAGGCCAACAGTTCCGAATTCGATCCCAATACCCCCCATCCCGTGATCCATCTCCTTCCCTCTCAGGAGGGGATCGGCGACAAGGGCGGGACGATGCGGCTGGGCGCGTATCCCTGCGAGCTTACAAAGGGCAGCATGGCCCGGCGGGCGTACGGATCCGACCGCGTTTATGAGCGACACCGTCATCGTTACGAGTTCAACAATGAGTACCTCGATCCGTTCCGGAAGGGGGGGATGATCATGAGCGGAATCTATCCAAAAGAAAAGCTGGTCGAGATCATTGAAATCGGGGAACATCCCTGGTTTCTGGCCACGCAGTTCCATCCTGAATTCCGCTCCCGTCCGGCCCAACCTCATCCTCTCTTCAGGGATTTCATCGGGGCGGCCATTAAAGCGGGGGGAGATGACGGTCGGTCCAAAAGGTAAGCGCCATGGGACAAACGGTTGAAATCGGTTCGATCCGGACGGGGGAGAGCCACCCGCTCTTCCTGATCGCCGGTCCTTGCGTGATTGAAGAGGAGGGGATGATGATGGAAACGGCCGGCGAGCTGAAAGCGATTGCGGCCGAGCTCTTAATCCCGTTGATTTTTAAATCCTCGTACGACAAGGCGAACCGGAGTTCGCTCCGGTCTGCTCGGGGGCCGGGGATCGGGAGCGGCCTTAAGATCCTGGAAAAGATTAAGGCAAAATATGGGATCCCGATCCTGTCGGACATCCATCATCCTGATGAGGCCGAGGCGGCGGCCGGAGTGCTTGACGTTCTTCAGATCCCGGCCTTTCTCTGTCGTCAGACCGACCTTTTGATCGCGGCCGCCAAAACGGGCCGTCCGGTGAATGTGAAGAAAGGCCAATTTCTCGCGCCCTGGGATATGGCCAACGTGGTTGAAAAAATCGAATCGGCCGGCAGCCGGAAGATTCTCCTGACCGAGAGGGGAGCGACCTTTGGTTACAATAATTTGGTTTCGGATATGAGGGCGATTCCGATTCTTAAGCGGTTCGGATATCCGGTCGTGTTCGACGCCACTCACAGCGTTCAGCTCCCCGGCGGTGCCGGGAAAAGTTCCTCGGGTCAACGGGAATTTGTTCCGACGCTGGCGCGGGCGGCCGTAGCGGCCGGTTGTCACGGCCTTTTCATGGAGGTTCATCCGGATCCGGACCGCGCCCCCTCCGATGGGCCGAACATGGTCCCCCTCAAAGAGCTCAAGCCTCTGCTGGCGCAGCTGAAGCGGATCCACGAGGTCTCACAATGATCGAGGAAATCGGAAAAAACGTTCTTCGGATCGAGGCGGAAGCAATTCACGCGCTCATCGGCAGAATCGACCAACGGTTTAAGCGGGCCGTGGAAATTCTATTGTCCTGCAGCGGTCGGGTGGTGGTCACCGGGATGGGAAAATCCGGACTGATCGGAAGGAAGATTGCGGCGACGCTGGCCAGTACCGGAACCCCGGCCTACTTTCTCCATCCCGCGGAAGGCGTCCATGGAGATCTGGGCATGGTCTCGCGCGGGGATGCCGTGGTCGCGATCTCCAACAGCGGAGAGACGGAGGAGTTGGTCAAAATACTCCCCGCCTTAAAGCGCCTCTCGGTTCCTCTGATCTGCCTGACCGGGAATTTGCGGTCTACACTGGCCAAAAACAGCGATGTGGTTTTGGACGTGGCCGTCAAGGAGGAGGCCGGTCCGATCGGACTGGTCCCGACGGCCAGCACGACCGCGGCCCTCGCCATGGGGGATGCCCTTTCGGTGGCCTTGCTCGACCGACGCGGCTTCAGGCCGGAGGATTTTGCCTATTTTCATCCCGGGGGAAGCCTGGGGAAGAAGCTCCTGCTCAAGGTGAAGGACGTCTGGCATTCGGGCGAGGCGATTCCCCGTGTCCGAGAAAAGACCGGATTAGGCGACGTCATCCTCGAAATGACTTCCAAAAAGCTGGGGATGACGACGGTGGTCAACGCCCGGGGGAAGCTGGCCGGGGTGATCACGGATGGGGATCTGCGGAGACTGCTTGAACACGAGGCCCAACCGATGCGCCTCAAGGCGTCCCATGTCATGACCAAAACCCCTAAAGTCATCGACGCAGAGTCGCTGGCCGCCAAGGCGCTCGAAGTGATGGAAAAAAATTCGATCACGGTCTTGGTCGTGGCGGATCGGAGTCGCCGGGTTCTGGGCGTGCTTCATCTTCATGATCTTCTGAAATCCGGGGTCGTGTGATGGTTCCGTTCTCACGCGTTTCCAAAACCATTCTTGCGAAGGCGCGGCGCATCCGATACCTTTTGCTGGATGTGGACGGCGTGATGACGGACGGGATGATTTACCTGGACCAAGAGGGCCGGGAGACCAAAGCCTTCAATATTTACGACGGGTCGGGGGTCCATCGAATCCGGAAGGCCGGCGTCCAAGTCGGAATCATTACCGGCCGTTACTCCACCATCGTGGATTACCGGGCCAAGGAACTCGGCATCACCGAGGTCCACCAGCGCGTGCTCGACAAGGTCAAAGTGTATGATCAGATCCTAGTGAAGTACGGCCTTAAAGATGAGGAGATGGCCTACATGGGGGACGACGTCATCGATATTCCGGTCTTGGAGCGGGTGGGCTTATCGGTGGCGGTTCCCAACGCCCATCCCGAAGTTCGAGGTCGGGTCGATTGGATCACCCGCAGCCCGGGGGGCCGGGGAGCGGTCCGCGAGCTGACGGATCTTCTCCTGTTTTCTCGAACGAAACGATAGGCCCCGGGAGAACCCGGGGTCGGGGCCGCCGCAATGGACCAGGATCGCCCCCGCCATGTTCCTCGAAATATTCCGAAAACCGGCCCAGAAAACCATTCGCTTCCTGATCTGGGGGGCCCTCTTAAGCCTTCGACTCCTAACCCGGTGGCTTCCACTTCAACTGACCACGCGGGCGGGAGCCCATCTGGGGTCGTTGGCCTATGGGGTCCTCCGATCGGAACGTCACAGGGCGCTGCGCCACTTGGAACTCGCCCTGGGGAGCGAGCGATCCGAAGTAGAGCGACAGGCAATCGCCCGAGAGAGTTTTCGAAACCTCGGCCGGACCTTCTTCGAGGTCATAAAGCTCGACCGCCTGGACGGATTCCAACTCGGCGAGCGGGTCCGCTTTGAAGGGGAGGAGCGCCTCAAGGCGGCCGTCGCATCCGGGCGGGGAGTTCTTTTCGTCACGGCCCATCTCGGGAATTGGGAACTGATGGCAGCGGTGGTTTCGATGCGGTACCCCCTGGCCGTCGTCGCGGCGCCGATCTACGATCCTCGGCTCGAGGGCCTGATGATCCGAATAAGGGCGGCCCACGGAATTGAGACCCTGGTTCGTGATTCTCCCGGAATGCTCCGGCGAACTCTTGCCATGCTCAAGCGGGGTGGAGTAGTTGGAATTCTGATCGATCAGGACACCCGGGTGGACGGGGTGTTCGTCCCTTTTTTCGGACACGCGGCCTATACGCCGGCGGGGGCGGCGCGCTTGGGGCTCCGCAGCGGTGCGGCCGTCGTGGCCGGATTTATCCGCAGAGAGGCCGACGGCACACACCGGGTGCTGATCGATGGGCCGTTCGAGATGAAGCCCGGATCCGATCCGGAACGCGACATCCAATACGAGACGGCCCGCCTTTCAAAGATCATCGAGGAGCGGATACGGGAAACACCGGAACAGTGGGTCTGGATGCACCGACGCTGGCGGACGTCTAAGCCGGAAAGCCCTTCTCCATGAATCTTCCCAATCTCATCACGCTGCTCCGGATTCTTTTAATCCCCGTTTTCATCATCGTTTTTTCCGATCCCGCCGCCCTTCGGTCTTTGGGTGCGGCGATCATCTTTCTCCTGGCCTCCCTAACGGACCTTCTGGATGGGTACCTCGCCCGGCGACGGGGCCAGATCACCAAGTTGGGGAAATTTTTGGATCCCATCGCGGACAAATTCCTCGTGATCTCCGCCCTGGTCCTCCTGGTCGATTATCATCGTGTGGCGGCCTGGATCGCGATCGTCATCATCGGTCGAGAGCTCGCCGTGACCGGGTTGCGGGCGATCGCCGCTTCGGCCGGAATCGTGATCGCGGCCGAGGAGGTCGGGAAATACAAGATGACGATCCAGACGGTCGCAATCGTTCTGTTAATCCTTGGGAAGGAATCGCGTGCTTTTAATCTTCATTTCTGGGGAACGGTCCTGCTTTGGATCTCGATGGTGCTTGCCGTGGTTTCGGGTCTGCAGTACTTCACGCGGTTCCTTAGCCAGGCGAGGGAAAGGGACCTGAAATGACGCCGTCCCCATGGCTGGGTTGTGCGGCCGCCTATCTCCTGGGGTCCATTCCGTTCGGCATCCTTTTCTCGAAGTGGCTGGCCGGAATCGATCCACGCCGGGCCGGAAGCCGAAATATCGGGTTCACGAACGTTCTGGGCACGGCCGGCCGCGTCCCGGGTTTGTTGACATTATTGGGCGACTTGGGTAAAGGATATTTAAGCGTTCGGTTTGCACAGGAGGCGGCCTGGGACGCGGCCTGGATATGGCTGACCGGTCTGGCGGCCGTGACGGGTCATATCTACTCAATTTTCCTCAGATTCGACGGAGGGAAGGGGGTCGCCACCGGCCTGGGTGTTCTCTACGGGATCAATCCGCTGCTTGGCTGGGTTATGATTTTCGTGTGGGGAGTCACGGTTGCGATCTGGCGCTACTCGTCCCTTGGGGCCATGGTCTCTTTTGGACTACTACCCCTGTGGGTGGCCCTGATCCGTTCGATCGCCTCGCCTCCGGCGATCGGAATTTCGATCGCCATGAGCCTTTTGATTCTTCTGAAACATATCTCCAATTACAAGCGGCTCCGGGCCGGGGACGAGCCGAGGATCGGGGAAAGATGAGGCAGTACTTTAAAGTAATTATTAAAATAGCCGTCCTATTTTCCCTTTTAATCACAATGCCCGCGCCGATCCTTTCGGCCGAATCTTCCCCACCCTATGCGATCCGGACACTACCCTCGAAGGTCGAAGAGGCCTGGCAGGCCTATCGGCTTATGGGGGCTCGATCCGAGCGGGAAGAGGCCGCGAAGATCCGGGACCAAATCTTACTTTCTTCCCGGTTGGATGGAATCCGTCGGTTTGATCTCTTGGGCGCGGTCCTCATACGGGAAGGGGAGGCTGCCCTCCGTCAAGGAGAAGCCGCGGAAGCGATTGAAAAGGGACGGGAGGCCTTAATCTGGTCTCCTCAGGACCCCAATGTCAGGTTCTTCCTGTCCCGGGCGCTCCTTAAGCAAAGCCCGTTCATGCCCCATCGGGCCGCCACCGAATACTTCAAGGCGATCTACTCTTCCACCCAGGATTTCTGGCATTCCTTTTATCTGATGGGGCGGCTCATCCTGATTTCCATTTCCGGCATTCTGGGCGGGTTCCTGATTTTCTACGTGTTTCTGCTCGTTCGCTTTCTGCCGCTCTGGGTTCACGGAGTTCGTGAACGTGGAATTCTCGGCGGGCCCGGGGCTTGGACCGTTCTGTTTTCCTTAATCCTACTGCCGGCGATCCTCGGAGCCGGACCGGTGCTCGTGGTCGTTATTTCGATGGCCCTCCTATGGCCCATGATGCCTTTAAGTCAGCGACGGGTCGCGGCGGCCTTTGTAATATTCATCAGCGGGGTCAATCTGTGGTTGCCTCCGATGCTTTCCTGGATTAAGGCGGATCAGTCGAGCGAGATTAGGCTTCTCTCTCAAGTCAGCGAGGGATGGGCCGAGGCGTCGGGAACGGCGCGCGTTCTTGAAGCCCGGGGCGGATATGACCGGGATTGGGCGATTCTTTTTGCGCTGGGATTGCAACATCGGCGCGAGGGAAATCTTAAGGAGGCGATCGAATTTTACAGAAAGGCCCAGGCGGTCGCACCCGGGGAATCCATTGTTCATAATAATCTTGGAAACGTCCTTTTCCTTATGAAGGATTACGATCAGGCGGTGGCGGCGTACAAGCGATCGATCGAAAAGGATCGACTCAATGCGATTACCTATTATAACCTGAATGTGATCTACCGCGAGCTGCTACGGTTCGAGGACGCGAAACAGGCCTATGAAGAGGCCCAAAAGATCAATTTTTCGCTCACCGCGTCGTATGCGATGGAAGGACAGAAGATCATCGATGCCGTTTTTCCAAGATCCCTCTTGTGGAAGCGAATATTTTCGCGAACCTCGCTTTATGCAACCGAAGCCGCCGCGGCCCATGATCGATGGTTATATCCCTTTTCCATGAATACGCTGCCCTTTCTTCTTGTAATTTTCCCCATGGGGGTCGTGATCGCGGCCTTTTTTGTTCCATCCAAATATGCCGCCACCCCGTGCGCCATGTGCGGAGAAGCCGTCTGTCTTCACTGCCAGCGGCGAATTCTGGATTTCCGGGTTTGCTCTGCCTGCTGGTCGGAGGCGAAAAATATCAGGCGAAAACAGGACCTCCGCGGGCTCAAATTCAGGCAACGAAGGCTCTCTCGCATTGCCCGATGGATTTCCATTCCCATCCCGGGAGCGGGCCACTTAGTCCTTCAAGAAGCCCTCCGAGGCATGCTGTTCCTTTCCCTGTTCCTGGCATTGGTTTTCGTGATGGTCGGGCACGAGTGGCTTCTTCGGGCGCCGGGTGAGACGGGCCGGACACCGGGATCGGGAAGGATTGTCTTGAGCTTCCTGGGAATGATTGGACTTTATCTCATCGTTTTTTATGATTTAATGAAGAAAACCTCAACCCGAGCCCAATAAGACCGAGACGCCATGGCCTTAGAGGGATCCATCAAAGATTTCGGATTGGCGGATATCTTTCAGCTGATCCATCTGCAGAAAAAGACCGGGATTTTAGACGTTCGAAGCGAGGCGAACCAAACCCGGGTCTCATTTGAAAGTGGAATGGTGGTGACGGCCAACCGGCCTGATCATGAAGACTCGATCCGGATCGGTGAGATTCTTCTGAAGGCCGGCAAGATTTCTCAGTGGCAGCTTGATGAGGCCCTTTTCTCCCAGCGAAATGGAAAAGAGTCCATCGGGAATATTCTGGTCGGCATGGGCGCGATCCTGAAGGAGGATCTGGTCAGGGCCCTCGGGAAACAGGTGAGCGAGATCGTCTATGGACTGTTTCGGTTAACGCAGGGGCGGTACGCCTTCGAATCCTCCGCCATCGAGTATGATCGCGACTTTTACGTGCCGATCAACACCGAGTTTCTTCTCATGGAGGGGGTGCGACGGGTCGATGAATGGCCCTTAATCGAAAAAATGATTCCAAGCCTGGACCTGACTTTCGTAAAGAATGAGGAGCGTGCCGGTCTCATCAAAGGGGTCAAGGAGGAGGACGAAATCGCAGAAGGTTTCGGCGAACCCAACGTCTCGGATGGGATTTATCTTACGCCGGTGGAGATGGCGGTTTATGAATCACTGGACTTTAAAAAGACGGTTCGGGCCCTTTCGGAAGAAAACCAGCTCGGAGATTTTGAGGTTTCCAAAGCCCTGAGCCGTTTGCTGACCTCAAATCTGATCAAGCAAGCGGCCACGATTAAAAACGCGTCTCCTTCACCGGAAAGGAAACCCGGGGTCGAGGATAAGGTCTCGGGACTGCGCTCGGAGAAAGCTCGGCAATGGATCCGGGGGGTCATGCTATTCATTCTTATTCTAGGGGCGGCCTTACAGTTCCCGGTATCCGTGGCGCGTTCTCCGGAATTGTCTCGGTTTTACAGGAATCTACACATTGAGAAGGAAATCGAAAGGTTGGCTTATGGGATCTGGGTCTACACCTACGAGAACAATAAGTTTCCGGATTCTATGAAGGCATTTACCGAAGAGAGGAAACTCCAATCATCAGACCCAATTTTGGATTCCGAGGGCAGGGAGCTGGAGATCGTAATAGTGGGGGATATGAATTCATTTAGGCTTGAGTCGCTGAGGAATAGAAGTTTACATAATATGTCTTATCAGACGTATAATCCCATTAGGAGGGATTTGCGATGATCAACCCCGAGATAAAGACTTTCGGTCACTGGATCATAAACCACATGGCCGAGGTCCAGATTACATCCGATGAAGCGGCCCAGGAACTGGGATATCCGGAAGGTCGAGCGGTGCGGTTGATCTGTGACAATCGAGCCGCACTGCCCATGAAGGACTGGCCCGCTCTGGCCCGAATCCTCCGTATCCGTTTCGACGAGCTGCTCATCGTCCTGTCCCACTTTCATCCGGAATGGGTGGCGGATTACGCACAATTTGTTTCAAACGCGTTACGCTATCTGTTGTGGCGAATAGAACAGACTCCGCTAGATACGCGCGGACTCTGCGCACAAATGGGTTTTCTCGGAATCGAGGAACTCATCGAGCCGGCCTGCAACGGTCAATGGATGGATTTTAAAGAGAAACGAAAACAGGATCGTCGGAGTCGTCGTTCGGGAACGGAGGATGAAAAAAGAGCAACGCCGCGTCGTATCGCCGACCTCATCCGCTATCTGAAGAATGAATTGGGGGGGGCGGCGATCGGGGTGATTGTTTCGTCCATCCTTGGAGCCTGCGCTTTTTTTCCGGGCGGGCTTCTTTCATGAATTTTCTTCAGTATCTCCGACGGAGAACGACCCTCGCCTGGTTGATTGTTGAAAAAAGTTTTTCGGCCGTGGTGGAAGAAACGGTCCGCCAGGTGGAGCTCATAAAGCTGTCTTCACGCATGCAGGATTGCGAGCGCCAAATGGATGCGGTTTACGAAAAATTGGGCATTTTCCTGTATGAGGCCCACGGCCAGGGGCTCAAGGAGCAGGCGATGGCGAGTCATGCCGTTTCCCAATCCAGTCTTTCCGAATTTCAACGGCTTCAAACGGAATTGAAGCTGATTGGGCAGAGGCGCTATATCTTAAAGGAGGAAGAGGCCGCCACCCACTGGGCGGAATTCGTAGAGGCCGTCCATAAAAACGGCATGACGCTTGAAACACTGATCCTTCCGGTTCACCTCAAGCCGCCAACAACGACCTTGCGCGATTTGAATCTTCCATCCGGCGTCCTCGTCATCGCGATTCAGAGAAATGAACGCTTTATTCAACCACACGGCCCCGTGCGCGTGGAGCGAGGCGACCGTTTGACGCTTCTTGGGAGCCCCGCTCTTTTGGATCAGGTGACAAAACGGTTCGCCCAGTCCTCAGAGCCGAAATGATGATCATTCCGTATCCACAGCGATTGTGGAATAACTGTTGGCAACCCTGTGAATATACCCGCCGAGGGCTTGATCTGGGCCTATCCGAGCGGATTGCATAAAAAGTATGCAGTGAAAATCATCTGAAATTCAGAGGTTCGACAAAACGGTTCATTCCGAATCGAGGTAAGCAAGCTTGCTCTTGTAATTTAGTGAGGGTTCTGTTACACTCAACCCGTCGTGAGAGGGGTCTTGTACGGAATAGAGGAAATTCGGCATTTTATTCCACGCAGAAACAGGAGAAACAGATGATGAGGTACCAGAACTTCGGGGGGCGTCAATGGGTGGCCTCCGCTTTCCTTCTAGGGGTGATACTGGCCGGGATCGGACTGGCCTCCTCCTCGGCCGCGCCGAAGGAAAGTCCGGGATTGAAGGCGATCCAGGAGATGGAAAATGTCTTTATCGAGATCGCGGATAGGGTTAAGCCGGCCGTGGTTAATATATCGCCCGTATCGCGCGTGGCGGGAAAACCGGGAGAGTCGCCGCGCGGCGGACGCCCTCCGGGTGAGTCCGGAACCGGGTCCGGAGTCATAATGGACAAAAAGGGTTATATTGTGACCAACAACCACGTGGTGGGAGAAGCCGGCGAGGTGGAGGTCCGGTTATCGGATAGGAGCCGATTTACAGGGAAGGTGATCGGAAAAGACCCCGACACCGACCTTGCGGTGGTGAAGATCGAATCGGATCACGACCTTCCGTTCGTGCCCATGGGCGATTCCAGCACGGTGAAGGTCGGACAGTGGGTCATCGCGGTCGGAAATCCGTTCGGATTGGACCGAACCGTGACGGTCGGGGTTGTGAGCGGGCTGGGTCGTGAAAATGTCAATCTCTCCCGCTATGAGGACTTCATCCAGACGGATGCCTCGATCAATCCCGGAAATAGCGGGGGTCCTCTATTTAATATTCGCGGCGAGGCGATCGGGATCAATACCGCCATCATTAATTTCGCCCAGGGCATCGGCTTCGCCATTCCCTCCAATATGGTGAATAACATCGTGAACCAACTGATCGCCAAAGGGCGGGTGGTTCGCGGCTGGCTGGGGGTAGGAATCCAGCCGGTAACGGCGGATTTGGCCTCGAAATTTAATGTAAAGGAGGGCCAGGGCGTCCTCATCAATGAGGTTTTTGCAGGGGATCCCGCCTCAAAAGCCGGAATCCAGCCGGGCGATATCATCATTAAACTCGATGGAAAGGATGTGGATACCCCTCAGACGCTTTCGCGATACATCGCCTCCCTATCCCCCGGGAAGGATGCGAGCGTCGAGATTGTCCGGGACGGAAAACGAAAAACCCTCACGGTTCGGCTGGGCGAGAGAAAAGAAGAGGCCGTGACGGCTTCCATACCCAAGCAGCCCGAGATGGTCTTGGGACTGGGAGTCCAGGACCTCACCCCGGAGCTGGCCAATCGATTTAAGCTGAAAGACGAAAAGGGCGTTTTGGTCAGCAAAGTCGAGCCCGGGAGCGCGGCCGAATCGGCGGACGTGAAGGAGGGAGACCTGATCCGTGAGATCAACCGTGTCCCGATCGATTCGACCGAGGACTTTAAGAAGGCGGTCGATAAGATTAAGGCGGCCGAGAGCGTCTTGATCCGCATCGTCCGGGAGAGCCGTGCGTTTTATGTCGTGCTTAAACTGAAGTCGGAATAGTCGGAGGACTGACCTTAAGGCCCCGTTCGCTCGAAACGAACGGGGCCTTTTTCATGACCGAATCTTGGCAGTTCTTCATTCCTTATGATATGATCGCGCCATGAAGCGGTTCCGGTTTGATGTGATCATCATCGGAGCCGGTCCGGCCGGCGCCACGGCGGCAGCCACATTGGCTCGCTCGGGCCTTTCCGTTCTGGTCTTGGAAGCCGGGGTTTATGCCGGGGCCGAGAACTGGTCCGGCTGCGTCTATTTTGCGGAAAATCTGGCCCACCCCGAGGCGTTTGGCGAGGCCGCTGTTCGCTCGGCTCCCTATGAGCGGCGCCTCGTCCGCCGAGGCCTCTTCCTTCACAACGGCTTGGATCTGGTCGGGGTTTCCTACCAACAGCACGATACCTTCCGGCACTGTTATACCGTACTGAGACCGATCTACGATCCCTACTGGGCCGCACTCGCGCAGTCCTATGGGGCGATGCTGATTCCCCAGACCACCGTGATTTCTTTGATCCGACGGGCAGGCCGGGTCGTGGGGGTTGAGACGGAGCGCGGGCCGGCGTATGCCGAGGTCGTTTTCCTGGCGGAGGGCGATGCTTCCCATTTGGTTCGGCGGGAGCGTCTGGAGCGGGTCCGAGACCCTCACTTTATGCAAGGCGTCAAGGCCGTCTTAAGCCTCTCCCCGGACAAGATCGAAAATCGATTCGGGCTTCTGCCCGAGGAGGGTTGCGCCTACGAGTACGTGATACGAAACGCCCATCTGGGAGGAAGGACGGCCCACCTCAACCTGGGTGCCTTTCTTTACACGAATCGGGACTCCATTTCATTCGGATACGTCGTTCCACTGGAAAACCTCAAGACCTCGTTTCGCGGCGATCACTCCCGTCTCCTCGAATGGCTGCGGGGACTGCCCCATTTTAAATCCCTTTTGAAAGAGTCGACCCTCTCCGCCTACGGCGCGAAGCTGATTCGAAGCGGGGGTCTGAAGGAGCAGCCGGTGCTGGTGGAGGACGGTCTGGGGGTCGGCGGAGCGGCGGTCGGTCTGGGGATCGATCTCCCCTACCCTAATTTTACCGGACCGGCCTCGGCGAGCGGCCTCCTTTTTGCGCGCGCCGTCCGCACGCTGCTCGAGGACGGCCGGCCGATCACGGCGGAGCGACTTCGGGAGAGCTATCTGGAGCCGCTCCAGGCGAGCGTTTATGCCGATAACGCGCGATTCCTGGCGGACTGGCCGGACTATCTCGAACAGTCAACGAGCTTTTTCGGTCGTTCCGTGGATCTCATCTGTGGATCGGCACGATTCCTCACCGGGCCGAAGGGCTCGCTCTGGCAGACGGCCCGATTCCTTCGCGACCACCTTTCGCTCGGAGCGATCCGGGAAGTGGTCCTGGACGGATATCGAATGCTTTGCGCTTCCGGGTTGAAGTCCTCTCTGATGAAAAACCTCGGTCCGGCTCTTATCGGAGGATGGATCACCAATCTTTTCGGACAAGATCAACGATCCGATCCGGGCTTCTCGATCATCATTCGGATTGCCGATTTACCGGCCGTTTCCACCCGCCGTCTGCCCTGGCCGCTGGCCGGGGTCGTCAATCGTATCGCCCCGGGTCTGGCCCAGGGAATGGGGCTCGTTTATGCCAATAATGACCGACCGTTGCGTGAAAAGTTTCGCCAGGCCGCCGGCGCCGTGTTGAGTCGGATCCATCTCACCGACTTTGTCACCCTCCCCCTCTTTGCGGGCTTCCTGCTCCTCCTGGCCGGGGTCTCGGCCATGATCGATCTCTTTCGGTATTATATTCTCCGCCGGCCGCCCGAGGAAATACTGAAGGGTCCCGTGGCGGACTACCGCCGGGCCCAGTCCACCGCGCGCGAACTGGATGGGACGCAGCCGGCCGATTCCTTTGAAATGAAGTTGGCGACCAATTCCTATCGTGTCGGAAAGCAGTCGCATATCCGTGTTTTTTGGCCGCAGGAAATCACGCGCCACGGGGATCTCGGCCGGTCCCCTCTCTGGTGGGTCTGTCCCGCACGCGTGTACCTATACGAGCCTCCCCTGGCGGGCCGTGGTTCGGTAATGATCAATTATGAAAATTGCATCAAGTGCGAGACCTGTTGGCACGCGTCCGGAGACCAGGTTCGCTGGGGAAGGACCACCGATCACCGATTAATTTATCGTCCTGAAACCGGTGCGGCGCATGATCTGTTAAGGCATCCGAGCATTCCCAAGCGGGGCCGACCTCCCCGTGAGCGACTGTGGGATATCCCGACGGGAGGGGAGAGGGATTTCGAGGGGTCGAACCATGAGGCCGAGCTGAAGGAAATCGGAAAACTGACCGGGACGGCGCTCCGAGGACTCCTGGCCTTTGAGACAGCGGTGCGGTCGCTTCCCGAAGCGGCCGATGCGACGCGAAGGGCGTGGCCCGAAAAGGTGGGCCGGATGGCTTTGACGCGCCTTGCCCGACTGGCCTCTCGGATCGGATCCCGAAAAGTCGAAACGGCACTCGAAGCCGTGGGGATACGGAACGAAACCTATACCGACTGGGCCGACCTCTTAAATGATGTCGTCAACGACCTTGAGACTCAGATTTCCGCGGGGGAAGTCTTCCATGCCTTGGCCGCGGCCCAACGGGCGAGGGAAGGCGTGCTGTGGGAGATGCGGGACGCTCTCTCGTCTTTTTCCGAGGATCCCTCGCCGAGCCGGGATCCGCGGTTTTCGGTTGGGGCGGAGGAAGGGGCCGGGCCGCCCGGATGGCGGGAAAAATTATCCCGCCTTTTCCCCGATCGACAGGTCAAGGAATGGGAAGAGATTTCGATTCCGGCCGAATCGCGGGAGGCCCTGTTTTCGCTATTCCTCAAAGGGGGGGTTAGGACCGAGGCGCTCATTCGGGAGCTTTCCTCGATCAGCCCCGCGCTGGGCCTCTTGGCGGCTCATCACATGGCCGCGCTCGACCTCCTCCGACAGGCCGATCGGCCGACCCGGGCCGATCTCTTGGCCGTGGACGGACGACGGCTGTCGCTCAATGCGGTCGATGGCGGCTTTAATCTGACGGGAAGGCTTGATCTGGTCCCCCTGGCCTTAAGTCGGACGCTGCTGCTTGTGCACGGCCCACGGGCATTTGTCTTCTCCGCGGATCAGCCCGGCGTAAAGATCGTACCCACGCCCGGCATCGGATTCCGGGCGGCGGCTCTCCACCGCCTGGAGCTGGATCTGACTCTCCCCTCCGAGGCGGTCTTGATGCTGGATAAAACCGGCGCCGCCCCTACCCTCCCGGGGTGGGAAGCCGCCGTTGCGATCGCGCTCGGAGCGGGCGGATACCTTGCCCGACGAGCCAAGGAACACGCCCTCGGACGCGTTCAGTTCGGACACCAGATGCGCGATACTCAGGGGAGAGACGGAATCGCGAAATTGGGAGCGGTGAAGCAAATGCTTGCACGGATCGAGACCTGGATCCTGGTTCTCTCCAGGTTGTCGGAGGGTCCGGGATCCACGCACGGAATCGGAATAAAGGAGATCTGGCCGGAGCTGGCCATCGCACTTTCTCCCCTGGCGTTCGGACCGAAAATCGGGGGGATGGGGTACGACGCGGGTCAGATCTTCGGCGGAATGGCCTATTCCGAGGACGATTTGCTTTCCCGGGCCTACCGGGACAGCGCGGCCTTCCCATACCTTATGCCGGGGTTCGGAGGCGCCGGGCGATTGATGGAACGGTGGGGAGGAAAATCACTCCGGGTCGAGGCCGGATTCCGAGACGGCGCATCCCACCCGATCGCGGCGTTGGAGGAAGGACCCTTAATGGATCTCGTCCGCGAATGGAGGAAGATCGCCCGGACCTGGGAGGCGCGTTATCCCGGAAGCGATCCCGATAAGTCCGGCGAGGCGCTCGCGCTGCTCCTGGCCTCCTGGATCATTATTCTCTGGGTCCAAGAGGCGATCGAGGAAGGGCGGTCGGTCGAAGGTGAGGCGGCTTCCTGCGATGTCCTGGTGGGCCTGGCCCGTGAGGCGGTGGATCACCTGGAGGAGTGGCCCCGACAGGCGTCTCCCCTCCCGATCGCGTCCCTTCCGGAGCACCCCGACCGTGATGCGGTTTCTTTGCCCCTTACCTACGAGGAGATCTGTCGGACGACCTCCGGCGGTCCGTACCACTCGGGCCGTTTCTTAAGGGAGGCCTATGAGTCCACGCCAAGATTTGTCCCCGAGGTTCAAATTCATGATCCCGTGTTGCGACTCCGTTGGAAAGATTCCAACGAGTGGTTCCTCTCCAATTTCTGGAGAAAGGAATTCGACGGAATGCACGTCGAACGGTACATCGAGAAGATCCACGGGATTCCCAAGGGAGCGCTTTACGGCTTTAAAGACCGGGGATATTTTTCCACGATCATTCCCCCGGAGATGGGCGGAGGCGGCTGGTGGAAGGCCGAGTACTACATTCTGAATGCCGCGGCCGGCCGATTCGGAGACGCCGGACTGCTCCTGGTCATCATGGCGAGCACCAGCATCGGGACGACCCCGGTCCTCCTGGGGCTTGAACGGGAACTACCGCTGGCCGCCGAGGAACTGGAACCGCTGGCCCGGGATCCCGATCGGATGGGAGTCATCGCCTCACAGATGGAAAGTCTTATCGCCTCGCTCCAACGGCCTGAACCGGCCCGCCTGAAAAAGCAGTACACGGAACTGATGGAGAGGATCGAATCTAAAATCCGGCGGACCCGGGTGGTGAAGTATCTTGCGGCCAATTTTCTAAAATCGTTCTATGCCGCCGGCGTGGCGGGTCAGCGGGGTGACCTCGACGGTTTCCGCCGGGGGCTCATCGAGGCCAGGGAGCTGTTCAATCACCTCCCGAAAACCGTGGCGGAGGCGATCGATGAGCTTCCCCGGAGAAAGCGGGCGCACGAATTCTTCCTTAAACGGTTGAGCCATCGCGGGATCAGCGCCTTTGCCCTGACCGAGCCGACGGCCGGTTCCGACACCGGAGGGGTCAAGACCACGGCCCGACTTTCAAGCCGCGCGCTGGAACCGCTCGAGGACGGCCGGTACCGGTTTTGTCGGTCCGAAGAACCCCTGGGCGGTTCGGAGAACGAGGCCGAGACCCGTTTCCTGATCGACGCCGATCGAATCGCGTTCAACCGGGACGCTTCTCAATCCGGCATGGCCTACACACTGCCCGGGGGAGAAATCGCACCCCTTCATCACGATGAATACAACTACGATGCGGACGAGGGTCTTCGATATTATCTGTTCGGTGGAGAGAAGAAACACTTTCATGATATCGCACAGGTCCGTCTTCGCTCCGGCCGTGCCTATTATGATTATTACGAGCTCAACGGGGCGAAAATGTGGATCACCAACGGACACATCGCGACGCAGTTCTGCCTTTATGCGCAGTCTTGGGAGGGGGTCACCGGGTTCATGGTGGATCGGCACTCCGAGGGGCTGAAGATCGGCGCGGATGAGCGGAAGATGGGCCAGCGCGGGTCCCCGACGAACGAGATTGCGATCGATCGGGTGCGGGTTCCGCGGGAATGCGTCATCGGATACGAAGGCCATGGCCAGGTCAACGCCCTGGAGACCCTGAATGTCGGCCGCTGCGGGCTCGCCGTGGCGGCCGTCACGTTGATGAGGAAACTTCTGTTTGAGGCCAAGGAACAGGTTCCACCCTCCCCCTCGCGGGACCGCGTTCTCGGCGAAGCGGCCGCCATTCTCTTCGCCTCGGATGCCGTGACCTTTCATTTGGTGGGGCTCTTCGACCGCGAGACAACGGATTCCGTCCGCATGGAGTCGGCCATCGCCAAGTATCTTTGTTCCGAGGACCTGCACGAGGTCCTTGACCTGGTGGAGCGGGCCTACGGGCCGGAGGGGATCACCGAGCGGTACCGGGTCGAAAAAATCCGGCGGGACTCCCGAATTCTAAACATCTACGAGGGAACGAACGAGGTTCAGCGTTTCCTTATCCTAAAAGACCTTGTGGCCGCCGTCCCGGACTGGCCCCCGATCCCGACCATACGCGATTCCGGTTCTGTCTCGCGCCTGGCCGCCTGGAAGGAGAAGCTACGCACCACCGTCATGACGGCCGCCTCCCGTTGGGGAGATACCATCTGGATGGACGCGGTTTTGCAGCCCACGTTCTTTCCGATGGCCGAGATGGCCGGCGAGATCTTCCGAATGGACAGCCTGATTTACCGTCTGGAGTGGTTAGGGGAGAACCGAGACCGGCTCGGTCCGGATTATGTGGATCCACTGCGGGAGGTCGGCGGACGGGCCCTATTCCGGTGCGAGCACCGCCTGACCGCGCTCGAGCGAAAAATCCGAGAGCGCATGGCCGAACTGTCGGAGGGCCTCTACGCCCCCGAGACGGTCGTGGCGGACGCGGCGCTGGCCCGATTCGAAAAACCCCCGCAAGAGGCCTTTCTTCCTTCCGTCGGTCTTTCGCGACCGATCCGGGTCCTCTGCCTCCTGCGGCGTGTGGCCGAGGTGGGGCCCAGCCCCCGTCTGATGGACGGTAAACTGGCTGAGATCGTGTGGCGTATTAATCCCACGGATGAGGCCGCGTTGGCCCTGGCGATCCATCTGAAACAGCGCAGTCGGGCGTCCGTCCGTATCGATCTACTGATGGCCGGCGGAGAGGAGGAGGAGTCGACGCTGCGATGGGCCTTGGGCTCCGGCGCCGATTCGGCCTACCGGATTCCGATCGCGGAAGCGGCCGGCGGCGAGATGATTTCCAAGGGCATATCGGAAATGGAACGATCCGGGAGATATGACCTGATCCTGGCCGGGGCCGAGGCCGAAGATGGATCGGAGCCGCTGGGTCCCCTTGTGGCGGGGGCCCTTTCCCGCTCCTATATCCGCACGGACCGGCTTGGGGTGAGCGCCGATGGACAGGATCTCACCGCTCGCAACGACTCGGCGGAATCGCCCGAAGAGCGGTTGACGAGGGAGCCCATGATCCTGGCATGGGACCGAATCGATCCGTCCCTAACGGTTGGGTTGGATCGGTGGATCGAGGCCTCAATGGCTCGGATCGAGACGATCCCGGTTCCCTCGAGTTCAACCCCGGCGTGTCCGACCGCCTCGGTCCATTATGTCAAGACCCGAGCCTCGAAAATAGAAATTAAAAAGGTTAGTAATATTGAGGATGTTTCTGACTTTATTAAAGCATATATTTCTACTTTACGCCAAACGAAAGCCGAACCATTTTCATCGGAACCCGCGGCGGTCCATTTTCCGGCGGATCCGGCGATTTGGGCCGTCCTTGAAATTCAGAAGCCCAAGGCCGGTCCGTCCATTCTGGGAGCGGCCGGACTGCTGGCGCGTCTATTTGGAATGAAAAGTTACGCCCTACTGCTCGGCCCCAAGGAGGAATGGCGGACCGCGCTCGGCACGATTAAATCCAGTGGACTCGATGGGGGCGTTTGCATCCCGTCGCCGCGGGGGGTGATGACCGAACGGGGAAAAATCCAGTGGTTAAGGAAACTCCGGTCCGCACTGGATCCGGCCCACCTTCTCGGCGGGCTGGACTGGTCGGATCCGATGGCCTATTTGGCCGGCTCGGGCAACGGGTTGCGGCCTCTCCTCATCACCGGGCTATCGGAAATCGAGCGGCGCGAGGGATTGGCGCTCTTCCAGCCGGCCTACTCGGCCCGTCTCCGGAGAAGAATCGATCTTTCCGAAGGTCCCCCCCGCCGCGCCTGGATGACGGTCGTTCCATCGGCCGATTTCCAACCGATGGATCCCCGCCCGGACTTTTTCACAGGACGGTTGGACGACAAGACGCTTGAGGTTCCCCCTGACGGAGTCGACCCCTCCGGCCTGCCTGGGGGCGATGATCTGACGACGGCCGAGGTGATTTTGGATGTGGGATACGGAGTTCGAAATGCGGATGGCATGCGGTTGGTGGCCCAATTAAAAGAGATTCTTGAGAAGTCCGGCCTCCATGTCTTCCTCGGAGCGACTCGAAAAGTGACGCAGGATCTTAAGCTGCTGCCGCTTGAGCACCAGATCGGGCAGACCGGCGTTCGCGTCAATCCGAAGCTGATTTTTGCCTTCGGCGTCTCCGGCGCTCCCCAGCACATGGACTACATCGGCGGCCGCGCCGTGATCTTTTCCTTCAATAAAGATTCCGAGGCTCCCCTGATGAAGTTCAACCAGACCCGGTCGTCCCCCATTGTGCATCCCATTTTGGGAAATCTGTTCGAGACCGTCCCGAAACTGATCGCGATGTTATCGGCGTAATAATCTGCGTGTGTTGTAACCGCCTTCTTCATTTCGACATATCGATATAAAATGAATAAACCCCTTCCCCTCCGCTCTCCCCAAGCGACGCTTGGAGGCATGGAAGGCCTGAAAAATCATTCCGATCTTCGGTCCTCCACGCCCGGACCGAAAT
>CAYJTJ010000009.1:0-3169 GCA_964372835.1 uncultured Nitrospirota bacterium
ATGGGCGAGGCCGGACGGGCGCGGGTGCAGTCTGAATTCTCGGCCGAGGCGATGGCCCGGGCGACCGAGGCGCTTTACCGAAGAGTTATGGAATCAAAAGGGGACATAGGATAAACGAGAACCGCGATGTGCCGAATTACAGGATTTTGGGATTTTCAGTACAAGGGTCGATACGGGATCGAGGAAACCGTTGTCCGGATGCGCGATCGATTGACGCACGGGGGACCCGACGACGCCGGTTGCTGGATCGATCCGAACCGGGGACTGGCCTTTGGGCACCGCCGCCTGTCCATCATCGATCTGTCGGCATCGGGCCACCAGCCCATGCGATACCGCGAAACGATGATCATCTATAATGGTGAGGTCTATAACTATCCCGAGATCAAGGCGGAGTTGGAGCGGGAAGGGTATGTTTTCGATTCCGGTTCGGACACGGAGGTGATCTTAAAGGCCTATGACCGATGGGGGATGGACTGCCTTCACCGGTTTCGGGGCATGTGGGCCTTCGCGCTTTGGGACGGGCGAACCGAGACGTTGCTGTTGTGCCGGGACCGGGTCGGCGTCAAACCGCTCTATTGGTATTACAAAAACGGGTTGTTGATCTTTGCGTCCGAACTCAAGTCCTTTCATGAGCATCCGGGTTTCATCAAGTCTTTGGACCGTCTGGCGGCGCAGCTCTATTTTCAACATGGATACGTCCCTGCGCCTTATTCGATCTTTCAAGATGTCCGAAAAGTCCGGCCGGGCCATTGGGTGACGGTGGATCGAAGCGGTGCGATTCAAGAGACGAGGTATTGGGACGTCAAAGAGCATTATGTCCGGGGTTTTTTAGACGAACAACGGAAACAGTGGAATCAGCAATCGGAGCCGGAAGTCGAAAAGGAGCTTGAACGTCACCTAATCGATGCGTTTAAGCTGCGGCTGGTCGCGGACGTCCCGGTCGGTGTTTTTTTAAGCGGGGGAATCGACAGCTCAACGGTGGCGGCCGTGCTCCAATCGCAATCGAGTCAAAGGCTCAAGACATTTACAATCGGATTCTACGGGAAAAAAAGTTATGACGAAGCGCCGTGGGCCAAAAAAGTTGCGGACCATCTCGGAACGGAGCATTCCGAGTATTATTTCGAGCCGAAGCAGGCGGCCGAGATTTTAGAGAAGATTCCGCTTCTCTACGATGAGCCGTTCGGGGACAGTTCGGCCCTGCCGACCTATTTGGTCTCCAGCATGGCCCGTCGACATGTGAAGGTGGCCCTTTCGGCCGACGGGGGCGATGAACTTTTTCATGGATACGGCTTCTACCGACGAGCGTTTCCGGACTGGAGTCACCCCGTCCTCCGATGGTTTTCTCAAACCGGATGGAAACGGAAGATCATGCGACGGCTTCAGGAAAAGTTTCGAGCCGAAAAAGTCACGGCGTTCTGTCCCTCCCGACTCCGAAGAGGACTGGCCGTTCTGGAAGAGATCGATTTTAAAGACGGATGGGATGTCCCGAGCGGGCTGATGTATCTCGATTTTATCGGTTATCTTCCGGACGATATTCTTGTAAAGGTGGATCGGGCGACCATGGGCGTGGCGCTGGAAGGCCGCGAGCCGTTTTTAGACCATCGCCTGGTCGAATATGTCGCGCAGATGCCGGTCGAATACAAGTATCGGAACGGTGAGACGAAATATATCTTAAAAAAGATCTTGCACAACTATGTGCCGGAGCGGCTTTTACAGCGGCCGAAGCACGGCTTCAGCGTCCCGTTGGATGATCCGGAGTATCGGGGAAAGTTGGAGGGGTTATTCGATCAGTATTTATCCGAGGATCAATTAAAGCGAACCGATCTGGTCGATGCCGGTCTGGTCAGGGCTCTTTTGATAAAATGGAAAAACGGCGAGATCCGCCACGACAAACTGTGGTATGTCCTTTGTTTTCAGATCTGGGCCGAGCGGTATCTATGATCCCCTCAGTCCGCGGAAGGTCTGAAGAATAGGAAAAAAAATCAGACTTGATCCAGTCCGAGTTGATCAGTGATGAAGTGGCGTTTCGAAGCCTGGCATCCGAATGGATTGACCTGTATCGAGTGTCCGGCCACACCAGTCCTTTCATGAGTTGGGAATGGGCCTCGACGTGGTGGGACCATTTTGGTTCCGGCCGGCTTCATATTCTAGCGTTGCGGCGGGAGGACCGATTATCGGGCCTCGCACCGCTGTACCGGGATATCGGACCTTATGGCGTGCCGACACTTCGCCTGATCGGGGCCGGACAGTCCGACTATCTCGATTTTCTTGTACGGCCCGATGAGACCGGGGCGGACTATGAAGATCTCGTTCAAGCCGTTCTATCATCGGGCGGGTCCGACCTGATATGGCTTGAGCAGGTCCCGCCGGATCGGCTGGAAATACTGCGGAAGGAGAGTCGGTCTGCCGGATCATATCTCCAGGTGAAGGAGCGGGGACATTGCTATTCCGCCGGCCTGCCGTCCCGCTGGGAGGACTATCTGGCCGGGTTGGGAGGCAACGAGCGTTATAATATCGGCCGCCGGACCCGTGCGTTGGAAAAACAGCACGGCATAGCGTTCCGTCGGCTTCATCAGCCGGGCGGCGAGTTGGATCGGAAAATAGAGGATCTTTTCGGTTTGATGATCCGACGGCTGGCCATGCGCGGACGGGATCTGGATGTAAATCACGAAGCGTCGTTGAAGTTTCATAAGGAAATCGCTCAGCGCTTTGCCCATCGGGGATGGTTGAATCTCGGTGTTCTGGAGAGCGGCGGCCGGACGATTGCCGGTCTGATGGCGTTCGAATACGACCGGAAATTATTCTACTACCATTCCGGTTTCGATCCGGCCTGGTCGAAGTACAGCGTCGGGATGGTTCTGCTGGCCAAATGCATCGAGGACGGGATCGGCCGCGGTATTCGCGAGTTTGATTTCATGCGGGGACGGGGGGCGTACAAGATGAAATGGAAGGTGGATGAGCGGAGCTTCTATCGCGTCGTGATCACGCGGTCGATGGCCGGCTATCTCAAGTTTCTCGGCCAATCCCTGACCTCGCGCCTTCAAAAAAATATCCATCGACTGACGACCGGCCGCGGTGGTAACCGCGATCGATCGGAAAAGGGCGATCCGGTCCGAAATGATCCGGGGTCATGAATTCCGATAAGGCCGTGAAATATGTCCGCCGTCTG
>CAYJTJ010000009.1:3269-7986 GCA_964372835.1 uncultured Nitrospirota bacterium
AGAAAGTTTCTCTCGGATCGGGGGTTCATGGAGGTTCTGGAATACCGGGGCCATGCTTATTTCGTGAACTCGCGGACGATCGAGGGTTGAATGAAGATCGCGATGCTCACAAAGCATTTTAATTTTCGCAACGGTTCAAGCCGCGCGGTCCATGAAATCTCGACCCGCTTGGCCAACCGGGGTCATGAGGTTCACATTTTCTGCAACAGGGGACCTAATTCGTATTCCGGCCGGCCGATTCTCCGTCATGTGCCGATGATTCCGCTCGGTGGCTGGATGAAGGTCCTCAGCTTTAAACGCGGCTGCGCTCTCAGGACGGGACGGGAGCGGTTTGACGTCATTCACGGGCATGGCAACACGACCATTCAGAGTGTCGTGACGGTTCGTGTCTGCCGAAAAGCCAATCTTCTGGTTCGAGGCCTTCCCCTTTCATTGTGGGATCCGCATCTCTGGATCGAATCCCGTCAGTTCCGGAATCCGGGTCTGAAGCGGATCATCACGCTGTCCGAGATGGTCAAACGGGATCTTGTGCGGCATTATGGAATGCGGGCCGACCGGATCGTCACGATTCCGAACGGCGTGGACGCTTCCCGATTCCATCCCGGTCTCCGGGCCATTCACGGAGGCCGCGTGCGGAGGGAACTGGGGCTGGCGGAGCAGGAATATCTGGTCCTATTCATTGCATCCGGGAACTTCATCAACCGAGGGCTGATGAATCTTTTCACCGCACTGATGCGCTGCCCGACCCTGAAGTTAAAACTCCTGGTGGCCGGCGGCGACCGGCTGGTTCCCTATCGGGCACGCGCAAGGGAGATGGGCATCGAGGATCGACTGGTGATTCGGCCCTTCTCGGAGCGGATCGAAGAGCTTTACGGCGTTGCGGACGCGCTGATCTTCCCGTCTTACTATGATACATTCGGCAATGTGCCGCTGGAAGCGATGGCCTGCGGGCTTCCGGTGCTCGTGACGGCCCAATGCGGGATGAGCGAGCTGATCACGGACGGCCATGACGGATTGATCCTGAAGCATTCGGAAGATATTGACGGAATGGCGTCGGCGCTTGCCCAGCTTGAGGATCCGGTCCGGCGTGGACGGTTGGGCCTTGCCGCACGGGCCGCGGCTGAGCGGTGCGGCTGGGATGCCGTGGCCGAAAAGACGATGCAGGTGTATGAGGAGATAATGTAGGGGCGTGATTCATCACGCCCGGATCAGGGCGCCATGTCCTCCGCCTAAGGCGGATGCGCCCCTACGAATAACATGAATCCATCGCCTTCACAAACGATTTTCCGTCGCATCCCGGTGCTTCTGTACCATAAGATCGGCATGCCGCCTTCCGGTGTCCGAAATCCCCGGACATGGGTAACGCCCGAACGGTTCACATGGCAAATGCGATATCTGTTTCGGCGGGGGTTCCGATGCATTACCCCGGAAGCGTTGGCCGCTCACTACCGTGGAGAGAAAGAGGCCGATCCCAACGCCGTCCTGATCACATTTGACGACGGCTCCCGAAGTTGTTTCACTGAGGCTCTTCCGGTGATGCGGTCGTTTGGATTCACCGCCACGGTATTCATCGTTTCTAGCCAGCTCGGCGGACGGGCCGGGTGGGACCGTAATCCGGATCATCCTGATGATGAGTTGCTGACCGTTCAGCAGATCCACGAGCTGGTAAAGTCAGGTTGGTCGATCGGAGCGCATTCGGTCACTCACCGTCGGTTGACGGATCTCCAACCGGACGAAGTCGAAACGGAGGTTCGATCGTCAAAACAGCATCTTGAGAAAGCGCTCGGAATGCCGATTCGGACCTTCGCCTACCCCTACGGCGCATATGCGGTCGAGCATCTGGAGATGGTGCGTAAGGCCGGGTATGAGGTCGTCTTCACGACCCACCATCCGGAGCGGGGGCTTTCCGCCGTTCGCAGAGAGAATATTCACGGGCAGGTGAATCGGCTTCGTTTTCTATGGCGGTTTTACCGTGCAATGCGGGGACGGTTTCGGGATGACGCGGCGTAGGATCGTCCATCTTCTGGCCAGTCACAAGTGGACCGGTCCGGCGGACGGGGTCGTCTCGCTCTGCCGGGACCTATCGGCCGACCATCATCTGCGATTTTTCTGTCGACCCGACGGCCGACGGCTTCTGGCCGACCAGGCCGTGCTCCGAGGGGTGACGCCGGAAACCGAACTGCGGCTCGATCCGCACCGCCCCGCCGCCATTGGCGGAGACCTGTTGAGGCTTTTGCGGATTCTTCGTGAGGAAAAGCCGGAAATCCTCCATCTCCATCTTTCGGTGGACCACTTTCTCGGGGCGATTGCGGCCCGCCGGGCCGGCCGGTTTGTTCGCGTCGTCCGGACGATCCACCATTCTCAAACGATCCGTCACCGGCCCCTTCGCCCTTGGCTCTATGAATCCCTGACCGATGGATTCATCACGCTGTGTGAATCGGATCGTCTTCGTCTTAAGGCCTCCTACCGCCTGACCGGTACGCCGGTGCAGGTGATTCACGGCGCGGTGGATGTCAGGCGATTTCATCCGGATCTGGATGCCCGTCCGATCCGTTCCGAGTTCGGAATCGGGAATACCACGCCGGTTATCGGCATGGTCGCGCGGTTCCAGCCTCACCGGCGGCATGACTTGATGCTAAGGGCTATGGTTAAAATCAATCGGGTCCTGCCCACCGCCCGGCTCATACTGGTCGGGCGGGGGGAACATCAGCCCGCACTGGAACGGCAAATCGAGGATCTGGGCCTTACCCGACGGGTCCACCTCGCGGGCTACCGGGATCGCGATCTACCGGAGGTTTACGCCGCAATGGATGCGACGGTCCTTCTGGCCTCGGGCAGCGACGGGTCTTGCCGGGCCGCACTGGAGGCGATGGCCGTGGGTCGGCCGGTCGTGGGATTTCATGTGGGAGCCCTGCCCGAGACGATTTTGGAAGGAGTGACCGGGCATCTGCTGTCCGAGGAGAACGAAGAGCCGCTGGCGGCCTGCCTGGTCGCGCTTCTAACCGACCGCCCACGGTTAAGGACGATGAACGAAGCGGCCCGCAAGCGGGTGGAATCCGAGTTTTCGCCCTCGGAGAGGGCGCGGAAGACGCAAGCCTTCTATGAGGAGGTCATCGCCCGATCGGATCACGCCCGGGAAAAGTCGGCGTGTCTGCCTTGATGTGATCGGCACGGAATGATATATTGGACCGCGGGAAGGGATGAGCCAAATCAGGTATGGGAAGATCGAAGGGACAGGTCGAAACCGAGATCAGCAACGCGCTGATCCAGTTTGAAAAAGAATACATGGGACGCGGGCCGCACGAGACGAGGTCCTTCATCATCGGGGATCTTATCCTGGTCCGGCTCAAGGGGGTGCTCACGCAGGCCGAGCAGCAGCTGGCGAAGAATCCGGAGGGGACGAATCTGATCAAGCAGCTGCGCTCCAATCTTTTGGAACAGGCCCGGGAACTTCTCTCGGAGGTCATCGAGAAGATCACCTCGTTCAAGGTGGTCAGCCTGCACACCGACATCAGCACGAAGACGGGAGAGCGGGTCATCATCTTTACCCTCAGCGACAATCTCGAGGATCGGTTTCGTAATAATTTCACCTGAGGAGTGTCCGCGGCGTGAACTTGGAAGGGCTGATGTCGAATTCGCCGGCGAGTCGTTCGGACGAACGAGCCGCCACCGCCGCGATGTCTAAGGCGGTCCGTATCTTAAGGCGGGGGGGGCTGGTGGCCTTTCCGACCGAGACCGTGTATGGCCTCGGCGCGCGGCTAAGCGACACGGCCGCGATCGCCCGGGTCTTTGGCGCGAAAGGTCGTCCGGTTGACAATCCCCTCATCATTCACGTACCGGGTTGGGCACAGGCCCTTTCGCTTGTTCGCCGGCCGCCCCGGTCGGTGAAACCGCTGGTGGCGGCCTTCTGGCCCGGGCCGTTGACGCTGGTTCTTAAGCGCTCGAAACGGGTGCCCGGCGCCGTCACGGCCGGCCTGAATACCGTCGCGATCCGCTGCCCGGCCCACCCGGTCGCGCAGCGCCTGATCCGGGCACTGGGCGAGCCGATCGCGGCGCCCAGCGCCAATCGCTCGGGCCGGCCCAGCCCGACCCGCGCCGATCACGTCCGGGCCGATCTGGGGGATCGGGTGGACATGATTCTGGACGGCGGCCCCTGCCGCCTGGGGTTGGAATCAACGGTTTTGGACCTGACCCGGCGGCCTCCGCGGCTGCTCCGCCACGGCGCGGTCACGATCGAAGCGATCGCGGCCGTCATCGGAAGGATCCGGATCGAAGACGGGGATCGCGACTCCGGCCCGGCGCGTTCACCGGGGTTGCGGCACCGCCATTACGCGCCCCGCGTGAAAATGATTCTGGTGGATCCCGGACCGTGGGCCTCCCGTCTTGGGGAATTAAAGCATGCCCGACGAAGAATCGGCCTCATCTGTCGAAAAAACGGCCTGCGGTCCCCGAGGCGGGTCGGATTTTATCGCCGATTTGAAACCCTTTCGGACTATGCCTCGGGGCTGTTCGCCTCGCTTCTTGAGGCGGAACGAGCCGGGATCCGAATCCTCCTCGTGGAGCGGGTCCGGAAGAGGGGGCTCGGATGGGCCATCATGGACCGGCTCCAGCGCGCCGCGGCCGGGTGACCTTGCATGAAGAATCGTCCCAAAAAATCCCAAGCCACGAGGTCGTCTCCCCGGGTGGGCATCGTGGGCGGAAGCAAGAGCGACTTCCC
>CAYJTJ010000009.1:8086-9680 GCA_964372835.1 uncultured Nitrospirota bacterium
CTTCCGAGCCGATCAGACCCAGTCCGTGATTGAAAAACGGCAGTGAGAAGCGAATCCTCGGAGCGGTACGGCGTTTTGGGCGGAGGCCAGCTGGGGATGTTTTTTGCCGCCGCCGCCAAGCGGATGGGGTTCGAGGTGGTGGCCTGGGATCCGGATCCGGGCGCTCCCGTCCGCTCATGGGCGGATGAGTTCATCTGCGCGGAATTCACGGATCGTTCCGCCCTCACGGACTTTCTCCGGGGCACGCGCGGGGCGACGTATGAATGGGAAAACATCCCCGTCCCGCTCGTCGAATCCATTGAGGCCGAGACGCCGGTTTATCCCGGGAGCCGCATCCTCCGACTGTTTGCCAACCGCATTTCCGAGAAGCGCTATCTCGAGAAAAGAGGCTTTCCCGTCACGCCCTTCGAATCCATCAAGGATGCCGGGGAAGTGACCGAGGCGGCCCGTCGTCTGGGGTTTCCCTGCGTGCTCAAGACTACCACCAGCGGTTACGACGGGCGGGGGCAGTGGCGGCTGGATCGGTCGGAGGACGCGGCAACCTGGAGGAGTTCGTCGGGGAGACCACTGGAACCCATCGAATGGATCCTCGAGCGGTGGGTCCCTGACGCGAAGGAGCTCTCCGCGATTGTGGCCCGGGATGTTTCCGGCCGGATTTTAGCCTACCCCGTTTCCGAGAATCGGCACGAGAACGGAATTCTCCGGATCAGCCTCGTGCCGGCGGAGATCGATCCCGAACAGGCCCGTCGGGCGGGGGCCTTGGCGCGGGAGGTGGTCGCGAGTCTCGAGGGGCCGGGCGTGTTCGGCATCGAAATGTTTTTGAAGGGGGACGGGGAGATCTTGGTCAATGAGGTCGCACCGCGGCCACACAACACCGGCCACTACACACTGGACGTATGCCCGGTATCCCAGTTCGACCAGCAGGTGCGGATTGTGGCCGGGCTGCCCGTGTCGCCGGCGCCGCTTCTTTCCCCTGCGGCGCTGGTGAATATCCTGGGCCCCGAGATCCTCTGGGTCCGATCGATGGGGGGCCAAAAGGATCTCTTCTCGATGCCGGGGGTCCGTCTGTACGATTACCGGAAACAGACCGTCCGTCCGGGTCGGAAGATGGGCCACCTGTTGGCGGTTCATTCGGATCCTCGCGAGGCCGCCCGGCGTGCGGAGGAGATCGCCTCCCGCCTGTCCACCGAGGCCGCGCTAAAGCGCCCGGGATGATCATCTTTACTCAATGTAATCCATCGAGATTTTGTGCCCCGGTAAACGCAGGGAGGCCGATTGGCCCGCGTGGATGATCAGGATCTATTGACGTATGAACGGAGCCGATACGGCACGCCGGATCAGAAGTTCGTCGATCGCCGCGAAAAAGCGATCGTATTGGAGATGATCCGCAAGATCGGCCTTCACAAAATGAAAATCCTGGACGCGCCCTGCGGTTATGGACGGTTCTCGACACTGTTCGCGGAGCAAGGCTCACGGTTGGTCTGCGCGGATGTCTCGTCCGCCATGGTCGGTCGGACCCGCGACCGGTTGGTCGAATCGGGCCACCGGGGGGATTATGTCGTTATGGATATCCGGCATCTTCCGTTTCGCGAGG
>CAYJTJ010000009.1:9780-28357 GCA_964372835.1 uncultured Nitrospirota bacterium
GGCCACCGGGGGGATTATGTCGTTATGGATATCCGGCATCTTCCGTTTCGCGAGGGGTCCTTCGACGCGACCTTTACGATGCGTTTATTCCACCACGGGTTCGCGCGGGAGGAGATGGCCCGAATCCTCGGCGAGATCGCCCGGGTCTCGCGCCGTTTCGTGATCCTTTCCTATTACCGATACAATGCCCTCCATTTCGTTCTCCGCCGGTTGAAGGGCCATACCAGCCGGATCCGGATGATGCGGGATGTCGAATTTGAGGCCGAGCTGTCCGGACTCCCCCTTCGAATTCACTCCGTCGCCTCCGTGATTCCGTGGCTCCATGCCCAGAACCTCGTGATCCTTGAGAAGAAGCATCGGCCTTAGTCGGACCCGGCGGTCGCGGCGCGAATCTTTTTCCAGAGCGCCATCTTCCCGCGCCGGAGTGCGATGAGCAGCCGGAGAATCGGCCACCCTCTCCTAAAGGAGGGCCGACCCTCGCAGTAGATCTCGTAAAACGGAGGCCAGGAGTCCTTCAGGTTCATCCTTGCGAGATCAATCAGCCGGATCGGGAGGGGAACACGCGGTAGATGAATCGCGCGGCTTAAGTCGATAAGCCCGGGGCCTGCCTCCCGTGAGTCCGAACCGGATTCGACCAGGAAGTTTCCAAGCGTGAGATCCCGGTGAAAAATACCGGCGTCGTGCATTCCGCGGACCAGTCGGGCCAGGCGTTCGAGGTGCGGTCCAATCGCCGGGCCCGACTCGGTCAGAATCGAGCGGACGGAGATGGCGTCGGGAATCTCTCGTGTGATATAGTAACTCACCGTCGGGCCGCGCCCGTGCCGCCGGTCCCAGGCGATCAGCGGCTTCGGCGTTCGTACGCCGGCCCTGCGGAGGATCAGGGCGATTCGGATTGCGCGAATCCCTTTGGATGGGGTCAGCCGCCCGGCCAGTCGGTGGAGGGGAGACCGCCAGCCGAACCGTTTCACGACGACCGGCAGGCCCGCCGCGGCGGGCAGGCCGCGAGGGGATTCCTCTCCGAGAATTTCGGCCGGCAGGAGAACACGGGCGACGAGGTTCGGCGTCTTAAGATATACGGTGGCGGGTTGGTTTGTAAGCCAGGTTTCGAATCCCTCGGTGAAGAATTCGAGGCGGGGCACGAGGGATCGATGGCATATTCCCTGCGCCTCGGTGCGGTCGAAGGGTTGGTAGTCCGGGTCCATGTCCGCCTATCCTAACACAACGGCGTCCGATTGCAAGCGCGGTTCCGTCTTGTCCTTTGCCGCTCGAGGCGCGCTGATCGGGTTGGTCGTCTACCTCGTGTTTTTCTTCGTCTCCCTCCTTACCGGAAGCGATTTCTCGGTGATGGGCGTCAAGAACGAAATCCTCACCCGCCTGGTCTCGGAACGATACCTCGGTCGAATCGTCCTCTACCAGTTCCGGATCGCGGCGGCCTACGCCGGAATCGGATTGGGCCTTGGGACGGCGGTGGGCGTCGTCCTTTTTTTCCTTGAGGGGTCCAATGAAAATCGGATCTTAAGCCGCCGGTCGACGATCCTTGTCGTTTCGGGGCTGGTTGTGATCCATCTCTATGTCGGTTTTCGGGGAATGATTATCCAACCCCAGCTGTTCACCGAGCGGTTTTACGACACCGGTGGGCTCCGTCGAGGGCTCCAAGTTTTTCTGACCGACCGTCTATCCCTCCCGGGATTAAACCTCATGGCCGCGGTTTTCCTATTGGCCGGCTTCCTGCTCGCCGTTTATCGATTCGGCCTCCCCCGGTTTGCACGATTCCGGTTCGCGTCATTCCGAAGGGTTTCCGTGACCCTCGTACTGGGGGGAATCTTGGCGATCGGGGCGGTAGCCCTGATGTCGGGACGGGTTTCCCATCCGGCCGGGGAGGGCCGGCCGAACCTGATCCTGATCGTGGTCGATTCCCTCCGGACCGATCGGCTTTCCTGTCACGGGACTCGGGCGTCCATCGCGCCCTCCATCGACCGCCTCTGCCGGGACGGATTTGATTTCAGGCAGGCCTATGTCTCGCTTCCCCGGACCTTTCCCTCCCTGGTGACGATTTTGACCGGACTCTATCCGGATCACCACGGGGTGCGCCACATGTTCCCGACCGCCGAGGATCGCGAACGGGGGCCCGTCGGACTGGCGAGCGTCTTGGCCCGCGCCGGCTACCGGTCACGAGCGATATCGGATTTCTCGGGCGATGTCCTCACACGGATCGACCTTGGATTCGATCGGATCCAGGCCCCCACATTCAATTTTCCAATGCTGCTGAAAATACGCTCGCTTGAGTTGCACCCGTTTCTGATCCCGTATCTTGATAATCCGTGGGGGCGGGCATTGTTTCCCGAGCGGCGTGAGCTTGTTTCTGCCTCCGATCCCTCGGTTTTGGGACGAGAAGCGGTTCAAGCGATCCGGGAGATGAAAGACGATCCCTTTTTTTTACTCGTTTTCTTCTCGACGCCCCACTTTCCCTATGCCGCGCCGTATCCGGACTACGCCCGCTTTACCGATCCCGCGTATGCGGGGCCGTATAAATACCATAAGCCGAACCTGATTAACACGGCCGAAACCGTGGGGCCCGACGACATCCGCCAGGTCCGCGGTCTTTACGACGGCGCGGTGGCCGGCGTGGACCGCCAGGTCGGCCGAATTCTGGAGGCGTTGGAGAAAAACGGAATCCTGGAACGATCCATCGTGGTCCTCACCGCGGATCACGGGGAAAACCTCTACGAAGAAGATCGGGGAATGGGGCACGGGGAGCACCTTCGCGGGGACGACGTCCTGCGGGTTCCGCTCATCATTCGGGATCCGCTCCTTTCTCCCAACCCCGCGCGCATCGATGCGGTGGTGCGATCGGTCGACCTCGTGCCGACCTGGCTCGATCGGCTGGGCGTTCCGGATCCCATACGCCGCGACGGCGTCAGCCTGATGCCCCTGCTCCGCGGACATGCCGACGATCTCGGGCTTTCAGTCTTTGCCGAGACCGGAATCTGGTTCGTCGATTCGGGCCCGCAGTTCTTCCAGCGGCAACGGCTCGATTACCCCAACGTGATCGGGTTGATGGAGGTGGACTCGGCCGGCTCCGATGAGATCGTCCTGAAGGAGGAGTATCGGGACCTGATCGAGGCGGCGAAGCATCGGATGGTCTTAAGCCGCGGCTATAAATTAATCTCGATGCCGACGCGCCAGGGAGTTCGGTACGAGCTGTATGATCATACGGCGGATCCCGCCGACGAACACCCTTTGGATCCAAAGCGGCATGCCGAGATTTTTGATTCGCTCCGGGCCGAGCTCTGGAACTGGATGGGGGGCGGATCCGGATACGCCGTCCGGAACGGCTACCGCCTCCCGATACCGAATGAAGGCCCTCCATGAATCCTCGATCTCTCCGTCCATGGATCCGGGGTCTGAAATGGGCCGGAATGATTTCGGCCGGTCTCGCCGTTGCGCTGATGTTATTCTACGTCTTGTTCGTCTATCCTAGGCCGGGCCGGCTGCCGGATCCGCTGGCCGTGCTCGATCAAGATGAAGCGGCGCAGAGAGGAGGGTTAAGGATTGCGTACCGTCTGGCGGACGAGGTGCCGTCGAATCAGAAGCGGTCCGCCGATTGGAGTTCGGCGCGATCGGCCCTTGCGAAGGATCCCGACGCCGTCCTAACGCCGGACCCGGGAGGGTTGCGGGTTTCCGCCGGAATCGGCCTGATCAAGCGGGGCGAGATGGAGGCGATTCCGGGTCTTTTTGCCCCTACGCCGACCGACCTGAGTTATATTTTCCGAGTCCCGGACAAGGGGAGGCTCGCGTTAAGCCCCGCCGTGTTCGGTACAGACGACCGGTCCTCGGCCCGATTCACGGTCCGGATTTCCGACGCGGATAGGGACGGGATGGGACAGACGCTGATGGACCGGCAGATCAGGGCCCACCCACGGCCCAGGCCAGACCGTTTCTGGCCGTCGATTCGGGAGTATCTTGAGCCGGATATTCGGGGAAAATACGGCGGGTGGGAGCAATCCACGCTGGATCTTTCGCGGTGGGGGGGTCGGACCGTTCGGTTGACATTATCGACGAGTGATTCCGGATCGTCCGAGTTTCCCGTCCCCGCGGTATGGGGAAATCCCGTCGTCCTGGAGGAGAACCGGATGGACCTTCCCAATATCCTCGTGATTCTGGTGGACGCGATGCGTCCCGACGCGATGGGGGTCTATGGATCCCTCGTCGGGGCCACGCCGAACATGGACCGGTTGGCCCGCGAGGGGACGATCTTCCGTTGGGCCCGTTCGGCCTCGACCGATACACGGACCTCCGAAACCGCACTCCTCACCGGCCGATATCCCGGAGAGATCGGTCTCCACTACCGAAAACGCGGACTGAGTCGATTTGAACTGGAACATTTCTTTGCCGTTTCGCCGGACCGCCTTCCCGAACATCTGGGACGGATGGGCTATGTCACGGCGGCCTTCGCCAACAATCCTTTTCTGCTTGAGTTCAGCGGGATCGGATACGATCTGGGGTTCGACCTGATCTATCACAACAACCGTTCAACGCTGGATACGGTGGATCTCACGGATCGTGCGATTCGTTGGCTGGCCCAAGCCGGCCGGCGGCCGTTCTTTCTTTTTCTTAATTACAATTCGCCGCATGGGCTGTACCGGCCGCCGATCAAGAACCTGCTCCAGGTCGCCGGCCTCCGGGAGATCGCCGGTTATGATCGACACAGTTGGTATCACGGGAGCGTGGCCTATGTCGATGAGTACATCGGCCTATTGAGAACGGCCCTCGAACGGCTCGGGCTTCTCGATAACACGCTGATCGTGATCACGGCGGATCACGGCCAGGTATTTAGTCCTCATCATGATTACGGACTGCCCGACAGCGGTCTGCGGACCTTCAACCGCCATGGATACACGCTCTATGACGAGGAAATCCGCGTGCCGCTCATCTTCCGGTTACCCGGCCCAATCCCGGCCGATCGGATGATCGAGGATCCGGTCAGCCTCGTCGATGTGTTTCCGACGATCGCCGCAGTGACCGGAATTCCGGTCCCGTCCGGCCTTCCCGGCCAAAGTCTCGTTCCGCTCCTGTCCGGCGATCCAATCGGAGTGAGGCCGATCTACGCCGAGGGACGGTACATGAAAGCGATCGTAAAGGACGGATACAAATACATTTACCGCGAGCCGCCGGCCCGGGGGATCCTCCGGGCCGGACCCGCGGGAGAGCGACGAGTCCATGTCCGCGAGGAACTGTATGATTTGGAGCGGGATCCGGATGAACGGAATAATCTCGCCGCATCCGAGGACGAACCGGATCGAATACGCCTCCGGGACATGCGCGCGCTGGCCCGTAGGACGATGCCTCCCTCTTTGATGTTGAACCATGTCCGTCTCGTATCGGGGCCGACGCCGCATTCGTTTTCGGGACGGGTCTCGCTCATCGATGGATCGGGCGGGCGGATCCGGTTTATCTCGGCGCGGCCCAGCATGGAGGCCGATTACGGAGGGGTCGCGCTGCTCCTTGAGGGAGATCGTGTCCTCCGGTTCGGCTCGGACCTGGCGGGGGGGCGCTCGGCGGGATTCCTGTTTGAGACGGATCCGCCGGGGGCCGGATTTCGACTTGACATTACGATGGATGGCGATCCTATTTCACCCGATCGCCTCCTGGGAGGGCCGATGGGCCTCCCGGGTCTCATCCGGCCCGGGGAGCCGATCGGGCCGTCCGATCTGGCTTGGCTGGGCTCCGCCGGAGGAATTCTCAAATCGCCCGTCTATGATCCTCGGAACGAAACGGCCGTTTTTCTATGGCGCACCGGATATCTGGACTACGTGACCTCCGCGGCCGAGAGACCGGCCTTCCACCCGGAGGTGCGGGAAATCCTCCTGGATTGGGGTTACATTCAGAAAGACGAGGGCACCTAGGGTGACCCGGAAGGGCGGGAGGGGGGATAGACCATATTGAGCGCGGCCGAATGAATCGTCACGCGAATCGGTCCGCGACCCACCGGCTCCCCGTCGGCATGGAGCGGGACGGAGGAATCGATGACGATCTCGGTTCCTTTATAGAACCGGATGTCCTTCATCCGGGCGTGGAGTCCGCCCATGATGCCGAGGGCATACCGAAGATAGGTCATCGGTCCTCGGCCGGTAAACAGGCAGAGCACCAGCTCAGGCCGATCGAGGCGTGCCTCCGGTACGACCGCGAAGGGTCCCCCGTAGCATCGACCCTTGGCGATGATCCCGGAGGTGCCCAGATGCTCCTTCCCGTCGACGCGGAAGGAAATGAGGGGGTAGCCGTAGGTAAATAGTCCCGCCAGGCCCGCGATGACATACGACAGCATTCCCCACCGTTTATTCGACGGCGAAACATGTCCGATCACCCAGGCGTCGAAGCCCGCCCCCAGCATCAGCGCAAACAGGCGATTTCCGATCCGGCCCAGATAGACCGGACGGGGATCCCCCTGCCGGATGGCGGAGGCGGCGTGAAAGGGATTCACGGGGAGCCCCAGTTCGCGCACCAGGCTGTTTCCGGTCCCCATGGGAAGGATCCCCAATGGGGTGGACGAGCCCTTCATTCCGTTGATCACCTCGTTGAAGGTCCCGTCCCCGCCCGCGGCCATGATCAGATCGGAAGGGCCGGACGAGAGGGAAGCGGCCAGCCGCTCGGCGTCTCCGCCCCGTTCGGTCATGTGGACCGACAGCGATGGATAAAGCGATCGTATGTGCGCGATCAGTCGGCGGGCCTTCCGTCGCCTCCAGAGGGGGCCGGCCGCCGGATTGAGGATAAGGCTGGGCCTCTGGGCGTCCATGGAGGGAGGATCAGGGCTTCTCGAATTGGATTCGGTCGAAGAAGCTTTCGGCGGACGACTGGGTATCGTCCGAATCGATCATGAGGGTGACCCCGCCCACCTGCGGGGGAACCTCGCCGAAAAGCCGCCTGTAGTCCTCGTCGACGTTCCGCCGTTCCTCGATCCACTGGTCGAGCTTCTCGGGCCCGCTCTGGAGGACGATGTAACGGGTGTTTGAAGATTTTTTGGAGGTGACCTGGAGGCCCAACGGGGTTTTGTTCTCCCAGATGTATCCGACAAGACGGGTGTTGATCGTCGTTGGAAATCGGGGAAACATGACATACACCTGAGCGGCCTGGTCGTCCGTTCGCCGGTCCCGCACGTCGCCCCCCTCGGGAAGACGGGTGACCTTCCACCGCCAGGTTAGAATCGGGTAATCCTTGATATTGAAATCCATCTTTTTGTATATCCCAAAGCTGTTTTTCCGGCTGGCCAGGCGGAGGACCGAGCGGCCTCCTTCGGAGATGATCTGAACATCGTGGCCTCCGCCGAACCACTGCTTAAGCGACCAGCCGGGAGGGAACCCGTCCGGTCCGAGCCCATCGAAGGTCTCGGCCACGACGATTCGGCCGCCCGAAGGGCTCTGGGCCAGGACGGGGATCGCTGAGAGGAGGGTCGCGAGGATGATCGAGACGGAATATCGGAGGGGACCCGCTTGGCGCATGGTCCGAAGGATACCACAGATGAGGGAATTTGAGAAGCACAAACCGGAGAGTCGAATGTCCCGTCGCCTTGATCTTCTCCCCGGTTTTTGCTAACTTGTAACGATGACCGATCATCTTCGAATCCTCCAGGTGAATTCAGGCGAGGGCTGGAGCGGCGGCCAGTATCAGGTTTTTCTTTTAAGCCAAGCCCTACGCGAACGCGGCCATCACGTGGTCTTGGCCTGCCCTCCCGAAAGCGCCCTCTCGCGGAAGGCGGTTCGTGAGGGGATTTATGTCGAGACCGTCCGCATGAGGGGACAGTGGGATCTTATGGCCGTCCTACGGCTCCGACAGATCATGCGGAGCCATCGGATCCAGGTCCTAAACACGCACAAGCCCAAGCCGCATACCTTGGCACTTCTCGCCGCGGTCACGACCCAGGTCCCGGTCGTCGTGGCCACGCGCAGAGTGTCGTTCCCTCTTCGGAGACATCCCTTCCGATGGGCCAAGTGGGTCGCCGGGGTCGACCGGATTATTGCCGTGGCGAAGAGCGTGGAGGATGAACTGGTGGCCTCCGGGGTCCCTGTTTCCAAGGTCACCACGATCTACGGGGCGATCGATCTGAAGCGGTTTCGGCCGTCCGCACCGGATCCGGTCCTCCGTCGGGAGCTGGGGCTCAACGAGGGGACACCGGTTGTTGGATGCGTGGCCGCTCTCCGTCCCTGGAAGGGCTACTCCGTTTTTCTCGAAGCGGCAGCCCTGATACTAAAAGAGAATCCCCGCGTCCGATTTCTTTCGATCGGCGAGGACAGCGACTACGGGGCCGTGATGAGGCGCTCGGCACGGCGACTGGGGATCGATCGGCAGATGAACTTCACGGGATTCCGGGATGATGTCGAGCGGTTCTATCCGCTGCTTGACGTTTCGGTGAATGCCGCCACGTCGGGGGAGGGGCTTCCCGGCGTACTGCGGGAGTCCCTCGCGATGGACTGCCCCGTCGTGGCCGCGGACGTTGGCGGAAATCGGGAGGTCGTCTTGGATGGCGAAACGGGGCTTCTCGTACCGCCGAAGGATCCCGTGCGATTGGCCGAGGCGATACTCCGATTATTGAACGACCGCCCGCTGGCCCGGCGGTTGGGTCGGCGGGGGCGCGAATTCGTGGAGGCAAACTTCTCGATTGAAACCATGGTCGCACGAACCGAGGATCTCTACCGGGAGCTGCTGGGGATAAAGAAGGCCGAAGCGTCCGACACGGCCCGTGCCGGAAGCAAAGTCGTGATGCCGTGATTAGAAAAACCATGAAGAAGTCGAACCTCTATGCCGTTTTGATCGCGGGGGGAAGCGGAACCCGGTTCTGGCCGTTGAGCCGCGAGCTTTACCCCAAACAGCTTCTTCGTCTTGTCGGGGCGGAAACCCTTCTCCAGAGGACCCTCCTCGTGGCCCAACGGGTGACGGCGCCGGATCAGATCCTCGTGGTGACGAACCGGCAGCAGTTCGATGCGGTGCGAAGCCAGGCGGCGGCGGTTCTGCCGCTTCCGGACGGGCGTATTCTGGCCGAGCCTCGGTCGCGAAACACGGCCGCCGCGATCGGGCTGGCCGCGTTGAAACTCGCCCGCAGGGACCCGGGGGCCGTGATGCTGGTGATGCCGTCGGACCACATCATCCTCAAACCGGCTCGGTTCGTTGGGGCCGTGCGGGCGGCCGAGGCGCTGGCCCGGAAGGGCTGGCTGGTGACCTTGGGGATTCGGCCGGACTATCCCGAAACAGGCTATGGGTATATCCGGCGGGGTCCTGCGATTCCCGGCCCGCCTCCGGCCTACCGGGTCAGCCGGTTTGCCGAGAAGCCCTCACTCTCTGCCGCCCGACGTTATCTGTCAAGCGGCGGGTATTTTTGGAACAGCGGCATCTTCGTCTGGACGGCCGGCGCGTTGCTGAAAGCGATCGGGGAGTTCCAGCCGCGACTGGCGATGGGGCTGGAGGCGGTTGCCGAAACTCCGGAGGGGGCCCAGGAAGAAAAAGTGATTGAAAAAGTGTACGAAGGCCTGGAATCGGTCTCGATCGATTACGGGGTGCTGGAGAAGATGAGGGATCATCTTGCCGTTGTTCCGGTTGAGATGGGCTGGAGCGATGTGGGCAGCTGGTCCGCGCTGAAGCGGATCAGCCGGTCGGACGCGCGGGGCAACGTGACCAGCGGCAACGTGATCGATCTGGGCAGCCGGAACTCGATCCTCTACGCCGACAAACGGCTCGTCGCGACGATCGGATTGGAGGGGCTGGTGGTCGTGGACACGGAGGATGCGACGCTGGTCTGCCATCTGGATCGGGTGCAGGACGTCCGGAAGATGGTGGACATCCTCCGGCAACGGAATGCCGAAGAGCACCTCATCCATCGGACGGTTTGGCGGCCCTGGGGCAGCTTTACGGTGCTCGAGAACGGGGATCGTTACAAGATCAAGCGCATCGTCGTGAATCCGACCTCGCGTCTCTCGCTGCAACTGCACCACCGTCGGAGCGAGCATTGGGTGGTGGTGGCCGGGACGGCCCGAGTCACGCGTGGGGAGGAGGTCTTCGATCTCGGCGTCAACGAGAGCACCTACATCCCCATCGAGACGAAGCACCGCCTCGAAAATCCGGGGGCGGTCCCGCTCCAGATCATCGAGGTCCAGAACGGGGAGTACCTGGGCGAGGATGACATCGTCCGGTTCCAAGACGATTACGGGCGCCGGCGCTGAGGAGTAAATAGGGAGGCGGTCAGGGAATGAGCCAGATATTTCGGGAGTACGACATCCGTGGCGTCGTGGGGAAAGACCTCACGCCGGATCTCGCCGAACGAATCGGAAAAGCATTTGGGACGACGCTTCGGCGCCGGGGCCTGAGCCGGATCGTCGTAGCGCGGGACGGGAGGGAGAGCTCCCCCGCGCTGTTCTCGAAGCTTGTGTCCGGCCTCACGTCGACCGGGATCGAGGTGACGGACATCGGCGTGGGTCCGACCCCCCTGCTCTATTTCGCACTGTTCAATCTTCCCACCGAGGGGGGCGTGATGATCACGGCCAGCCACAACCCCTCCGAGTATAACGGGTTCAAGCTTTGCATCGGAAAGGAATCCCTCCATGGCGAGGACCTCCAGAAACTCCGGCGGATGATCGAGGCGGGTGATTTTGAATTCGGTCGGTCGGCCCCCGTAAAGAGCCAGGAGGCGATTTCCCTCTATCTCGATTACTTGAAGCGACATTTTGAGTCCGTCCGTGCGAGAGGGCTGAAGGTGGTGGTGGACGGCGGAAACGGAATGGGCGGCCTGGCCGGTCCCCAGGCCCTCCGGGCCTGCGGCTGCGAGGTGATCGAACTATACTGTGAGGTGGACAGTCGTTTTCCGAATCATCATCCGGACCCGACCGTTCCCGAAAACTTGCGCGACCTGATCGCGACCGTGCGGAAGGAAAAAGCCGATCTGGGCATCGCGTATGACGGAGACGCCGACCGCCTCGGCGTCGTGGACGAGCGGGGAGAGATTCTTTGGGGGGATCAGCTGATGGTGATCTTCTCGCGCGAGGTGCTCCGGAAAAATCCGGGCGCCGTGATCATCTCCGAGGTGAAGGCCTCCCAGGTCCTGTACGAAGATATCCGGGCGCACGGCGGCCGTCCCCTGATGTGGCGAGCCGGTCATTCGCTGATCAAATCGAAGATGAAAGAGACCCGCGCGGTGCTGGCGGGCGAAATGAGCGGGCATATCTTCTTCGCCGATCGATATTTTGGCTACGACGACGCGATTTATGCCGGCTGTCGGCTGGTCGAGATCCTCGCGGACAAGAAGAAACCCCTGTCCCACCTTCTGGCCGATCTCCCCAAAACCTTCTCGACGCCCGAAATCCGCGTCGACTGTCCGGACGACCAAAAGTTCCGCGTCGTCGAACGACTGGTAAAGCAGTTCGAAAAAATTAAAGAGGCGCCGCCGACGGGCCGGCCGCGCATTCGTGAACTCATCACGATCGATGGGGTAAGGGTCGTCTTTGAAGACGGCTGGGGATTGGTCCGAGCCTCAAACACGCAGCCCTCACTTGTGCTGAGATTTGAGGCCGGTGCGGAGGATGATCGGATAGCGATCGAACGATACATTAGAGACGAGCTGGCCGTGGTTCGCCGGGGAGAATAGAGAATCCTTTCAGAGCGTGTTACAACAGCTGATCTTTTTCAATCCCCGAGGGAAGATTCCCCCGGAGTCTTTCGGCTATCGGACCACCCATTTCGATGCCCTTATCCGAGCGATGCCTCGATTCCATAGGACTTCTGAGATTCTGAATGTTACATCGGCATTCGGAAAGTCAAATTCGCTTGGATGGTACTATGCCCTTCATCCCAGTTTAGACCCTTCCCCTCGTCGGCTCGGAATTTCCTTTCGATGACGAGATGAACCTTCGAACCCACAACAGTGGGAAAATCCGATAGACCCAAGATGACCCTACGGACGGTATCCAGAAATACCGATTCATCGAACAAGCCGGGAGACTCTCGACGATAGGTAACTCATAATAAAAGTTAGGGAAACGCCACAAAAGGCCTTGATTTTCTTTCAAAAACTTGGTATAAGAATACCGCAACCGGTCTTAAAAACCAGCGATCTGCGGTTTTGAAAAAATCATAAAAAAGGAGAGATAAAAAACTCATGAATCATGAGGAACAAATAGATTTAATTCATTATTTTAAACTACTATGGAAAAGACGGTATTTGATCATAGCAGGAACCCTCGCCTGTATGGTGGCCGCGTTCTTTGTCAGCCTGTCTATGCCGAAAATTTATGAAACCAGTCTTCATCTTATCATTGGTCGGGTGGGGGAAAAATCCATCGATGATCCTTACCGTGTCTCAGAAATCATCAACAGCGTGGCTTATCTGGATGAGGTCCGGGGAAAAGTCATGCTTCGTCAGACGGCCTCTGAAATGAAAAATGCCAAAGTTGTAGAAGCCAGGACGGTCGAGGGCGGACGAAAATCCGGCGTTGCTGTTCCGCTCCTGGTGGAGATTATAACCCGAGCCCATTCACCGGTTAAAGCGGTTGATCTGGCGGAGGCCACCGCGGAGATTTTGATTCAAGAACATAAGCGGGTGTTTGACGAACTGATGAAGGAACATCTCTATTATCAGTCAGAGCTTGAAGGCCAGATTCAGGCAATCAAAAAGGACGTCCGAGAACTCGATCAGTCAATAAAAAACCAGCGGACCAATCCCCAGGTGAGCGCCCCCGCCATCATCCTGATGCAGGCCCAGCTTGAGCAGAAGCAAAGCCAGTTGCTCCAGTTCATGAAAGAGTTGCGGGATGTCAAGCTGAGCAATTCCTCGAGGGCCTATTCCGAGAATACGCGAATTGTTTTGCCGCCTGTTATTCCCCAAAAAAATGTGAGACCCAAGATCGCATTAAACGTCCTTGTTGCCGGTCTGTCAGGTCTGATCATTACCGTGCTGGTGGCCTTCTTTATTGAGTATTTGGATCGAATTAAGAATAATTCGAGAATGAAAGGGGCCAACTGAAGGCCTTTGAATGGGGCACGTCGGTAACACGCCTGTTTTGGCCGAGGTCGAAAGGCGACGATCAGCTTGCAAACAAGGTGAGAATGCATCAAGGGGAGCAGGCCCAGAATAGATTCTTTATCGGAAAGGAAGGGAAAGGACTGATCTGGATTCCTGCGGCCCTACCGTGGTGTGTTCTATTATTTATATTGGGCGTCTCCTTTTCAATTGCCGCGGCCCACATCGCGCTTGGGCTTTGGGCTCTCCTGTGGCTGATTGCCTTGGGGACTAGGCAGACTGTCTGGAGAGGGACTCCGCTGGATGGTGCCGTTATTGTCTTTTTGACCGTTGATCTATTCACGGGATTATTTGGGGTTGATCCGGCACGCAGCCTCCGACAGTTCGTTTCGCTCTGGCATGTAGCGATTTATCTGCTTGTTGTTAACACGATTGTGGACCGCCGCTGGCTGGAGCGAACGCTAGCGGTTCTGCTGATCGCCGTCGGCGTGAACGCCGGCTATGGCATCAGCCAGCATTTTTGGCCTGGACTTTATTTTTTTATGGATATAGTCGAAACGGATCGATGGATCGGTTCGGTTAGCCGGGAATTAGGCACGTTTTCTCACTCCATGACGTTTGCCGGCCAAATGGTGCTTGCGGGACTTTTCGGAGTCGCCCTCTTTTTCTGGTGGCGGAGATTTTGGGATGAGACGTGGTGGAGCTTTCCGGTTATTGCAATTCTTACGGCCTTGGTACTCTCGTATACCCGGAGCGCATGGCTGGGCGGGCTGGCCGGTTTGGTGGTTCTGGGGTTAATGCGGGGGAAGGAGGCCATGATTGGAATCGGAATTTCGCTGGGCGTCGTATTATTAATCATGTCAGGATTGGAGCCGGCGTTTTCCCAACGTGTGAAAAGTATTAGCGATCCTAATTTTTCGAGTAATCGGGACCGAATCAACATGGCCAAAGTGACCTATGAAATGTTTAAGGACAATCCGATATTGGGCGTGGGTTCAGGCAATTATGGCCGAGCGTCGGAAGTGTATCGACAGAAGTACGGCCTAGAGACCAAATCCCATCCGCATAATAATCTCCTCGCCCAGCTTGCCCAGAAAGGTCTTTTGGGTTTGGGGGCGTTCATTTACATATGGTATCTGTTTTTCAAGGAGGCCTGGATCGCCTGGAGGAATTCGGAAACCGACCTTTTAAAGGCGATTGCGGCGGGCGGTTTTGCTGCGCTTATCGGATTTCACATCGCCGGCATGTTTGAGGCCAATTTTGGCGATAGCGAGGTGGCCATGATGATGTGGCTGCTGGTGGGTCTGGTCATGCTGGTTCAAAGACGTGATGGCGGGGAACCCAAAATCGCAAGCGCCCTATAGGGCGATGAGTCGTGGACCTGAAAAATAAGAAGATTCTTGTAACCGGCGCGGACGGCTTTATCGGTTCGCATCTAGCGGAGGACCTCATCCGTCGAGGGCATCGCGTCCGTGCCCTCGTCCTTTATAATTCGTTTAATTCATGGGGATGGCTGGACAATTTGCCCCACGATGTCCGAAAACAGATGGACATTGTTGCCGGTGATGTCCGTGACCCGAACGACGTCAAGGAGGCGATGAAAGGTTGTGAAGTCATTTTGCATTTGGCCGCGCTGATTTCAATTCCATACTCCTACCAATCCCCCATCAGTTATGTGGATACCAACGTCAAGGGGACTTTAAATATTCTCCAGGCCGCTCGTGAGTGGGATGTGATAAAGATTGTTCATACGTCCACCAGCGAAGTTTATGGAACGGCGAAGTTTGTTCCCATCACGGAGGATCATCCTCTCCAGGGTCAATCGCCGTATTCGGCCTCGAAGATCGGCGCGGATCAGATCGCGATTTCTTTCTATAATGCCTTCAACACTCCCGTGACGATTCTGCGCCCGTTCAACACATACGGGCCCCGTCAGTCGGCGCGTGCGGTCATTCCGACCGTCATCACCCAACTCTCTAATGGACGGGGGAAAATCAAGCTCGGGGCTTTGCATCCAACGCGGGATTTCACCTACGTCTCGGATACCGTGCGGGGTTTTATCGCGGCCGCGGAGTCGAATCGTTCCGTCGGCGAGGTGATCAATTTGGGCAGTAATTTTGAGATTTCCATTGGGGAAACGGCCCGGCTCATCTCTGAAATCATGGGGAAAGAGCTTGAAATCGAGGTGATTAGTGAACGACGTCGGCCGGAGAAAAGCGAGGTGGAGCGGCTATGGGCAGATACCACGAAGGCGAAAAATCTGTTGGGATGGCAGCCGGAATACGGCGGACGTGACGGATTGAAACGGGGGCTGGTGAAAACGGTCGAGTGGTTTTCCGATCCGGAGAACCTTAAAAAGTACAAGGCCGATATTTATAATATATGAAAAAGAGTTCCCTCCGGTTGGTTGTGGTAGGGGCCGGTTCGATTGGCTCCCGTCACATACGCAATATTGCTCATCTGGGGGCAGCGGTATCGGTCTATCGATACCGACAGGATCGAAAGGACGACCTACGATTATTCGGTGAGAATGTCGATGTCGTGCATTCCGTGGAGGAGGCGTTGGATACGATGCCGGATGCGGTGGTGATCGCCAATCGGACGGATCAACATGTTAAGACGGCCCTGGCGGCCGCGCGGAAGGGTCTTAATCTTTTCATCGAAAAGCCTTTATCGCATTCCATGGCCGGTCTGGCTGAGCTTGGGGAGTTGATCCGGAAACGGGACCTAGTGGTTGAAATCGGATGCATGATGCGGTTTCATCCGAACTTGCTGGCTATAAAAAAAATCCTGGACGAGAAAGTCATTGGACGGCCGTACTTCGCCCGTGCGGTGGTCGGACAATATCTTCCGGATTGGCGACCCCATTCCGATTACCGGGCGAGTTACAGCGCACATCGTGAACAGGGCGGCGGCGTCGTTTTGGATCTGGTGCATGAATTGGACCTGATGGTGTGGTGGTTTGGACGCGTTCAGGAGGTGGCAGCCATGTTGGGGTTTACCTCGGATCTCGAGATCAACTCCGAATCCATTGCGCAGATGAGCCTCCGATTTGAATCGGGGCTGCTCGCGCAGGTTCATATGGACTATCTCAGACCGAGTTATCATCGTTCCATCGAGATCGTGGGAAGCAAAGGACGGTTGAGCTGGGAGGATGGGAGGGGGACCGTGACCTTAACGGTTCGGGGCGCCAAACCACGGATCATGAGCCGTGTTCCAAAGGGATTTCTTCGAAACGACCTGTTCCTATCGCATATGCGCCACTTTTTCTCTCGATTACGTGATAAGAAAGTGACGAAAGCGGTTCCGTTCGAAGACGGCCTCCATGTGCAACGGATCGCATTGGCCGCTCATCGGTCTTCATCGGATCGGAAATTCGTCCAACCGGAAGCCCTGAGCCCGACCTTTTCTATTTCCGAGGGATGATTGAATATCCTGTGTGTGATCGCCGCTCGCGGCGGCTCAAAGGGGTTGAGGGGGAAAAACGTCCGTCCCTTGCTGGGAAAGCCGCTCATCGCATGGAGCATTGAACAAGCTCTGGCATGTCTAGAGATCAACCGGGTAATTGTTTCGACAGATGACGAACGGATCGCCGAAGTCGCGCTACGATATGGTGCGGAGGTGCCATTCATGCGCCCTCCGGAGCTGGCCACCGATCAGGCCGGTAAGTGGGAGGTCTGGCAGCATGCTTTGGAGTTCTGTGAAGCAAAATTGAACTGGCCGGTTGATCTTTACGTTGATCTTGACTGCACCTCGCCATTGCGGGATATTGAAGATATCAGCCGCGCCATCCGGCAGTTTCAGCAATCGAAGGTGGATGCCGTATTTTCCATCTGCGAGGCGAGAAAGAATCCGTACTTTAACCTTGTGGAATATGAGAACGGATCACTGCGCGTCTGCAAATCTCTGCCGAACCCGGTTCTTCGTCGGCAGGATGCACCGAAGGTCTTTGAGCATGTCGCTTCGATCTATGTGCTCTCCCCAGAGTATCTCCGTCGTGGGACCGGCCTTCTGTCTGGTCTCACCGAAGGCTACGATATCGGTCCGGGCAAAAGCCTGGATGTGGACAGTGAGTTTGATTTTGAGCTGATCGAGTGTCTAATGAAGCGCCGCCTGGAGAGGAAAAATATTGTCCAAGGAGCGTGATCCAAATCAGCCGTTGGGGCAGCGGCTTCTTGACCTCAAAGGGAAGGTCGTATTCGTGACCGGGGGAACCGGCCTGCTGGGCTGGACTTACTCCCAGGGGCTGGCCGAACTCGGTGCAAACGTCGTGCTGACGGATGTGGGGGAACGCCATCCGTCGGCCCGGGCCCAGGAATTGCGAAAGCGATTGGGGGTGGATATTCTGGGAGTTGTCTGCGACGTCAATAGGGAAGAGGATGTGGTCTCGGCGGTCTCAGCGGGTGTTAAGCATTTCGGCGGAATTGACATCGTGCTCAATAATGCGGCTGCGACCGGCGAATATCTGAAGTCCCGTGGCAACCCATTTGGCGACTTTGAGGATTTGCCACTTTCGGTCTGGGAAGAGGTGATGCGGACGAACCTGACGGGGGCCTTCCTGGTGGCCCGCGAGGGCGGGAAGGCCATGAAGGCGAGGGGCGGAGGAAGCCTTATCAATATTTCAAGCGTCTATGGAATGGTGGGGCCGGACCACCGTATTTATGAAGGAATGCCGTTCCGATCAATGGCGCCCTATTCGGCCAGCAAGGCCGGCATCCATGGTCTGACCCTCTGGCTGGCCACCTACTGGGCATCCGCCGGTATCCGCGTTAATACGGTGGTGCCGGGCGGCGTCTTTAATGGGCACGATGAGGAGTTTGTCCGTCGCTACGCCAATCGGACTCCGATGGGCCGAATGGCCGACCGGGAGGATTTATTGGGAATTATCATATTCTTGGCCAGCCACGCTTCCTGCTACTGTACCGGTCAGATCTATGTTGTCGATGGGGGGCTGATGGCTTGGTAGAGATTGTCTTTTAGGAACTGGGGGAAGATTTCTATGAAGCAACTGGAGATTACAGGACGGTCTGTCGGAGAACAATTCCCGCCGTTCATCATTGCCGAGGCCGGCATCAATCACGAAGGGAGCGTTGAGAAGGCGATCCAAATGGTGGATGCGGCCGTCGCGGCGGGGTCCGACTGCGTGAAGTTCCAATGCCACATCACCGAGGAGGAGATGATCCCAACCGACATGACTCCCGGGAAGATTTCTTCCGAGCGGCTGTGGGATATCATCAAGCGGTGCGAGTTGACGGCCGAGGAAGAGGCGAAGGTACAGAAGCACTGTAAGCAAAAGAGGATCATATATCTAAACACCCCTTTTTCCCGAGCGGCCGCCGACCGGCTGAATTCGATGAACGTGCCCGCTTTCAAGATCGGCTCGGGGGAGTGCAACAACTATCCGTTGATCGATCATATTGCCCGGATGGGAAAGCCGATCATCCTCTCCACCGGAATGAACGATCTCCAATCCATTGCCGAGTCCGTTCGGATCATCCGATCGCACAATTGTCCTTTGATGCTTATGCATTGCACCTCGATGTATCCGACGCCATACGAGAAGGTGCGGCTGGGTGCGAT